>CAZDGB010000120.1:0-19109 GCA_964504645.1 uncultured Planctomycetaceae bacterium | reverse complement strand
TAGCACAACAGATTTTGGTTCTGTTTGTCCAGGTTCGAATCCTGGTCGGGCAATTAGGGTTACGGCGAAAAAGTATTGCCGGTCAACTTAGCGCCCATCTCCGTCACCGTGTGGAAGACTTCTTCCGGCGCGTGTTCCTGGAACACTTTCTCCGGCGTGTAGCCCCAAGTGACGGCGCCGAAAGGGAGACGTTCGGCGCGGGCGGCGTGCAGGTCGCGGAGTTCGTCGCCGATGTAAAGGATGCGGTCGGCGCTCACGCCGCTCTTCCGTGCGACCTTGCGCAGCTTCGGTCGCTTGCCGAAGATCGATGCGTTGCATTCCACATGGCGAAACAGCCCGGCGAGTTGCGGGCCGAGAACTCGCTCGATGTTCTCCCACGAGTTCGAGCTGACCATGCCGAGTTGCACGCCCCGCTCCACGAGCCGCGGCAGCAGTTCCCGGATGCCGGGAAACAACGAGATGTCCGCCGTCTCTGCTCGCGCCAGTTTCCGCACCTGCCAGGAGATGATCGGCACGCGCCACAGCGGGATGCGCAATCGCTTCAGCGCTTGTTGCATGTCCAGCACGCGCAATTCCTGGGCGTCGGCCGGCGTGATTTTCTGGAACCGGTAGCGCTCCGCCAGACGATTGAAAATGCCGAGCAGCCGCGGCAGCGAATCGGCCAGCGTGCCGTCGAAATCGAAAACTGCCAGTTCGTATTTCAGAACAGAATCGTTTGTCACGCAAAGAACTCCTGCCGCGCGAGGCGGTAGACGAGCGACGCGGCGTCGAATCCGGCGAGTTGGAACTCGCCGCGGCGGCGCAAGCCGCATTTTTCCATGACACGCAACGACGCGGCATTCGAGGCCAACGCGGTTGCGACGACGCGCGGCGTCGAATCTCGATGGAATGCGTCCGAAATCAGACCGCGCGACGCCTCCGTCGCGTAGCCCCGGTTCCAGGCTGCTGATCGCAAGCGATAGCCGAGTTCCGCGTCATCCGCCGTGAAACCGGCTTCAGCGGCGAAACGGTAATCTCCCGCCGGCCGCAGGCAGACCCACCCGAGGAATTCACCCGCAGACTTTTCCACCGCCGCCCACAGTCCCAGGCCGTCGTCCCGATAGGCATAACGCGCATAGCTTGTGACGATTCGCTCGCGATACGCGGCGACATCGTTCAGTGCATACGGGCCGAGAAACTTTGCCACCAGCGGATCGTGATCGAGTTCGTACAACGCGGCGGCATCGTCCGGCTTAAAACTTCGCAATAACAATCGGGGCGTTTCCAGGCGAATCATAGCGTATCTCAGAGTAAGCAAATTACAGCGAGTTTGACGAACGTGTCCTGGTTTGCCTGACCGGTTCAATCCGTCCCGGCGGACGATGGAGTTTACGCCGAACCCGTCAACTTGAGCTATGCCTTTCGCCGCCGCAGGGCGGAACGTCCGATACATTCTGGAGCCAAGACGTTGCGGACCTGTTGAAGACTGCGAAAGGAATCGCATGACGAAGGCCACGTGCCAGACTTCGCGGAATGCGCTCCGGATGCTCGCGGGCGCTCTAGTGATCGGCACTTGCCTGTCGACACTCGCTTCGGCCGCGGAACCCACCGCGACCGGTGAGTTCGTCGATCGCATCTATAAAGATGAGCACGGCTCGCACAAATACGTCGTCTTCGTTCCCGCGGGGTACACGCCGGACAAATCTTACCCCGCGATTCTCTGGCTGCACGGGGCGAGCGCCCGCGGCCGCGACGGACGGGCGCCGCTCGTGGCGGGATTGGGGCCGAACGTGTTTCATCGGCGGAGCAATCTGCCGTTCCTCGCCGTCTTTCCGCAGTGTGAGAATCTCGACAGCCGGTTGCTCGGTGGCTGGACCGACGACCGGGACGACGTCGACCGGGCCATGAAGATTCTTGCCGACGCCGAGAAGAACTACCGCATCGATCCGAAACGAAGAATTCTCGCCGGCGTGTCGATGGGGGCGTTTGGCACCTGGTCGCTGGCGTCGCGCACGGCGGACCACTGGTCGGCGGTGATCGCCGTCTCGGGCGGCGGGCCGATCGAATTAACGGACCACCTCACGAAGGTCCCCGTCTGGGCGTTTCACGCGGCCGATGACCAGGTCGTGCCGACGACCGCCTCGACGTCGCTGGTCGACGCGATTCGCGCCAAAGGGGGCGCGGCGTATTACAGCGAATTGCCGAACGGCGGCCATAACATCGGCAGCCGCGTCTTTGCCAAAGATGAAGTCTACGACTGGCTCTTGAATCCGAGCCGGCCGCCGCGTCCGCCGGAGCATTGGCAGATCGACCGCACCGTAGTCAGCCAGTTGCAGAATGAAGTCCGTTTCGTCCCCGGCGGCGAGATGGATCGGGCCGTCACCGTGCACATCGGCGCGGATTTGCTCAAGTCGCTGGCGACAGCATTGCCGGGCCAGGTTCCGCCGAACGCCTTGCAAGGAGCGCGCGGCGCGGAAACACAGCAGACCGGCAGCGGCTGGAACACGTTTCAGGTGACGGTCGCAGGTGTCCAATACGCCGGGCAAGTGCAAACCGCGCGGATGGAGCCGCTGCCGGACAATCAGCTGCGCATTGCCATCGGCATGCAGCCGTTGACGATGACCGTTCTCGGCACCGAGATTCAAGGCCGTTTGCTGCGCGCCCAGGCGGGGCCGATGCAGGTCGTCATCGGCGCGAATCGGCCGGCGTGGCTGAACATCGTCGTCCGGCCCAAGATCGAAGCGCGCCGCTTGCGGATGGAACTCATCAGCGCCGATTTCCCGATCGAGAACGACAACTGGTACGTCACCGAGCCGAACGGCGTCGACACGTTTCCGCTGCCGATTTTGCGCGACCGCATCTCGCAGCGATTGACGGAAGGGCTGTACGCCAAGCGCGGCGAGATTTCGCAGCAGGTCGTCGCCGGCGTGCCGCAGATGCTGAAGCAACTGGAAGACCGGACCGACGGGCAATGGGACCGAGTGATCACGTTCGGCCGCTGGCCGATGCCGGTCTGGCAGCCGCGGGCCAAGTTCTGGCCGTCGGAGATCACGATCAGCGACGCGGGGATCGGGATTTCGCTGGGGGTCACGATGGCGGCGCTGGCTCCGCCGTCGGATCAGATTCCCATCATGAAATTCGCCGGGCCGAAATCGAAAGCTGAGATCGCGACCGGCGGCTTGCAGATGTCGATCGCCAAGGATGCGGTGACGGCGTGGACGACGCTCCTGGCGACGAGCGACGTGCGCCGCTTCCACGTCAACGATTTCCACGACTCGGCGTTTCATCGGCTCGCCGAGCGCGAATTTCTCGCCCTCGCGTTGCCGGGCCTGATCGATGTCGAAAGCACGGCCCAGTTGAAATCGGTCCTGTCGTTTGAACAGCCGATGTACCTCGAAGCGGCGAAAGATGATGTCACCCGCACGAACGATGACGCCGTCTTGTCGCGAGCGCCGGTCCGGTTCGGCGGACGGGAATTGCGGCTGACGATTTCCGAGCGGGCCGACATGAACCATCCCTGGCAGCCGTTGGCGGAATTCCCGCTGACCTGGTCGCAGGAATTCGACCTGACGACCCGCAAGATCTCGCATCGCCGCCGACAGTTGGGGTTGGAGTCGGTCCGGCCGGCGAAGCTGGAGTCGTCGGGACGCTGCCTGGCGTCGACGGCCATGGATCAGCCGGTGAATCACGAATTGATCGCCGCGCAATTCCGCCGCGGCTGGGAAGCGACGTTTGCGAAATCGCTGTCTGCTCAGACCGTGTTGCCGGAACGCGTTGTGGCCCAAGTGCCGCTGACGTGGGACGCGATCGAACTGAAAGGCGAGCATCTGGTGCTGCGGTTGTCGACGCCGACGACGCAGATTCGGAACCTCTCCCGCGAACCGATGACCTATGAAGTTCGCACGGGAGAATCGGAATGGAGCCCGCAACATGTCCTGGCGCCCGGCATGATGCATAGCTTCCCCGCCGCCGGGCCTCTCTTCTGGCGCGGTCAGATCGAGGGCCGGGAATTCCAGTACCAGTTGCCCGTCGGTTCGGTCAGCCAATTCCGCGGCGACGCGAAGGCGCCGTTGTCGCTCGTGACGGAATAAGGCGAGCGGCGCGCTGTCAGCCCGTCATGGATGCTGCCGCGAACCCGCAAGCGTTGATCGAACGGCTTCCCAAAGCGCGGGGTTGGTTGTAGTGTGTTAGCGCGATTTCCAATCCGCTTCCCTCAACACACAAATTCCTCCATGTCCAACGACGTCCAGCGCCTGCTCGAGTTCGACTTTCTCCGTGCCACCGAAATCGCCTCGCTGAACTGCATGCAGTGGGTGGGCAAGGGGAACAAGGAAGCCGCCGACGCCGCCGCCAGCGACGCCATTCGCGGCATGTTCGACCTCACCGAGATGTGCGGGGAAGTCGTCATCGGCGAGGGGATCAAGGACGAGGCGCCCGGGCTGTTCAAAGGCGAACGGATCGGTACCTGGCGCGACGGCACGCCGAAATTCCACATCGCCCTCGACCCGATCGACGGTACGACGAACCTGAGCAAGGGGATGCCGAACTCCATCAGTTGCATTGCCGCCGCGATGCCGACCGAGGACGGCGGGCCGGCGCTGATGGACATTCCGGCGTTCTATCTGAAGAAACTGGCGTACCCGCCGGAAGTTCGCAAGGCGTGGGTCGCCGATCCGTCGCTGCCGATTAGCGTCGATGCGCCGCTGTCGGAAGTCATTGCGATGACGGCGAAACTGCTGCACAAGAACGTCCGCGACGTCGTGGTGATGATTCTCGACCGGCCGCGCAACCAGACCTACATCGACGAAGTCCGCCGGGTGGGGGCGTCGCTGCGAATGATCGCCGACGGCGACATCTCCGCGGCCTTGGCTCCGGCGCTCCACTCTTCGACGGTGGATTTGTACGCCGGCATCGGCGGCGCGCCGGAGGGCGTGCTCGCCGCGGCGGCGCTGCGGTGCCTTTGCGGCGGCATGCAGTCAAAGATCTGGCCGCGGGACGAAAATGAACTCATTTCGCTCATCGCCGCCGGCTGGGGCGACCGCCTCGACACGGTCTTCCGCTCGAAAGACCTCGCCCGCGGCAACGAGATTCTGTTTGCCGCGACCGGCATCACCGACAGCCCGCTGCTGAAGGGGGTGGAAGTCAGCGGTCCCGTCGCGACGACGCATTCCGTGCTGATGCGCGCCAAAAGCGGCACCGTTCGCTACCTCACCAGCATGCACCATATGGACCGCAAGACGATCCATCTACGGTCGGAGAAGAAAGAAGTGACGTTGTAGAGCGGCTAACCGAACCTACGTCAAATCCTTGTACGCATCCCACGCCAGGTACGCGACGATCGCGGAACTGACCAGGAACAGGATGTCGAGCAGCATGCTGCGGTTGAACGGGAAGCCGAGGGCCAGGTCCAGCACGCACAACAGCGCCACAAACCCCGCTGCGCCGAAGGAGCCGAACACCAGTTGCTTGTTCAGGTTGGAGGCCATCGCGGCGAGATTCTCCTGCGTCAGCTCGTTGGGGGCCGATTCCCGGCCCGCGCTCGGAAGTGAACGGCTCGAAGTATAATCCACGTTTCGGACTGCTCGCCAGCCGAACCCGGCGTCATTTTTTCGCGAACGAGCACAATTCCACCAGGTGGCCGTCCGGGTCCTGCACAAACACCTGCACCGCCCCATCCGGCCGCTTTTTCGGCGGGCTGACGATCGGCAAGCCCAGGTTGAAGACCTCGCGGTAGGCCTCCTCGGCATTCTCCACCAGGAACGCAAAGTGGTGGCCGCGGCTGTTGGTTTCGACCGCCGTGCCGGCTTTGCCGGTTCCGACGGCTTCAAGGATCGTGTGGATTTGCGTGGCCCCGGCCTGGAACCACTGCCCGACGAACGGGAAGTTCGGCCGCGGGACTTCCTGCATCCCCAGCACGTCGACGTAAAACTGCCGCGTCTTGTCGAGATCCTTGATCACGATCGTCACGTGGTCGAGCGATTGCACGCGGAGGGGCATCTCAGGCTCCCAGAACAGGACGCTTCTGCGCAGCGTCGCTCAAGACGGAATCGCCCACCCGCCACTGGGCGCCTTCGCGAATCACGCGGCGATAGAGAGTGTCGCGCTCCATCGGAACGCGCCCCGCTTCGCGGATCATGCGGTGCAACTGCTCGACCGTCATGCCTTCCGGCGTCTTGGCCCCGGCGTCATGGTAGATCAACTCGTGCACCACGGTGCCGTCGATATCGTCGGCCCCGAAGCTCAGCGCGACTTGCGCGATCTTCTCGCCGAGCATGATCCAGTACGCTTTGACGTGGTCGAAGTTGTCGAGCACGATCCGCGCGAGAGCGATCATCCGCAGGTCCATCAAGCCGGTCGGCTTGGAAATGTAGTCGAGCTTCGTGTGCTCCGGATGGAACGCCAGCGGGATGAACGTCTGGAAGCCGCCGGTTTCGTCCTGCAAGGCCCGCAACTGGCAGAGGTGGTCGACGCGGTGCATCGCCGCTTCGACGTGGCCGTAAAGCATCGTGGCATTGGACCGCAGGCCGAGTTTGTGAGCCGCGCGGTGGATGTTGATCCATTCGTCAGAGCCGGCCTTGTGCTCGCAAATCTGTTCGCGGACTTCCGGGTGGAAAATCTCCGCGCCGCCGCCCGGCATGCTGCCCAAGCCGGCGTCGATCAATTGCTCCAGCACCCATTCCACCGGCTGCTTGGTGATGTGGCTGAACCAGTGGATTTCGACCGGCGTCCACGCCTTGATGTGGATCTCCGGGCACGTCTCGTGCAACACCCGCACCACGTTGAGATACCACTCGAACGGCTTTAGGTGATGCAGCCCGCCGACGACGTGAATCTCCGTCGCCCCGTTCGCCCGGCCTTCGAGAATGCGTTCGCGGAGCATGTCGTCGGAAAACTCATAGGCTTTCTCCGCCCGCAAGTCGGCGCGGAACGCACAGAACCGGCAGCGGTAGACGCAGACGTTCGTCGGATTCAGATGGATGTTCGTGTTGTAGTAGGCGAAGTTGCCGTTCTTCCGCTCGCGCACGGCGTTCGCCAAACGGCCGAGTGTGAACAGATCGGCGTGTTCATCGAGGAACACCCCTTCGTCGAACGTCACCCGCTCCCCCGCGGAGACTTTCTGGGCGATGCGCTGCAGTTCCAGGTTCATCAATCGATCCGTCGAAGCCCGGCTTTGGCTTTGGAAAGCCGGGCTTCCTCTGTTTCCCTGAAATTCGTCGTGGGCACATTGAATGCCCGGTATTCCAAAGCGAAAGCCGAGCTTTGTCGCTCCGTCTTACTTTGGTGACGCCGTTAGTTTCAACGTATCCGGTTTCGCATCGTCTGATGCTTCCACCGGGATTTTCCAGGTCGACGTGGCAATCTTGCACACGCCGCTCGTCGCGTCTCGGCAATAACCGTAAGTCAACGAGACGATTAACTCCGCTTGGCCGGCTTTTGCTACCGGCACTTCAATTGTCGCTACGCCATCCGCCACTTTGGCTTTCGTTCGTTTTCCCAGGAGACCCGCATCGATAACCGTCTGATCGCCGTCCGCCTTCACGGTGTATGTTATCGGGAGTTGATCGCTCAATTTGTATTCGCTCGGCAGTTTGAAGCCGATCTCCACACGCACGGCGTCGCCCGGCTTCACTTTTGCTGTGGCAACTTGAGCCGCCGGACTTGTCGCGTCGTCTGTGTCGGTTTCCAGGTCGTCGGAGAGCTTCGGCGGCTCCAACCCGGCGATCTGGAATTCCGTCGTCGACTTCGACGCCAGATTGACGGCGAGAATTCGGTGGTTGTTCGTGTCGGCGACGAACAGCGTGTCGCCAGCGACCGTCAGGCCGGCGGGTTCGTAAAGTTGCACCGGATTGAGGTCCGTCCCCGACTTGCCGGTGCCCAGCCACGTGTCGCACTGCTTGGTTTCGGGATCGATCTGCTTGATCTTGTGATTGTAGGTGTCGGCGACGAGCAGTTTGCCGTCGTGGAACACGATGCCGAGCGGATGCTGCAAACGGGCCCGCTCGCCGACGCCATCCACGTCGCCGAACTCGAACAGGCAGCGGCCGCCGGGGAGATCGGACGACCCGGCGATCGTTTCAACGGTTCCGGTCGGGTTGCTCAGATCGTTGGCTTTGTCGGTGGAGATTTTCCGAATCGACGAGCCTTCGCTGTCGACGACGAACAGCGATGAACCGTCCGATGCGATCCCCGACGGCTGCGCCAAGCGCGATTCCTGGAGCGTGCCGTTCATGATGTCTTCCCGGCCCGATCCAGCGTAGGGCTGGATCGCATTGCTGCCGAGTTTGTGGGACCACATTTGATGCGGCCCGGCCATGGCGATGTAGAGAACGCCGTCCAAGGCATAGAGGTCCCATGGACTGTTGAGACTGGTCGTTTTTAGTTCCCAAGTCAGCGGTTCGTCTCGGCTCATCCGGCCCTGCTTCCCGGTCCCCGACAGCGTGGAGACGATCTTGGTTTCAAGGTCGACGGCCCGCAGCAGGTGGTTTTCCGTATCGGCGACGTAGAGCTTGTTGCCGACGAGGCACATCCCCTGCGGATGATCGAACTGGGCCTGGTCGTACGGGCCGTCTTTGCGGCCAATCTCTCCCGAACCGATCACGTCGAGGAGTTTGCCGTCGAGTGAAGAAATAACGATGCGGTTGTGATTGCTGTCGGAGACGAATAACCGTTTGCCGGCTTCGTCGGCGAGAATCTTGCCGGGGAACTTCAGCGGCGTGGGAGGCTGCTTATGCCGCTCCAGGGCGAACTGCACCGGGGTTTCGTCGAGCGTTCCCTTACTCTTGTGGTAGGCAATCACCTTGCTGATCGCCTGCTCCAACACCTCGCGATTTCCTTCGCCGGGCGCGGCGCCGCAATAAAACCCTTCCGGATCGATGAGGACGATGGTCGGCCAGGAGTTGACTTCGAATTTGCGCCAGACAGTCATCTTGGCATCGTTGATGACCGGATGGGCGATCTCGTACCGCAGAATCGCCTTGCGGATGTTACCGGTCTCTTTCTCGTTGTCGAACTTCGCCGAGTGGACGCCGATGACGACGAGTTCCTTGTCGAACTTCTTTTCCAGGTAGGCCAGGTCCGGCAAGACGTGAATGCAATTAATACAACAGAACGTCCAGAAATCGAGCAGCACGACTTTGCCGCGCAGGTCCTTCAGGGAGATTTCCCCGCCCGTGTTGAGCCACTCGATCCCCCCGTCCAAATCGGGGGACGGAATGCGGCGGGGAAACGGATTAGCGACCGGCGGGGCCTTTTTCTCGCCGTCCGCCGCCACGGCACCCTTCTTTTTGATGGCCGGGCGGTCGGCTTCGTCCTGAGCCGTCGCAAATCCCGGCACGGCAAACCAAGTGGCTGCCAAGCCTGCGGCGAGAGCGAAGATCTTCCAACGGGCGAGGCGATTCATGCTGCAGTTCTCCGCCGCCAGACAAATCGGGTCTTGACGAAAGAAAGGCCCTTGCTGTCAGTAGTTGCAACCGTATGGTAACAGGCGAAAGGTGTATCGCCAACCGCCGCCGTTTTTGCGTGCCGCCGCAAGTTGCCGCAAAAAATTTCTTGCCGGAATCGATCATCTGGTGCACAATAACGCACGGGGTGTCTGCGGCGAACGTCGACGGAGGGAAGTCCGCGCCCGCATCCCCGGTGTAATGATTACCAGCGGCGGAGACGAGTGTGTGGGCGGGAACAGGAAGCCCGCAATGCGTGTGACAGCCGAACCTTGCAATGCGGAAGGAACAATCGGCAAGTTGGAATTGGCAGTCAGAAGCCTGCGGCTGATCAAAAAATTCCAGACGATGGGACGGTTTTTGCTTAGCGGATGAATTTCGTCTCCTGCCTGAGTCGATGAACGCAAGAAAATTGTCGGACCAGGTTGTTTCCCAATCTCTCCCCTGCCAACGGACGGTGACAGAAAAGGCGTGCAACATGTTTGGGCGGTTGTCTGTCCGATGCGGTTTGGTCCCGTTGTTCGTTCTGTGCGGCGGAATCTCCGCCTGGGGCCAGGAAAACTGGGGCAGCAAGATGTTCGACCGGCAAACGGTCGAATTCGGCTCGGTCGCGAAAGGCGCGGACTGCAAACTCCGCATCAAGCTCAAAAACGTCTACCAGGAGGCGATCCAGATCACGTCGGTCAACACGTCGTGCGCCTGCTTCCGCGCCACGGTCGTTGACAGCGTCAACAAGCTGGCCAGCAACCAGACGGCGGAAATCGAAATCAACGTCAACACGGTCAACTACGAGAAGAAGCGCGACGCGACGATGACCGTGCATCTCTACGAGCCGACCAAAGGCGCGGTCGCAGAGGTCCGTCTGCCGCTGCATGCCTACATCCGCACTGACGTCGTCTTCAGCCCGGGAGCTGTTAACTTCGGCACGGTCGACGTGGGCGCCGGTTCCAAGCAGTTGATCAAGGTTGCCTACGCCGGCCGGCCCGATTGGCAAATCCGTGAAGTCAAGTCCTCGAACGACCAGGTTTCCGCGGAAGCCCGTGAAACCAGTCGCGGCAACGGGTTGGTGAACTACGATTTGCTCGTGGAAGTCAAGCCGGGCGCTCCGGCCGGGGCGCTCCGCGATCATCTGACGCTGATCACCGACGACGCCAACAACCCGCAGGTTCCTCTCCTGGTCTACGGCAGCGTCGAAGCCGACATCACGCTGACGCCCAATATCCTGGCCTTCGGCAACCTGACGCCGGGCGAAACCCGTACGGTCCCGCTGGTGGTTCGCGGCCGCAAGCCGATCACCATCGAAAAGATCGAGCGGGAGAAGTCTGACGAATCGCTCCGCGTGAAATTGCCGGAGGACACCAAGGTGATTCACAAGGTGCCGATCACGATCGTCGCGCCGAGCGAACCCGGCGCGTTCGACGAGTTGCTGACGATCACCATCAGCGGCCGCTCTGAGCCGATCACCATCCGCGCCCAAGGCCGCATCAATGCCCCGGCCTCGTCCAGCGCGAACTGATTCGCCGTTCGTCCGAGCCGGAAGCATAAGCGACGGAATGAGGCAACGTGCGTCCGTCGCTTACGCTTCCGGCTCGGACGATCCCGCTTCATAAGAACTCCGCGAGCGACTTCACGCCGACATTCTCCCGGCTGCCGAGCGGTTCGGCGTACTTCGCACCGATCGACCAGCCCCAGTAGCGGGCCCGGTCGCGGATGTCGTCGAGCGGCGTCGGGAATTCCTGCGAGCGGCCTGTCAGAAACTGGCTCTTGTAGCAACACACGGCCTGCATCTTTTCTTCGATCGTTTCGCTGATGTCGAAGACGAACGCCGGCTGCGGATGGATCCGCAGATGAATGCTCCAGTAGTAGAAGACCGTCGGCGGATGGAACGGCTCGCCCGGCATGTCGGTTCGGGACAACTTCGCCCAGAACCGGGCCGCCTCCGCCAGCTCCGTTGCCGCGACGTGATCCGGATGCGCGTCCTCCCAGTACGGCAACAGCAAAATCCTCGGCCGCGTGCAGCGGAAGACGCTCGCCAGTTGCCGGCGGGCTTCCAGCGTGTGCTCGAGGCTGCGGTTCGGCAGGCCGAGATTCGCCCGCCAATCGAGCTCCAGAATCTTTGTCGCCGCGGCGGTCTCTTTTGCCCGAATCTCCGGCGACCCGAACGGCGTCGGCTCGCCGTTGGTGAGATCGATCACGCCGGTCCGCAACCCCTGCCGTTTCACAGCCAGCAGCAAGCCCCCCACGCTGATCTCCGCATCATCCGGATGCGGCGCGACCACCAGCACGTCCAACGGCAATTCCAAGGGCGACATCGCTGCACTGCTCCCAATCCAAGGCATCTCTCGCAAAGGCGCGGAGACGCAAGGTTCGCAAAGAAAAGCCGACCTCAAATCCAGCCTGCCTGCAATCTTATGCCTTTCTGTCCTCTTTGCGAGTCTTAGCGCCTCAGCGTCTCTGCGAGGGGCCAGTTTTCCCACGGTTTTTTGCTTTTGACAGAAAAGGCGGGGGCCGCTATCTTTCCCCGCCGCGCGAATGAGTCGCGGGGTGAAGGAACGACAGCAAGGACGCCGCGTGACGAACACGCCTCGAGTTCTGGTGGTGGACGGCCTCTCCGAGACGGCCGCCGTGTTAAAGGCGGTGTTCGAGCCGCAGGGCGCCCGCGTCGAACGCCGGCGCAGCTCGGAACCGGTGCTCTCGGATCGTTTGCCGCCAAAAGTTGTGGTCGTCGATCTGGACGATCATCACAGCGACGAACTGCCGCCGACGGCGTGGCCCGAAGTGCCGCGCGTCGTCCTCTCCTCTACGCCGGGCCACGCCGCCCGCGACGCCCGCTTTCTGGAAAAACCGTTCCACTACCCGGAACTGATCCGGCTCGTGCAGGGTCTGCTCGATCTCCCGACCGAACGCCGCCGCGTGGGGTGAGTTTGGTGGTGGGAGGTTGTAGGTTGTGAGTTGTTTGTTGTAAAAACGAATTCAGTCCATCTTGGATGATTCGTTTTTTCCAACCCCCAACCCACCACCCCCTACCTCCATGCCTCCCGTCCGCACGCGCTTTGCCCCCAGTCCCACCGGCTACATGCACATCGGCGGCATGCGGACGGCCCTCTTCGCCTGGCTGTGGGCTCGACACAATCACGGCACGTTCGTCCTTCGCATCGACGATACCGACCAGCAGCGGAACGTCGAGGCGGCGCTGACGCCCATTTTTCGCGCGTTCGAGTGGCTCGGTCTGAATTGGGACGAAGGTCCGAAGGTCGGCGGCCCGCACGAGCCCTACTTCCAATCGCGGCGGAACGACATCTACCGCGCCGCCGTTGAAAAGCTGCTCGCCGAGGGGAAAGCCTACCGCGACTTCGAGACGCCCGAGCAGATCGCCGCGGACCGCAAGGAGGACGAAGCCGCCAAGCGGAATTACACCAGCCGCCGGCGTTCGCTGGAGTTGACGCCGGCTCAGCAGGAGGAACTCATCGCCCAGGGAAAAACGTGTGTCGTGCGGTTCCTGGTGCCGCGCGGCGAGAAGATCGCCATCGACGACGAAGTCCGCGGCCACGTCGAGTGGGACGCGTCGCTGATGCCCGATCCGGTGGTGATGCGCAGCGACGGTTCGTTCCTCTACAACTTCGCCACGGTGGTCGACGACGCGGCGATGCAGATCACGCACATCATCCGCGCGGAGGAACATCTCGCCAACACGCCGGTGCAGGTGTTGCTGCACCAGGCGCTCGGCAATACGCTGCCGGTCTTCGCCCACATTCCGTTCATCACGGCGCCGGGTTCGACGAAGAAGCTCAGCAAGCGCGACGTCGATAAGCTCCGCAACAGCCCGCAACTGAAAAAGATGTTCGACCGGGCCGACGAGATTTTTCCGCAACTCGGCCTCGGGGATTCCAAAACGCTGAACCCCGTGATGGTCGAATACTACGAAAAACTGGGCTACTTGCCCGCCGGCATCCTGAATGCGCTCTCCCGCCTCGGCTGGTCGCTCGACGACAAGACGGAAATTTTGTCGCTCGACACCGTGATCCAGAACTTCACGCTCGACCGCATCGTCAAAGCCCCGGCGGGCTTCGACGTCGACAAACTCAACAGCTACCAGCAGCACTGGATGAACCAGTTGCCGCTGGAGGAGAAGATCGATGGCTGCGCGAGATTCTCGGGCGATGCGAAACTCCCCTCGGTGAGCCGTGAATTCCTCGGCCAGGTCATCACGGCCGTCGGCGACCGCCTGAAAATCTTCAGCGACATCCTCGATTACAAGGAATTCTTCGTCGCCGACGAGGACCTCGCTTACGACGAGAAATCGCTCAAGCAAAAAGTCAAAGACGTTCCCGAAGCGGCGGAATTGCTGACGGCTATCGCCGAGCGGCTCGAAACGATCGAACCGTTTGACTCGGAAACGCTCGACAAGCTGGTCCACGATTTCGTCGCCGAGCGGGGGATCAAGATCGGGCAGATCATTCACCCGCTGCGGATCGCCGTCAGCGGCAAGACGGTCGGTGTCGGCCTGTTCGAGATGCTGGCGATTCTCGGCCGGGAACGGTGCCTCACACGGATTCAGCGCACTTTGCAACTGGCAAAACCATGAATCTCTTCGATCTAACGGGCCGCCTTGCGGTCGTCTCCGGGGCCGCGCAAGGGCTGGGGCAGGCGACGGCTTTCGGCGTGGCGGAAGCCGGGGCCGATGTGATGCTCGTCGATCGGAATCTTGCCGGGGCGGAAGTCACCGCGGCGCAGATTCGCAAGCTGGGACGCAAGGCGCTTACGGCGGAAACCGACACATCCGATCCGGCGGCGATCGCCGAACTCTTTCGCCGCGTCGATGCGGAGTTCGGCCGGGTCGATTTCCTCGGCAACATCGCCGGCGACGGGCACCTCGCGCAGCCAGAGGACCTGCAGATCGCCGATCTGGAGCGGGTGCTGCGGAACCTGGTGATCGGCCGCTTCGCGATGTGCCAGGAGGCGGGCCGCCGGATGCTGGCGCAAGGCCGCGGGTCGATCATGAACATCGGGTCGCTGGCGAGCGTCACGGCGATGGGCCGCGGGCACATCGCCTACAGCATCGCGATGGGGGGCGTCGCCCAGATGACGCGGGAACTCAGCACCGAATGGTCGCACCGCGGCGTGCGGGTGAACGCCGTGCTGCCGGCCCAGGTCCTCAATCCGAGCCTTGCGGCCCGCATGCAGGACGATGCGACGCTCGAAGCCCGCTTCCTCTCCGGCATTCCCGCGGGGCGAATCGGCAGGCCGAGCGACATCATGGGCCTAGCCGTCTGGCTGGCGTCGGATGCCTCGGAGTGGATCACCGGCACGCTCATCCCGATGGACGGCGGCAACCTCGCCATGAACGCCGGCGGCACCCCGGGCCACGAACCGCACGTCGTGCAGACGTTCAGCCCGAAAAAGCCGTGACTTCGCCCCGGTCCCATAGAAGTTGCGCTCGCGCTTGTCGCGGAATGGCTCCAAAGAAAAAAAATGGGGGCGTCTGAAGCGACGTTTGGGCGGGGTTTGGCGGATCGAGAGAGACCGAGTGGGTGAAAACCCCCGGGAAAATCGCGAATTCGCTGCTGTTCACGAATGCCGCGGAAGGCGCGCTCGACGGTTGTTTAAATGCAACTTCGTGGCCGCTGCATGGCTGCTGAGTGGCTGCTGCATGTCGCTCGCGTGACGCCCGGCGCGCGCCGGCGCATGGCGAAACACGCGAAAACCCCGATTTTCATCACTCTGCACAATGCGGGATAGCTGGGCTTGTTTCAGAAGCCGATTTCGGGCGGCATTCGTCAACAGGTTGTTTCAAAGGATGTCTCCACAAATTCGGAAAGACATCTCTCGCAAAGACGCCAAGTCGCAAAGTTCGCAGAGAAGACAGGAAGAGTTTTTGCGCACAGAGACACAGAGGTCACAGAGAAAACACTTAATTAGAAGATCTCATTTCCTGCCCTTCTTTACTCTGTGACCTCTGTGTCTCTGTGCGCAAAACTCTTTATTCCTTCCCGGCTGCTTTGCGATCCTTGGCGTCTTCGCGTCTTTGCGAGAGATGCCTTTCTGAAGCTGATCAGCACCAACCATCACTTGATCGAATTCAAATACGCCAGCAAATCGGCCATCGCCTCGGCGTCGATCTGCTTCTCCAGGCCCTCGGGCATGAACGACAGGTTCGTGCTCTTCAGCTCTTCGATCTTCACCCGCAACAGCGTCTGGCTCATGCCGTCGGCTTTGCGGATCGTCAGGCTGTTGGCCGTCTCGGCGGTGATCATGCCGGTCACGGTCGTGCCGTCGTCGAGCGCGGCGACGTAGGCCTGGAACTGCGGCTTCACCTCGCGGTTCGGGTCGAGGATGTTGAGCATCACCGCCGCCGTGCCGCGGTCTTTGATGGCGTTCAAATCGGCCCCGATCGATTCGCCAAAGCCTTCCAGCTTGTGGCACGCGGCGCACGCCTTACGGAAGACCATGCGGCCGCGATCGACGTCGCCCTTCAACTCCAGCGACTTCTGATAGGCGTCGACCACTTCCTGACGCCGGGCCAACGCCGTGGCGGCGAAGAGCTTCGCCGTGCGGTCGCGCAGTTCTTTGTCTTCGGATTTCTGCAGCAGCGCGATGCGGGCCGGGTCGACGTCGCCACGGGCGATCGTCTCGTTCTCGACGGCGTCCAGAAACACGGCGATCCATGCCGGCCGCGTGAACCAGGTCTCAATCGCCGTGGCCCGCAATTGCGGCGTGAGAGACGGCCACGCCGTTTCGATCAGCTTGGGAATCTGCTCGCTGTCGAACCGCGCCAGGGTTTGCAGCGTGGCGGCCTGTACCGGCTGCGGCTGCGACGACGAGAGGAGCGTGCCGAACAATTCGGCGATGTCCGCGAACTTCGCCGCGGCGAGCGTGCGGACGGCGGCGGCCCGCTGCTCCGGCGATTTCGCATCGTCGCCCGCCGTCGCTTGCGCGTCGCGGATCAGCCCCGCCAGAATCATCTTCGATTTTTCCCCGTCGCCGATGAGGTCGCGAATCGCCGGGCGGATGGCAATGATCGTCTTCATCAGGTCGGACGCCAATGCCTTGTCCTCCGCCGGTAGCGCATCCACCTGCTGCAAGAACACGGCGAGCTCCTGCGGCGAATTCGCCGAGCCCATTTGAGAGGCGAGATTCACGATCATCGCGCGGAGGTGCGCCGTGGCTCGCGATTTGTCTTTCAAGAGCGCGGTGAAGAACTCGGCCCGCCGGTCGCCGATGGAGCTCAGCACGGCGAGCTGCATCCACGGATCGGCGCCGTCCTTCACGGCGATTTGCTTCAGGCGCTCCGTGACGGCGTCGCCGGCGAACGCTCCCAGCGTGAACGCCGTCTGATAGCGGACCCGCAAGTCGTCGTCGCTCGCCAACGGCAGGACGGCCTCGCGCAGCTCGGCGTCGTTGGCGAACGATTCCGCCAACCGCAACGCATGCTGCCGCACTTCCGGCACAGACGACTTCAACGCCGCGATTACGGGCGCTGCTTCCAGCGCCGACAATCCCTGCAACGAATACAACGCCATCACGCGGGCCAGCGGCGACAGGGAATTCGCGGCGAGCGACTTGAGCGGCTGCACCGCAGCTTTGTCCTGCCGCTGATAGATCAGCCGCGACGCCGTGTCGCGATGCCAGCCGTTCGGATGTTCGTAGAGTTTCACCAAATCCGTGGTCGACGCGTCGCCCAGGCGCGGCGCGGGACGGAACTTGTAACCCTGCGGCGCGATCCGGTAGATGCGGCCTTTGTCAGCGCCCGCCGTCACGTCCATGTGCTTGAGAATCTGCGGCGCGATGAACGCGGCCCCTTCGATCAATTCGCGGTACATGTCGAGCACCCACAGCGTGCCGTCGGGCGCATTGGCGAACTGCACCGGCCGGAACCAGTTGTCGGCGGAGGCGAGGAACTCGGCTTTGGCATCCGCGCGATGCGCCGTCAGTCCAACGCCGTTCGGTTCGAGCTTCGCCCGGTAGACGAGATTGTTGGCGACTTCGCCGACGAACGTGTTGCCGCGATACTCGGCGGGCCACGCGTCACCGCGATAGACCGTGATGCCTGTCGCGCCGGTGAAGAACCCGGACGGCTCGCCCCCTTCATCGGAGCCGGGGATCGTGCCGGCCTTGCGCAGCCGCGTGCGGAGGATGCGCCACGGTTCGACGGGGCTGATGCGCATCAGCTTGGTGTATTTGCCGTCCGGCGCGATGTTGACCGACGCCGCCGGGGCCGTCAGGTACGGATTGCGGGCGAGGTAGCGGCCGTCGTACATGATGAGGTGCGACGGCTCGCTGTTGCCGCAGACGAAGCCGAAGAAGTTCCAATCGTCGAAACTCATGCCGTGCTGGCCGCCGCCGCTGGTGGCGGTGAGTTTCATGCTGCGCGGATCGAGCAGCAGATGTTGTCCGCGGACATTGATCTTCGGCGCGGATTCGTCGTCGACCGTCGCGACTTCGCCGCCGTCGAGACCGGTCGGAATGTAGAACCGGTTGTCGATCCGCCAGCGGAACGAGTTGAGCATTCCCTCGCCGGCCTTATCCTGGCCGAAGCCGGTGAAGAGTTTTTTGCGGGTGTCGGCCTTGCCGTCGCCGTCGGTGTCTTTGCAGAAGAGGATGTCCGGAGCGACGCCGACCAGGATGCCCCCGTTCCAGCAAGCAACCGCCGTCGGGTAATCCAACTCATCGACGTACACGGTCGCCGTGTCGAACGTTCCGTCGCCGTCGGTGTCTTCCAGCCGTCGGATCGACCCTTTGCCGTGCGGATTGGAGCTCGCGTACTGGTTGTATTCCGGCAGTTCGACGACGTAGGCCCGGCCGTATTCGTCGAAGTCGATCCCCATCGGCGAGCGGACGAGCGGCTCCGTGGCGACAAGTTCCGCATGAAAGCCGTCGATGAGTTTGATGGCCTTCAGAGACTCTGCCGGCGATTTGCCGGGAATCTTGGGCAACTCGGCGGAGAAGTCTTCTTCGTCGGCTTTCTTCGCGTCCTGTGCGACGAGAGCGATTCCGGCGAACAGCAGACCGAATGCCAAGAGAGAGCGAAACAACATCGTGGATTTCCTGGGCGAGCGAGGTGTCGTCACGGTGGATGGTCTTTCCCTTCTCCCCTGGAGGGAGAAGGTGGCCGCAGGCTGGATGAAGGGGGGGTCACGGACGAACTTTGGTCCTTGCACACGAGCCACGTCGATGGCCTCCCCCTCACCCCCGGCCCCTCTCCCTCCAGAGGAGAGGGGAGTAAAACCGAAAATCCGCTCCTGCACCCGCGAGCATTTTTGCGGGAGCGGACATCGCCGGTATTGCGGCTCAAAGGTAACATGAACCGCCGTGTGGGAGAAAGCGCCACGCGGGAAGTCAACGGGCGAAGAGTGCCTCTCAGGTGGAAAACCTGGTTGGATGGTACAGTTTGGATTGGGTGGCACGCCCAGAGTCTTCGATGGGCGTGGCGAACAGGCGAAACCCCACGCCCTTCGCAAAGCCTCAGGGGCGTGCCACCCGAATCTGTACCACGACCGGAGGGATATCGCGCGGGGTGGCCGGGTCTGGAGGCTTTGCGGAAGGCCCGGTGAGGTGGGAACGATGCTCGTCCCTTGTTCCGGGCCATCGCCAAGCCTCTGACCCGGCCACCCCAAGATTTCGACTCATCAAAGAGAGAGACCACACCCCATGCAACGCATCGGCGTCTATTGCGGTTCAAGCAGCGGGCGG
>CAZDGB010000119.1:0-19197 GCA_964504645.1 uncultured Planctomycetaceae bacterium | reverse complement strand
CGATATCTCCGCAGAGACGCAGGTCAAACTGTTGCGCGTCTTGCAGCAACACGAGTTCGAACGCGTCGGCGGATCGGAGACGGTCCGCGTCGATGTCCGTGTAATCGCGGCAACGCATCAGAACCTCGAACAACTGATCGCCGAGAACAAATTTCGCGAGGATCTGTACTATCGGCTGAACGTCATCAGCGTGACGCTGCCGCCGCTGCGCGAGCGACTCGAAGACCTGCTCGAACTCTCGATGCGGTTCCTCAAGCGGGCCGCGGCGCGCAGCGGCAAGCCGGTCATCGGTCTGGACGACGAAGCGATCGACGCCTTGATGCAATACGCCTGGCCGGGCAACATCCGCGAACTGGAAAACGTCATTGAACGTGCGGTCGTCCTCGCCGATGGACCGACGGTGACCGTCGCCGACTTGCCGGCCGATTTGCAGTCGGCGGGATCTGCGGCGAATCGAGCGGCGTCGACCAGGACATCGCCGCTCGTGAGGAAAGACGTGCTGCGAAAGCCCGCGGCGGAACACGACGCCTACGCCTGGCGTAAGCTGGATGAGAACGAAGAGCGGGATCTCTTGATCTCCGCACTCGAACAATGCCGCGGCAACAAGGCCCGCGCCGCGCGCCTGCTCGGCCTGCCACGCAGCACATTCTTCAGCAAGCTGAAGAAATACGCCATCGCGGAGTGACGGCCGCTGGGGTGCGCCGCGGCGTCGGCCCGACATGTCCGGCAGGAATCGGTCAATAGCCCCCCAACTCCGACAACGCGTGCCGCAACGCTGCGTCCCAGACCGGCAGCGGGTGCACCGCTCCGAAACAGTCGAAGCCATACTCGATTTCCGCCGGGGCTTCGGCGAACTCCACTGCGATGCGTCCAATCAGATCGCGCAGTCCCCTGCCATGCGGCAAGCCCTTGTCGACACGGACGTCGATGGATTTCCGAATCACGTTCGGAGATCCGTTGCGGGCAAGTTGCTCCCGCAATTTGTGGTTCAGGATCGGCGTCAACGCTGCGAAGTGATACAGGAATCCCAGGCTGGCGAACGGAGATTCCCGCTCGGCGAGCATCCGCACCGTTGCGGCCAGCGCGAATGCGGCTGGTGCGATTCGGCGCTGGCGCGCCCCTTGTTCATTGCCCCCCAGCTTGGCGAAATCGACCAGGGCCGGTTCACCGTGGTTCATTTCCTCCACGACGTGCCGGACCAGGATGCGGATCAAGTCGGGCCGGTTCTTGGGCATCCGTCCGATGGCCGTGAACGTGGCTTCTGTGACGTGCGAACTATATGAGAAGATTTCCAGCATCAGGCACTTCGCCGCGGCCCGCACGAATTTCGGATCGGCGTCCGGATGGAATATCCGGCGATACGGCTCGCTGGTCTCGACTCGCTTCAGCAGGTTCGCCAGCTTGACGTCCATCCATTCCGTGAAGGGATGGACGTCGCGGTGCATAGGTTTTTCGTTCATAGCAGTTGAAAACGCCAATCGAATGCGGATCTTGGCTGGTCGCACGTGCGGTGCATGGTTGGCAGACATCCGCGGACAGATCGTGCAAAGTCACGACATGACCGAGGCCTGCGGCTCTCGACGCTAAAATTGTCCGACCAATCGCACAATCCCCGCGAATGCGGGGGTCAATGCGACAGTTCGCCGTCGAGGAACTTCGCTAACAGTTCGGCGCGGCTGTTGACGCCGAACTTGCGATAGAGAGCTTTGACGTAGTCCGTGATGGTGTGTTCGCTGAGCTTCAGCACGCGGGCCACCTGCTTGCGGCTGTCGCCCTTCATCAGGCAGGAAATGACCTGCCGTTCTCTCGGCGAAAGTTTAATGACCTGGGCCGCAGTCTCCGCGGGGGTGTTCGACTGATGCAGCCACGGGACGCGCTCGAACGCGAGACTGACGATTTGCCGGTCCGCCTCGCTGAATTTCGGGCGTCCATAGCGGCGATGGTAGCCGAGCGCGGTGTGCCCTTGCGCATCGAGCGGATACGCGGAGATGATGAAGTCCCCGAAGCCGGCCGCCTCCCACTCCTGCATCACACGGCGTCCGGGATCGCACGTTTCATCTACCAGTTGTGTCCGCGAGAGCGTAATCGATGTGCCGCGGTTCATGGCGTCCGTCAACGCGGCATACGCCACCGGCGCCAAGTCCGGATGCAGACTGATCCGCAGATACTCGCCGCGCTCTTCGTCGGAGCGAAAGCCGTGGTCGACATACCGCGTGTGCATGGCGTCGCCGTGGTGGTCGGGATTGCGGGTGCCCGTGACCCACGTCCAGAGATCGGCCTCGATGAGTTCGCCCACGGCTCGAAAGAGCGCGACACGCCGTTCCGCGAGCGAGAGCGGCAGAGCCGGATCCGCGGCCTGAGCGACCGCCAGAATCAACGCAGCGACAGAATCGGCCGAGGGCGCGCCCTGCATGGAACCTCCGCGTAACACGGACCAGTACGGAGCATCGAGATCGATCGTAGCTGATCGGGCGGGAGCGTTCCACCGGCTACGCGGCGGGCTGACGCGTCGACGCTCGCCTCACGTGAGTGAATGTCGTGACTGGCGTTTTCCCTTCGTTGCCGCGAAGATGGGGCGGAGAAAATACGCTTTACAATACGCGGGAACACGCATCATGACGCGGGAAAAAGTTCTGATCGGCGGGACATGGGTCGAATCGGCGGGGACGAGCGAGTTTCAGGCGGCGAATCCGAAAACGACCGAGCCGTTGCCGGCGAAGTATCCCATCAGTCCCTGGCCGGAGATCGAGCGCACGCTGCAGGCCGCGGCGAGTGCGGCGGCCATCGTCGCGAACTGGCCCGGCGAGCGGTTCGCCAAGTTCCTCGAGCGCTATGCGGAGCGAATCGAACATCGGGCCGAAGACTTGGTGGCAATGGCGCATCAGGAGACGGCGTTGCCGGTGGCTCCGCGGCTGAAGGACGCCGAGTTGCCGCGGACGATCAACCAGTTGCGGCAGGCGGCGGCCGCGGCGCGGGACGGCTCGTGGGTGACGGCGACGATCGACAAGGCGTCGAACATTCGCAGCCAGTTCGGGCCGCTCGGGCCGGTCGCGGTCTTCGGGCCGAACAATTTTCCATTCGCGTTCAACAGCATCGCAGGCGGAGACTTCGCGGCGGCGGTCGCGGCGGGGAACCCGGTGATCGCCAAGGGGCATTCGGCGCATCCCGGCACGACGCGGTTGTTCGCGGTCGAAGCGCAGGCGGCGGCGGATGAAACCGAAATGCCCGCGGGCTTCGTGCAACTCATCTACCGCACGAGCCACGCCGACGGCTGCAAGCTGGTGTCGCATCATCTGCTCGGTGCGTCGGGCTACACCGGCTCGCGCTCCGCGGGGTTGACGCTGAAAGTGGCCGCGGACGCCGCGGGCAAGCCGATCTACCTGGAACTGTCGAGCATCAATCCCATTTATTTCCTGCCCGGCGCGGTGAAGCAGAAAGGGACGGAACTCGCCGAGCAGTTCTCCGGCAGTTGTTTGATGGGGACGGGCCAGTTCTGCACGAATCCCGGCTTGGTGATCCTGCTCGCCGGAGCGGAAACGGACGCATTGATCAGTCAGGTCGCCGCGAAGTTCCAGGCAGCGCCGGTCGGCACACTGCTCGGCGAGAGCGTGCTCAAAAGTTTGTCTTCCGCGGTGCAGAAATTGGCGGCGAGCGGCGCGGAGATCCTCGCCGGCGGAAAAGCGGGCGGCGGCGCGGGGTATTCGCATCAGAACACGCTGCTCCGCGTCTCGGGCCGGCGATTCCTTGAAGCGGCGGAGGCGCTGCAGACTGAGGCCTTCGGCAACGAATCGCTGATCGTCGTCGCGGAGAACGAGTCCGAACTCGCCGCCGTCACAAAGGCGCTAGAAGGGAATCTTACGGGATGCATCTATTCAGCGGCCGACGGCAGCGACGATGCGCTCTACAACAAGATCGCGCCGATTCTCCGCACGAAAGTCGGCCGGCTGCTCAACGACAAGATGCCGACGGGCGTCGCTGTCGTGCCGTCGATGAATCACGGCGGCCCGTTCCCGGCAACGGGGCATCCGGGCTTCACGGCGGTCGGCATCCCGGCGTCGCTGCACCGCTTCGCCATGCTCCACTGCTACGACGGCGTGCGGCCCCACCGGCTACCGGCGACGCTGCAGGATAAAAACCCCACCGACAAAATGTGGCGGCTGATCGACGGGCAATGGTCGCAGGGGGACGTTTAACGGCGCTAAGGTAATCCATGCCTTCAGGCTTGCGACCGCTGCTTCCCTGCTTGCTGATTTGTTCGGCAGCGCTCGCGGGATGCGACACGGGATACCGAACCGTCAACGGGCAGCCCGTGCTGGTGACCTGGGACGCGGGGAACGGCCGCCGGGAGCATGTTTTGCAGGGAGCCGACCCGGCGACGTTCAAGGTTCTCATTCCGAAGAAGTTTGCGAAAGACAAGCGGTTGGTGTTTTACGGCACTCAGCCTATCGAGGGGGCCGATGCTGCGACGTTTACCCTGCTGAACGACAAAGCGAACTGCTACTCCAAAGACAAAAACCGCGTTTATATGCTGCAGTACGAAATTCCCGAGGCCGATCCGGCCTCGTTCGAGCTCCTGCAATTTCCCTATTCGAGAGATGCGAAGCAGGTTTTCTCTGGCAACGAGAAGGTGGCGGTGGCGAATCTCGCCGCTTTTGACGTGTTGGGGGGGCCCGGCGATTTTCTGTCCGTCGACTTTTACGAAGACGGCGATCTCAATCGAAAGCTGAAGATTCCCCGCATCGAATGCGACGGGTGGGCGAAGTGCGGCAACGACGTTTTCTTCGGCGCGACCAAGCTCGACGGAGCCGACGCGCAATCGTTCGAGGCATTGGACAAACTTTACGCTAAGGACCGGACGAGCGTCTATTTCAAGCGGAAACGAATCGTCGGCGCCGACGCGGCGACATTTACGGCGTCCGAGAAGGGATGGGGTGAAGACAAGAATCGACGATACCTGTTCGGAGAGCCGCGCTGACGGGCACATCGTATTCGACGCTTCTGCAAAGCGTCGCTAAGCCTTCGTCGCGCGAGCGCTAATACACCACCGAAAACTCGTTCGAGTTCAGCAGCGCCCACAAGAGGTCTTGATAGCCTTCCGCGCTGGCGGACGACTTCTTGACGAGCTTGTGCATCGCAGCGAGCTCTTTGGAGCTCGGCTTGCGGGAGAGAGTCGCGAGGCACAACTGTTCGATCTTTTCCGATTCGCCACCCGGCGCGCGGAGCACTTCGCTTAAGTAAGTTCCCGAATTCGTTTCGAGCGCCTTGTCGATCAACGGGCCGTTCATCAGCGTCAAGGCCTGCGTCACGGTTCCCTCGAAGGTGTTCGCTTCATCGTTCTCTTCCGTCTGGAAGGAGACGATGAACTGCGACAGCCACGCCTGCCGCTGCGCCTCGGCCGCCGTCCAGTCGCCTGCTTTGTGCTGATGGGCCTTCGTCGCCATCAGGAACGAGTCGTAGAGTTGCTCGACCGACATTGGCTGTGGGTAGACGTGGCTGAAGAGCGGCGTCTCGCCGCGGTCCGGATCGTCGACTTTGTTGCCGGCGTGGAAACGGCTGCTGAGCTGGTACGGTTCGGAGAGGCAGATCCACCGCGTCAACTGTTTGATGTCGTATCCGCTTTGGCGGAACGCGGTCGAGAGCCCGTCGAGCAACTCGGGATGGCTCGGCTGGTTGTGCGGCCCCAGGTCGTCGATCTGCGGCGTGAAGCCGTGGCCGAAGAAATGCTGCCAGGCGCGGTTGACGAAGGCCGCCGCCAACTGGTCGCCGTCGTCTTCGACCATCAACCGGGCAAGCTCGCGGCGGCGGTTGAAGTCGGGCTCGGCGTCGATCTTCCGTTCGTGATAGCGCGGATAGACGGCCTTCATCAGGCCGGTCGGCGTCTCGAAGTAAGTCGGCCCGCCGAGGGGCTGCGAGACGAGTTCCATCACCTGCGACTTGACCTCGCCGGTCGCCGGGTCGCGCTCGGTGACCCATTGCGACTTCGTCTGATGGAAGAAACTGTTGAATTCCCAGAAATCGGTCTGATGGCTCCAACGGCCGCTCTCACGGGCGACCTCCGACGGATGGTTATGGCATTGCGTGCATTGCACCTGCACGCCGAGAAACAGCCGGGCCGTCACCGCCGTCGCAGGGACCGCCTGGTTATTGAGGTGGGCGATGAGAAAGTTCGCGGCGCCATTCTCGTCGCTGCGGCCTTCGGCGGCGACCAGGTCGGTGACGATGGCGTCCCAGCCCCGGTTGGCGGCAAAGCTCGTTCGCAGGAACTTCTGCAACGCCGGCCGATTCACCTGAGGCGGCGCGGAACGTCCGACGAGCAGGTTCATCCATTGCGTCGTCATATGGCGGGCGTATTCCGGATCGTCGAGCAGCCGGTCGATCAGCCGTTCCCGTTTGTCTGGACGGCGGTCGGCCAGGAACTTCTTGACGTCCGCCGCCGAGGGAATGTGACCCGCCAGATCGAGCGAGACCCGCCGCAGCCACGCGGCATCGTCGGCCCGTTCGGACGGAGTGACGTTCGCCGCCTCCCAGCCCTGGCGAATTTCGTGATTGATTAGCGCGACCGGATGCTGCACCGAGGACGACAGCTTCGGATCGGCCGGCGGAGAGACCTTGTTGTTGCCAGTCGACGCGACAGCCTCGTCGGGCGATTCTTCAGGCGTCTGGAACGGGACATCCTGCGACGGCAGCTTCACCGGCGCACGCTGGCCGTGAGTCGCAGTGCGCGGCGCACCGTCCGGCGATGGATCGACCGGGTGATTAACGAGTTCGACGGGCGCGAGTTGCGGCGGCGCCTGGAACCGCCACCAGACCACGCTGATCGCCAAAACGGCGGCCAGTCCGGCGAGCGACGCCCAAGCGGCGATACGTGGCCGATGCGATTTGGCCGCCACCGGCGCGGGAATCGGCTTGGTCTCGGCGCGAACTGTTTCCGGCCGGGTGATCGCCAGGCCGCCGACGGCGTCCCAGTAGAGCGTGCCGTGGAGATTGAGATACGTCAGATACTGCCAGCGCGCTTCGGAATCGTTTAAGACGAGCGTTTCCAGACGCGCGGCCTGCGCAGGCGTCAGGCGGCGTTCGCACAACGCGTTGAGCAGATCCCACATCTCGTCGGAAACGTCGGCCATCGTCTTACCTTGCCTCAGCGGCCATGCGGCGCTGAATGCATTCCATCAGCGTGCGTCGAATTCGTCCCAGGGATTGATATACCGAATTGGCCGGCCGCCCGACCTGTTCCGCCACGTTCTTGCCCGTTTCGCCGGGCGCGTACCGCTGTTCGATCAACTCGCGGTCCTGCGTCCGCAATTTCTGAATGCAGTCCTTCAAGGCCACCCGCCGCCGCTCCAACTCTTCGGAGCGTTCCACGGCTTCCGCGGCGACGGTCGCCAGGAATTCGTCGCTGAAAACCAGCCGCTCGCGCGAGCGCCGCGACCGGCACTTCAAGACCTCGTAGTTGACGATCGCCGCCGCCCACGCCAGAAAGTTCGTCCCCGGCTGAAACTGCCCGCACTTCTTCCAGATGATCACGTTGACGTTCTGCAGAACTTCCTCGGCCTCGATCGGGTCGTGGATCTGGGCGAGGATCAGCAGAAACAACCGCCGCTGATGTTTCGTGAACAGCTGCACGAACTCCGCGTCCGGGGGGACGGTAACGTCCCCGGCGTCAGCGGCCAACTCGTGGCGCACGTTCTCTACGTGCGAGTTTTGCGACATCGACATCACTCTGGGCACGTGGGAAACGTGCCGCCACGTTATTTATTAGGCAATCAGTTCCTGAATCGGCATGCCGCCGTTGGCGATCTTCATCGGCCGGCCGCGCTTCGATTGATGAACCGTGTTGAGCGGAATGCCCAAGGCGTGCGCCACGGTCGCCCAGACGTCGCCCGGCTGGTAGGCCTTGCCGCTGGAGACCGACAGGCCGTCCTTGTCGGTCTCGCCCACCGCGACGCCTCCCTTGAGGCCGCCGCCGCCGATCATCACCGACCAACTGTTGGCCCAGTGGTCGCGGCCGACGTCCTGGTTGATGCGCGGCGTGCGGGCAAACTCGCCCATCCACACCAGCACGGTGTCCTCCAGCATGCCGCGGTCCTTCAGGTCGGCCGTCAGCGCGGCGATGCCGGCATCGAGCTGCGGCAGCCGCTGGTTCTTGAGCGCGGCGAACACGCCCGCGTGCAGATCCCAGCCGCCGAAATCGACTTCGACGAACGGGACTCCCCGCTCGACGAGTCGGCGCGCCATGACGAGCCCCCGGCCGAAGCCGCCTCCGCCACCCATCATGCCGCCTTGGACTGGAGCACCCGTGTACTGCTGAATCAGTTCTGGCTTTTCCTGTTCGACTTTGAAGGCTTCCATCTGCTCGGAGGTCATCAGGTGCACGGCCTTCTTGTAGACGTCCTTGTGCGCCTGGCCGAAGTCGCCGCGCTGCGAATTGATGAAGTTGTCTTCCACCACGCCGAGCATCGACAACCGCTGGTTCAGCCGCTCCTGCGGCAGATCGCCCATGCTGGCATTGCGGATGTTGCCGGACGAATCGACGAGGAACGGGGCGTTAGCCATGCCGAGGAAGCCGGGGCTGGAGCCGCCGCCGCCGATCGACACGAACGCCGGGATCTGGAGGTCTTCGCGCTTCGACCCAATCTCATAGCTCACGACCGAGCCGAACGCCGGGTGCACGACCGTCGGGTTCGGCGCGTAGGCGGTGTGCATGTAGTAGCGGCCGCGGCCGTGATCGGCTTCGCGGGTGCTCATCGCCCGCACCACCGACAGCTCGTTCATGATCTGCGCGGTCTTCGGCATATGCTCCGAAATCTGCAGAGCGCCCGCCGTGTCGATCGGTTGGAATTCGCCGCCGTTCTTCGAGCCGGGCTTCAAATCCCAGATGTCGATCGACGGCGGACCGCCGCTCATCCACATCAGGATGCAGGCCTTGTTGCGCTTCTTCAGTTCCGCGGCGTTGGCCCGCACGTGGGAAATGAAGTTCAGCGCCGGCAGCGTCGCCGCGCTCGCCGCCAGGTGGCCCAGAAAGTGACGCCGAGACATGCCGGACGGTGTCGACAAGAACATGAGAATCTCCCGAATAGTTGTCAAACGCTGTAGTCTGTGATTCGTGTCTGCAATGAACGGCGGAACGGCTTAGTGATTGAAAATAAATTCGTTTGAGTTCAAGAGGGCCCAGAACAAGTCGGAATAGACCGACAACGGGTCGCGGGCGCCGCGGAAGAACTTCTGCACGGCGTTCATCTCCTGCTTTGTGGGAAGCCGGCTCAGCGCTGTCAGATAGATCTTCTGCAGCTTCTGCACGTCGTTCCCCTTGCCGGTCAGAATGTCGCCCAGATGGCTGCCCGATTTGAAGCTGACGGCGTCCTGCACCAGTTCGCCGTTCATCATCATCAACGCCTGCGGGATCGAGCCGTCGAACGAATTGGCTTCTTCTCCTTCGTCGTTGCCGAACGTGCGGACGAACTGCTGCAGCCATTCCTGCCGGGTCTTCTCCGACTGCTCCCAGCCCGATCGGCCCGACTTGTGAGCGTTTGTGGCGATGATCAACGAATCGTAAAGCTGCTCGGCGGTCATCGGCTTGACGTAGACGCGGCTGAACAGCGGAATCTCGCCGACCGCCGGGTTGTCCTGCTGATTCTTCTTCGTCAGCTTGCTGGTGAGCTGATACGCTTCGCTGTTGGCGATCCACTTCATCAATTGCTTCTGATCGTAGCCGGCGTTGACGAACTCGACCGCCAGCCGGTCCAGCAGCGCGGGATGCGTGGCCGGATTGTGCGGGCCGATGTCGTCGATCGGCCGCGTGAAGCCGTAACCGAAGAAATGACACCACAGGCGATTGACCAGGGCCAGCGCGATCTGCGGCTTATCGCCCGAAGTCATCAGTTTGGCGAGTTCCGTGCGGCGTTCGGTCGCCGCGCCGGGATCGACTTCCGAACCGAAGTAGATCGGATAGGCGACCTGCATCAGGCCGTTGCGTTTCTCGTAATAGACCGGACCGTCGAAATCGCGCCAGACGATTTCCGAAAAGTCGTCGATGTCGCGGCCGGCCTTCGGATCGTACTTCCGGTGATCGACCTTCGCCGTCTGCCGGAAGAAGCTGTTGAACTTCCAGAACTGATCCTGCTTCCATTCGTTGAACGGATGGTCGTGGCACTGCGTGCATTGCACCTGCATGCCTAGAAACAGCCGCGTGGTCTTCGCCGTCATCTGCACGCCGTCGTCGGCGTCCTGCATTTGGGCGAGTAGGTAGTTCACGGCCCCGTTCTGCTCGTAGTGTCCTTCCGCCGAGACGAGGTCGAAGACGACTTCGTTCCAGGCGCGGTTGCGGCCGAACGCCTCGCGGAAGAACTTCTGCATGCCGGCCCGGCTCACGCGCCGCGGCGTCTGCTGGCCGATGCACAAATTCGTCCAGACCGTCGTCCAGTTCCGGACGTAGCCGGGATCGTCGAGCAGTTGTTCGACCAGCTTCGAGCGTTTGGACTTGTCTTTGCTCGCGACGAACTTCTCGACTTCCTCGGCTTCCGGAATGTGGCCGACGATATCGAGGTAGACGCGCCGCATCCATTCCGCGTCATCGGCGACGGGAGACGGCTCGACGCCGTTATCCTTCCACGCCTGGCGGACTTCCTGATTGATAAAGTCGACGATAGCGTCGCCCGATCCCGTCGTGAAATCCGACTTGCTCGCCGGTTTCTTTTCGGCTTCGTCGGCGGACTCCGCATCCTTCGCCCAGACCGGCGCGGCACTCAAAATCAACATCCACGCCGCACTGAGCGCATACGCACCGAACACCTTCCACTGCGGTGTTGATCCAGAGATCATGGCTGACCTTTTGCTCTCGGTGATAAACAGGAAGCGGTGGACAATCGGGGTGTCCTTCCATATACCCCTGACCGCCACTCAACATTCGCCGCATCTTATCAGAATTCTGTTCTCTCCCGCATCAATTTTCCATAACGTCGCAATATTTCGGATGTTAGAATGCTCGGCGGATCGTAGATCCACAGAGGTCATCCCAATCACCCCAACCACAGCAAACATCCGAAGCTACTGCCGCACAAGGATTTAGCATGGCAGCATCTCGTCGAACCATTGTCATCACCGGTGGAGAAAGCGGTATCGGACGGGCGACAGCACGGCTGTTCGCGGAAACCGGCGACGCCGTTTTCGTCGGAGACCACCAACTGCGCGACGAGAACCGTGCCGACTTTGAACGCCTGGGAATCAATGCGCGGTTGTGCGACGTGCGGCAGGAAGCACACATCGAGCAACTCGTCGCAGAGGCCGTACGGCGCACGGGCCGCCTCGATGTGCTGGTGAACAACGCGGGCGTGGGACTCGTCAAGCCGATCACCGACGTCACCGAGGAAGAATGGGATCGCTGCCTGGATACGAACCTCAAGGGAGGGTTCTTTGGCTGCAAGCACGCGATCGTGCATATGAAAGCTTTCGGCGGCGGGGCGATCATCAATATCGCCAGCAACGCGGGATTGTTGCCGCGCGCACACGATCCCGTCTATTCGATCAGCAAGCAGGCGCTCGTGGCGCTGACGAAGAGTCTGGCGTTGTGCCACGCGCCCGATCGAATTCGCATCAACGCCGTGTGCCCGGGGCCGGTCGGCGACACCGGCATGATCAACGACGAACTGCAGGAATCGCCTGATCCCGCAGCGACGCGGCGCAAGCTGATCTCCGCCAGTCCGCTCGCCGCCGCTTACGGACGCATGGGCTCGCCGGAGGAAATTGCGCAGGCCGTGGTCTATCTGGCGAGCGACGCGGCGTCGATGGTGACGGGAACCTGCCTGGCGATCGACGGCGGCAAATCGCTGGGAGTGCCGGGAAAGCAGTAGTGCGACCTCAGCTTTCTGCGTTTCGCACTTCCCACTTCACCGTCGTTCCCACTTCGTTGCTTTCGACGAAAATCTTTCCGCCGTGCTGCTGGAGAATGCGCTGGACGAGCCAGAGGCCGAGGCTGGTCGGCGGTTGCTCCGCATCCAGAAGTTGCTTCAGCTTCGCGGCCGCGACGCCGCAACCGTTATCGCGGACGAAACAAATGGACTTTCCGTCCTGCTGTTCGCAGCCGACTTCGATGTGCGCTCCTTCTCTACCGGCGCAGGCTTTCAACGCGTTGTGAATCAGATTCCGATACACGGTGCGCCACAGGGCAGGATGACCGACCACCGTCGGCAACGCGGAAGAGATCGTCACGGCGATCGAATCGTTGAGCAGCGTGCGCAGCAGTTCGAGGGCTTCCGTCGCCGATTGGGACAAAGAAACAGACTCCGCACACGCCGTATCCCTCCGGTCGAGTTCCCGCAGCGCATCAACGGTATCGCTCAGTTGGTGACCGATCTGCTCGATGCGGATGACGTCGCGCTGGAACTGGTCCCACTCACCGGACCTGGCCGCGGATTCCAGTCGTGCGGTGAAACCCTGCATCAGCGCCAGCGAGCCTTTAAATTCGTGCGCGATGACGGCGGCGAACTTTTCCAGTCCGGCGACTTTGCGGCGGAGTTCGTCGCTTGCGGAATTCATGGGCTTCTCCGGTGTCGGGTGATGCGCCATCGTGATTCAATCACGCCGGCGTCGAGTCGTCTATCATGCAGCGACTGTGCGGACGATGCGGGAGGTTTTTCTTGAAATCTGCCCTGCAAGCCAACGAGTGGAATTGACGTCGGTGGCATTTTTGTCGATGATTGAATGCTGCGCCGCGCTGCAAGTGCGGCTCAGGTTGGAGTTTCCACGCAGGAAGCGCGTTTTCGCGGAAGGGACCCACCGCAATTCGGAGTTCGTGTGGGACGGCTCCGAGGCACCCGACGGATTAACTGGGTGGCATTTCGTCCTGAATTGATCGATCGGTGTTCGTCCAGGGGTTCAGGGCGGACGAAGACACAGGGACTTTATGTCTGTGCGATTGGTTGGGTTTTTCGAACAGGTTCTGTTGCGGCCAAGTTAGCGACGCTACGTAGAAAGCGAGGGTTTTGATGGAGCACTTGGGAAAACACTTAATCATCGAATGTTGGGGATGTAACGACGGCATCAACGATGCCGATTTGATGCGGACAGTCATGATCGAGGCGGTCGAAGCCGCCCACGCGACTCTGTTGGACATTCACGTCCACACTTTCAGCCCGCACGGCGTCACCGGCGTGGCGGTTCTCTCCGAGTCGCATCTCTCGGTTCACAGTTGGCCGGAATACGGCTACCTTGCTGCGGACGTTTTTACCTGCGGAGAAACGACCGAACCTTTGGCCGCTGTGGAAGTGCTGCGACAGTACTTCCAGCCGACGCTAGTGGAGCTGCAAGACCTCAGCCGCGGCATTTCGCCGCTGGCACCGAAGCGTCCGAAGCGGCGAAACTGGTCCCGTTTGGAAGGTGAATTGGAACCGGTCTCCACGGGCAGCAACTGATTCGCTGCACGGCGGAGTTTCTATAACCCGGGCGATGACGGCTGACGTCATCGCCCTGTTTTTTTTGGATAGCCGTAACGCGGTTAGTCTGGCTGCATTCCGATCGATCCGTCGAAGCACTCTTTGCTTGCGAAAATTCTGCGAAATCGGGATTTTGACAATAGGCTGCTGCCCCGATTCGTGGCACAATAAGCGCACCCTGGCAGGGGACGCATTCCCACCCACATTATCCCGCGGATCAGTTCGGCGCACGCCGCGCCGGCGGTCAGGCATTTTCCACGGCCATGTCTCACGAAGTCGCCAACGAGTGGTTCTATCGCCTCTTGGGCGAAGAGTTCGGCCCCGTTTCTCGTCATGTGCTGGACAGCCTGATCGCGGCCGGTCAAATCGGCGACAGCGATGAGGTGCGTGAAGCCGCATCGAGTTCCTGGCGCACCGTGGGCCAGCTGCTCGCGACGAGCAAGCCGAACGGTTCCACGCGGAGCACTGACGGCACGACGTTCTCGCTCGAGTCGCTCAGCGACGCGGGTTTTGACACGTTGACCGCGTCATCCGAACAGCCAGCCGCGCAGCCCGAAGGCTGGTATTACCGATCCCTCGGCGCAGAGTGGGGGCCTTTCAGTTTTGACGATCTGCTGGAGCACGCCCGACAAGGCGACATTGCACCGGATGACGATATCCGCATGGGTCGCCAGGGCAAATGGCGGCGCGCGGGTTCAATGGGCCGCTTGATGGCCGTCATGCCGTTTACGGTTCGCGAAGCCAAAACAATTCCCACGGGAGCGAAGCCCGCCGACGAGACGAATTTCGACTTCGATACCCGCGTGCCGCTGCGCGACTCGCCGCCGGTACGCGAACCCGAACCGATTCCCGCGCCGCCCCCGCCGGCGAGCGTGAGGCCCCCCCCCCCCCCCCCCCCACCCCCACCCGCGCGCGCCGGGCCCCCCCCCCGGCGGCGAGCGTGAGCCCACCGCCACCCCCGCCCCAACCGCCTCCGAGCTACGCGGCTCCCGCCCCGATGATGGTGCCGCCCCCGCCGGTTTATGGGATGCCGACGTACGTCGCGCCGCCCGTTCCGGCGTGGGGATATGGCCAGCAGGCCCCAGTGAACGATCAAGGGTGGTATGCGTGGCTGGATGGCGTCGAGTGCGGCCCGATGGACTATCAGCAGTTCGCCAATTGGGCGAAGACGGGCCGCGTCTCTGCGAATGACTATGTGAAGCAAGGGAAGTATTCGCAGTGGGCGCTGGCGAAGACGATCCCTGGCTTGGTTCCCGCCGCCGCGCCGCCTCCACCCGCTCCGCCGCCGGTGGCTGCCGCGACGGCACCCGCAGCGGCTCCAGCCGCGAAACCATCGGTGCAGTTGCCTCCACCGACTAAAGCCGCGCCGGTCCCCGCCGCTGTGGCGGCGCCAACACCCGCGCCCGTAGCAACGCCGGCTCCTAATCCACCCACGCCCCCGATCGAACGGCCTGCACTCCCCTCAGATTCCCCGCCCGAGAGGAAATGGAACGACCAGTGGGGCACGTCGACCGTTAAATCGACCTACAATCCGGCGGCGGCCGCCGCAGCGGCCGCGAAAAAGGCCGCTCCGGCTGCGAAAGCGAAAGGGAAAAAACGTTCCGGCGGCGGCGACCTCGATATCGGCGCCCTGATGAAAGACGTCCGCGTGCTGGGGGGCTTGGGTGTGGTCGCGCTCGGCGCGCTGATCTACGTCGGCATCATGTTCATGCCGGAAGGCACCGGCAAACTCATTGAGGCGCACAAGTCGCTCGCCAAGATCCATAAAGAGGTCGAAGACAAAGCCGATTCGATGCCGACCGACAAGAAGGAACTCGACAACTACGCCAAGTCGATCAAATCCAAGACGAAGAAAGTGACCGATACGTTCGCCAAATCGAAGCACAAGGCAAGGTCCTCTTTGACGGGGGCCAGTTCCGCCATCAATAGCGCCGCTGGGCAGAAAACCGCGGCTGAGGTGAAGAAGAAGCTCGAAGATGGGACAAAGAAGCTGGACAAGGCGGGGAAGGATCTAAATCTAAAGGGTTGACATCCGCCCGGTTTTGCACATTTTTGATTGCACATGAGAGGCAAAGGCGAACAGCTCCTTCGAGCCAGGTAAGTTCGTAGTCGGAACAGGTTGAAAATCTGACGCCTGGGCCTTTCCCTCCTGCCGGGAATTGCGAAGAATTCCTCATTCCCGGTTCCTCTTGACGAACAACGGTCGCCAGCGGTAGGGTCAACCATCCCGGCACGGAACGCCGGATGATCACTCCCTGGCAGGGACGCGTTTATGATCGTGGCGATGCCCACCGTCAGCTCTAAAGTCTTCGTTCTCGACACCAACGTCATCCTGCACGACGCCGGCTGCATTCGAAACTTCGAGGAAAACGACGTCGCTATCCCGATGACGGTCCTCGAAGAACTCGACAAGTTCAAGAAGGGCAACGAAGACCTCAACTTCCAGGCCCGAGCCTTTCTGCGGCGGATCGACGAGCTCACGGGCGACGCCCTCTCGCCGCAAGGCGCTTCTTTGGGAGACAGTCTCGGCCGCATCCGCGTCGTCACCGGGAACGACTTCACCGAGAAGCTCCATCAAACGTTCCTGCACGATTCCCCCGATCATCGCATTCTCAACACGGCTCTCACGCTGCAGAAGCGCGAGGCGAATCGCCCCGTCATCCTGGTCTCCAAAGACACCAATCTGCGGATGAAGGCCAAATCGCTGGGCCTGCCGTCGCAGGACTACAGCAGCGACAAGGTCGAAAGCTTCGACAAGCTCTACACCGGCAAACGGCTCGTCACCGATATGCCGTCGGAGTTTGTCGACCTCTTTTATTCCTCGGACAACGGCCGCGTTTCTGCCGAACTGCTGCCCGAAGCCGAGCATCCGGTGCCGAACGAGAACTTCATTCTCCGCAACGGATCGAAGTCGGTCCTGGCGACGTACCGCGCGGCGGACAAGGCCTTCCAACGGGTCGAAAAATCGCCGGCGTACGGCATCATGCCGCGCAATGCCGAGCAATCTTTCGCCCTCCGTTCGTTACTCGACGACGAGATCAAGCTCGTCACGCTGACGGGCAAAGCCGGCTCCGGCAAGACGCTGTTGGCGCTCGCTGCCGCTTTGGAATGCCGGTCGCGTTATCGCCAGATTCTACTAGCCCGGCCGATCGTCCCGCTCAGCAACCGCGACCTCGGATTTCTACCCGGCGACGTCGCGGCGAAGATCGACCCGTACATGCAGCCATTATACGACAACCTGGGCGTCATCAAGCATCAGCACGGCGACGGCGACTCGTCGCACCGCATCCAGGAAATGCTCGACAATCACAAGCTGGAGATTACTCCGCTGGCGTATATCCGCGGCCGCAGCCTGCAGCGGATGTTCTTCATCGTCGACGAGGCCCAGAACCTGACGCCGCACGAGATCAAAACGATCATCACCCGCGCCGGCGAAGGGACGAAGATCGTCTTCACCGGGGACATCTACCAGATCGACCACCCGTATCTCGATTCACTCTCGAACGGCCTGTCGTACCTCATCAGCCGCATGGTCGGCCAGCCGATCTACGCGCACATCACGCTGGAGAAGGGGGAACGCTCGGCCCTGTCGGAACTGGCGAGCGATCTGCTTTAGCGACGCTTCGCAGAAGCGTTGATTCAATCGTCCGCAACTTCTAACTTCTCCGCGTTGTGCTCCGCCCGCAGGTTGAGGAGTTCGACGCCCAGCGAGAACGCCATCGCGAAGTAGATGTAGCCCTTGTCGATCTTCCGGCCGAAGCCTTCCGCCACGAGCAAGACGCCGATCAGGAGCAGGAACGAGAGGGCGAGAATCTTGATCGCCGGGTGCCGGTCGATAAAGCGGACGATGGCGCCCGACGCGGCGAGCATCACGACGACGGAGGTGAGAATGGCGGCGATCATCACCGTGAGGTTCTGCGCCATGCCGACCGCCGTGATGACCGAATCGAGCGAGAATACGACGTCGATCAACATCACCTGCACGAGCATCGAGCCCAGCGTCGGCCGGCGCTGCGGACGAGTGACGTCGACGCCGACATGCTCCACCTTGTGATGAATCTCGTAAGTCGCCTTGGCGATGAGGAACAGGCCGCCGACGATCAGCACGACGTCCTTGCCGGTGAACTCGACCCCGGCCAGATCGAACAGCGGATGCTTGAGCCCGAGGACCCACTTCAGCCCCAACAACAGAATCAGCCGCGAGATCACCGCGGCGGCGAGGCCGAGCTTTCGCGCCAGATCCCGCTGGGCTTCCGGCAACCGCCCGGCGAGAATGGCGATGAAGATCACATTGTCGATCCCCAGCACGATCTCCAGGCTGGTGAGCGTCAGATACGCGATGATGTGTTCGAGCATGAAGAATGCCGTACTATGACGTAGCGGCGTCTCGCCGCCGCGAGGGAAAAATGCACAATGCGGCGGCAAGACGCCGCCGCTACGTTGCCGCGACAGCGTAACACATTGCCCCTGGTCCCGTTATGTCACCGGATCGTGAATCGTTGACAAAAGCTCTGGCTGCGGCGGGAGTATCGCGGCCAGACGCGGCAGCGGAGCACCTGTGGCGGTTTGCCGCCGCGCGACCTGCGCCGCAGGTGCTCGTCGAATGCAGCCGGGCGTTTGCCGCGGCCCTCGTCGACACACCCGTGCCGGAGAAGTCGCTGGCGAATTTCCTGCGGTTGCTGGAAAACGCTCACGATCCGGACGGCTGGGCCAATTTCCTGCTGAACCATCAACGGGCCCTGGAAATCGTCGTCAAGCTGTTCGTGGGCAGCCAGCATTTGACTGACCTGCTGATCCGACAGCCGGAAATGCTGCTCGAATTGACCGCTAAAAAACAACTGGCGGATGTCAAATCGCGGCAGGAATTCCTGGAGGAGGCGCGTCGCGCGGCAGACGGAAAGCCGACACCGGAACAAAAGTTTCGGGCGCTGCGGCGCTATCAATTGCAGGAATCGCTGCGCATCAGTGCCGCAGACACGTTCAGCCTGCTCGACCTGAAAGCGACGACAGGCCAACTCTCGCGCCTGGCGGAGGCTGTGCTGCAAGTCTGCCTCGACATCACCGCGGAACAGTTGCAGCAAAACCCGGCGTGTTTGTCGGTGCTGGCGTTCGGCAAACTCGGCGGCGGCGAACTCAACTACAGCTCGGACATCGACCTCGTGTTGCTGTCGGATGATCCGCGACCGGCCGTCATGACGTTAGCGCAGCAGTTGCTGAAAGTCCTGAGCGAAAGTACCGCAGAGGGATTTTTCTATCGCGTCGACCTGCGGCTTCGTCCGTGGGGAACGGCTGGACCGCTGGTCACAACGCCGGACGCTTATCGGGAGTATTTGCATCGCCACGCGTCATTCTGGGAACGGCAGGCTCTGGTCAAAGCCCGCGTGGTGGCCGGCAGTTTTCCCATCGGTCAAGCGTTCTTGAAATCGATTTCGCCATGGATCTTTCGGCACGACGATTCGGCGGTGCTGCGGGCCGGCATCCGGCAGGCGAAACGCCGGATTGAGGACGAGGCGCGGCGGCAGGGACATCCGTGGGGCGACGTGAAATCGGGCCGCGGATCCTTGCGGGACATCGAGTTCGTCACGCAGTTCCTGCAGCTTCATTTCGGGGCGTCGCTCCCCGCGGTCCGCTCGCCGAACACGTTGGACGCGCTGGTGCGCCTCGCCGATTTCGACGGCCTGGCGCCCGGCGAGTACCGGCAACTCACCGACGGCTATGTCTTTCTCCGCACGATCGAACATGCGCTCCAATTAATGCACAACCAGCAGCG
>CAZDGB010000118.1:0-19305 GCA_964504645.1 uncultured Planctomycetaceae bacterium | reverse complement strand
AAAAACGGTAGCCAGGCAACTGCGGCGACTTGGCCTCGAATTTGCTTCACCAAGTGTGAACGGGCCATCTCAATCTGATTTTTATTTCCTAAATTCCGAGAGTCGAACGGAGTTGAGATGACTGCTGGGCCTGTAATCAATTGCGAAGTGGCGCTCGCGCGGATGGGTGGAGACCGAAGACTGCTGGGTCAACTGGCGGAGTTTTTCCTCACCGATGCACCGGCCATGATGAAGGAACTGGAAACCGCCCTGAAGAATGATGATCTTCAGGGAGTATCGCAGGCGGCGCACAGCCTGAAGGGGCTGGTGTCGAACTTCGAAGCCGTCTCCGCGACCGCGGCCGCCCGACAGGTGGAACTGCTGAAGTACGAGAAGTCGCTCGACGGAGCATCGCCGCTCGTCAACGCGCTCCGCCGCGAAGTCGACGCCGTGTCGGAAGCCCTGGCATTGATCGTGTCCGCCGCGCCATCGACGACATAACGTTGAACTGGGCACACCGAATCGAAGGAAAGCCCGGATTCTCCTGCAGGGGAATCCGGGCTTTCCTTCTTCTTACACGAGCGTCGTCGAACAGTCTTACCTGAAAGATGGGCCTGTGCATTGATTGCTGCCGCGTACGAGAAGCCCGCGACACATCTTCGCGATCTGGCGCTGGCCGAACTGGCTCTTGATTACCGGAATTCGCTCCGGCTGGTGCGTGGAAAATATCGAGATTTGCAAATCCCTCTGGGACATGCAATTTGAGGCGATGGAGCGGGCTTTCGGGGATGAGCGAATCGACTAACGGCCATCGGAATCATGTCCGACTCACCGCTTCCTCCGAAGCCTTCCGCATTCGCCATCTGGCGGTGGAAACCTGACGATCCTGCTGATTCTCATCGTGCTGATGCTCGGTCAGTGCGTCTTGGGCTATCTTTTTTGCGCACTGATTTTTGCGTGACTCGCAACACCTGCGCGACGGAAAACCGATCACAACCGGCGTCGCTGACGCCGGGCTGGGCGATTAGAAGAAGTGCGATTGCTGGATCACGCGTTTGATCCAGTCGAGGTTTTCACGGAACTCAGCGCGGGAACGCTCCAGCGTTTTGAGCGCCCGTCCCAACGCCGCGGCACTGAACCAGGCGGCGATCGCACTGAGGAGTAACGCGACGACGGCGACGAGCAGCAGCGCGATCGGCAGCGACAGCGACGTGCCCGACGCAATCAGGCCGGCGATTCCCAGCAATAAGACGGGAATCGTACCCAGAAACACACACGCGGCACCGAAGAGCACCGTCGCCGGCCGGGCGGCTTGCGTGCCGGTCTCCTGCAAGTCGAGGAAAAACAGCCGCGATTGCAGCTCGCCGAGCGACACGAAGTCGTAGGCGAGGTTGGCGACGTTCTCTTTCATGCCGGCGGCAGACTGTTCGATGCTCTGGCCGTTGCTGGTGGACGTAGGCATGGTTTCCATCCTGTTCGTGGGCGGAATTCAACGGACGCCACGGTTCGACCCGGAGTTGGCCGGAGGACGAACTTGGGCGAACGGATCGTGCGCCGAGGGCTGCGCAGCCGCCCCGCCGGCGAGGAAATCGGAACTGAGCTTGGTGAGATAGGCCGTGCCGAAGCGCAACGCGGTCGTGGCGGCCATTTGCAGCACGGTGCGGGTGATGGCTGCGCCCATGGACGGCGGCGGTGGCGGCGGGGCCGCGACGAGGTTCCGTTCCTTCAGGAAGTCTTCCACCGCTTGCTTGTTGTACGCAATGATTTTGGTCCGGCGGGGAACCAGCAAATATCCAACGACGCTGGCGATGGCGAGGCTCGTCCAGGGGAAGGAGCGAACGTAGCTCTTCCAGTCGAACAACTGGCTGGCATTCGCCACCACTTCCTTGACATTGGCCCGCAAATCCCGGCGGATGCGGCGCATTTCCAGACGAATCGCTTCAGCAGTCGGTGAATTGGGTGCGTCCACGGAGAATTCCTGCCTGTGGAAAAATGAAGAATCACTTCGCCGCCGGCCGGCCGGCCGCGGTGCGTCGCAAACCGGCGGCGTCGCGGGTTGCGGCCGCGCCCGAGATGACGGCGGCCGTGCCGACGATGGCCGCCGCCACCCAGGCCGTGGTCGCGACCCGCTCCGATTTCGAGAGATAGCTCGTCAGCGCAGCCGCCGCGGCGACGCCGAGTGAAACGGCGCCCGCCGCCCGAAGCGGATTGCCAAGGGCGGTATCGACCGAGTGTTCGAGCTGCTGCCCTGCGGTTCGGCGGATCAAAGTCTGCGCTGACATTTTGCGTCCCTACTCAAAACGGTTAACGGTTCCTAGATCCCGAGATGCGACGCCATGAGATACACGTGCTGGTCGACCAGCCGGATCGTGTCGGCGTAGAGATCGGCGGTGCCGAAGTCCTTCGCTTCCGTGACGAGGTCGGAGGCGTCGACGAGTTCGGCGGAAATCTGGCGATAGTTCGCAATCAAGTGCCGCAGCACTTCATCCGAGCAGGTCAATCCTTCCGGAAAGTCGCTGAGCGTCGAAATTTCGTCGGCGTCCCGCAGCGAGCCGCGCACCGGCGAGCCGAGAGCCCGCTGCCGTTCCGCCGCGACGTCGATAGCGTGGTCCAACTGCTCGGCGAATTCGTCGCACAGCTTGTGCACCCCAATGAAATTCGTCCCGGTGACGTTCCAATGGGCCTGCTTCACCTGCTGCCGCAGATCAATCAGTTGCGCCAGGATGGGAGTCAGCGTATCGGCGGGGAAGATTCGTTCGGCCCCGGGACTGCCCAGCTTGGGAACATTTTGAGCTTCCAGAATCGTGCTCATGGAAAATCCTTTCGGCTTGAATTGGGAATTTGTTCGAGGCGAGGGCGGAAGTCGCAAATCATGTGCCGCGCAGAGCGAGCTCCGATTTCCGCTTTCTCAGCCGGACTGTTCGCGAAATTCGCAATAAACTGGTTGCCGTTCGCGCAGAGTGATTTCCTGCGCACCGCCCTTGGATTCATCAACTCTCTGTCATGCTTCTTCGGTTCCCGGAAACTCGACCACACGCACAATGAGTTACAGCGTGCGGCGAGGGCACTAGAGAAACTTTTTCATCCCGGCGCACCAATTGCGTAGGAGCGAACAGCAGCGGTGGAAACCGTCACGAATGGAATGTCACGTTTCACCTGAAAGGGTCAAAAAGATGATTTCGCAGCAAGAACTGTCCGGTAGTTGGAGTGAGCTCAAGGGCAAGATCAAGGAGAAGTGGGGACAAATCACCGACAACGAACTGACGCAGGCCGAGGGCAACGTCGAACGCGTGGTCGGCATGATCCAGCGGAAGACCGGCACCGCCCGCCGGGAAATCGAAGAGTTCTTCGATCAGGCGGTCGGCCAGGCCGGCGAGATGATGGACCGCGTGGCGTCGACGGCGCAGAACTACGCCCAGCAGGCGTCGCGCGCCGTTTCGCAGGGGTACGAGCAGGTCTCCGACCAGGTCCAGCAAGGCTACGAGCAGGCGGAAGAGATGATCCGCACGCGGCCGACGGAATCGCTCTCGGTGGCGTTCGGCGCGGGGATCATCACGGGCATCCTCGTCACGCTGCTGATGCGCTCGTCTCGCTGAGTCTCGGCCCACTGTCTCCTCGAAAGGAGTTCCACTATGGATGTCGTCAAGAATCGCATGCAGGGGAGCTTCCCCGGGGCGGACTTCGTGCGAAATCTGCCCACGTTGAACGGCGTGCATGAGGCCGCGGAATCGATGGTTGAAGAACGGCCTGTCGTCAGCACGCTCATTGTGTTCGGCGTCGGCTTGGGACTCGGCGCCGCGATTGGCGTGATGATCGCCGATTGCATGGCCGAGCCCCCCTCGAAGTTCCACGGCCCGGAGTCGCTGGCCCAGAACATCATGGACGGATTGTCGCGCGTCGTCCCGGACGTCATCACCCGGCAATTCCGCGGCTGATCGATTTTTCTCATCCTCACGAAGGGTCATGAAAACATGGCAACGAAAACTCAACGCGCGGCACGGAACGCCCAGCAGAACCTGCAATCCGCCGCCGCGTCCGTCATCAAATCGGAACCGGTGCAGGACGCGGTCCAATGGGCGCGGGACTACGCCCGCGAAAATCCGGAAGCCGCCGCCCTGTGGTGCTTCGGCATCCGCTTCGTCCTCGGCAGGAAGCAGAAACCGAGGTAAAGACGCGAAAAGGCTCGGAACTCGTGGGAGTCCCGGCTCCCGGCGGTCTTACAGGATCTAAGAGCCTCAGTAACGCCCGCCTGAAGTCGGGACTCCAGCATTTTCAGGCCAGATTGATCTTCAAACCCATAGCTTTCATCTGCAGCAACGCCTCCGCATTGCCGACCGCGTCGTCCACCGGATGATGCGTGTGCTTCGTCTGCCGCAGATGCTTGAAGTTGACGAACATGTCCTGCTGCATCCCTTTGTAGAGCGAGCCGAGATTCGTCGAACTGTGCCCGAACGGATTCGTGCCCAGGAAGTGGTGGAAATACCAGTTGACGAACTGCCAGTCGAAGCCGTTGTTGTCGGAGATGAACACCATCCGGCCGCGGCACTGAGCCTGCAGCCAATCCCGGAACTGCTCCATCACCGTTTTCGGATCATCGAACGCCAGGCACTCGTCGCGCGTGAACCCGCTGACGGCCAACGCGTCCGGCACGAACGCCTCCGAAATCGGCCGCAATTTCCCGTAGAACGTCCGCGACAATCCCGGTTCGACGATCACCGCCCCAAAGCAGATCATCGAATAGTCCCCGGGAATCGGCCCGTCGGCTTCGACGTCGACCATGATGAAGGGCATTTGGGGCGTTTCCTTATCGTGCGAGCGCTGGATTCTTACTTCGGTCACTCGATGGTACGCAAGCTTGTGGAGGAATACGATAACGTCGAGCGGAGGGAGGCGTGCCCATCGAAAACTACAGAGGCAGATCCATGAGCGAAGTTCGTTTGATTGTCCGCGGATAGCCTCGCAAGGTTCTTGGATCCAGCTCTTTCTGCGGACGACTTGGGCGAGACGGACGCGCCGTTTTGAAGCCCTCCCCCAGGGTAGCTCGCCGCGCCTCGCAACCCAGGACTATAAGACGCAACGCCGTTGGGGTAAAAAAGAATCGAAACGGAGGCTACCGTCGGAGCAGGAGATGCGCAGCTTCAAAATCGGGTTCGTATCCCGAACCCAACCTGTTCGAAGAAACGGATCACGACAAAATGATACGGAACGAACGACCGTGAATCGTCTTGCAATGCGATACATCCTCGGCGTCTGGTTAATCTGCGCGATTGCCGCGGTCGCCCGCGGCGAAATTCGCGGGACCTGGAGCGACGGCGATCCGCAGCGGACGTTGAAGAACGTTCATCTGCTGGGGGCGGCGACGCTCTTGAAAAACGGGAAAGTGCTCGCGGCCGGCGGGCTCGACCGCGGGTCGCTGACGTTGTCGGCGACGGCGGTGGCCGAGTTGTACGATCCGGTCGAGCGGCGATGGATGCCGACGGGGTCGCTGAAGACGCCGCGGTGGTCGCTCGACGCTGTCACGCTGCGGAACGGTAAGGCCCTGTTCGCGGGCGGGGCGAGCGCGTTCCGGACGAGCGCGGCGCTGGCGAGCGCGGAGATTTACGATCCCGAAACGGGCGAATTCGCGGCGACGCCGAACGATCTCTCCGCCGCGCGACAGGCGTTCGGCATTTCGGAGCTGCGCGACGGCCGCGTGATCCTCGTCGGCGGAAATCCCACGGGGAACAACTTGAACGGCAGCGGCGTCACGGCGGTCGACATCTTCGATCCGGAAACGAATACGTTCACCGCCGCGGCGCCGCTTCACTCCGGGCGGGCGTTGCATGCGCAGCTCACGTTGAAGGACGGCCGCGTGCTGGTGATCGGCGGGGCGCAGAAGACGGCGGAAATCTATGACCCCGGACGCAACACGTGGACCGTCGCCGAGGGGCAGTTACCGACGACGCTCAAGGACATGCAGGCGTTCGAGTTGTTCGACGGCCGCGTGCTGATCCTCGGCGGTCAAAACAGCGAAGACGGCGTAACGACGGACGACACCTGGTTTTTCGACGTCGCCCGCGGCGAGTTTCAGCCCGGGCCGAGCATGGCGGGGTTTCATTACGCCCCGACCGGCGTGCAGGTCGGGTGCAGCGATTACTCGGCGTTCGACTTGTTTCCCAAAGATCATCCGCGGCACGGGCGGTTTCTGCTGATCGCCGGCGGCGAACACGATCCGCTGGAAGGCCCGGATGTCGAACTCCACTCCGCGGCGATCTTCGATGTCGCCCGCGGGCGATTCGTGAACATCGGCCCGATGCCGTACGTCCACGACGACCACACGGAATCGCGGCTCGACATCAACGACAAGGGAAACCCGGAATTCCTGCTGTTCGGCGGCAACACCTCGCAGGGAACGAGCCGGCTGGAAGTGGAAGGGCTGGAAGAATAGCGGATAGGGGATAGCCTCTTGTCCCCTCGCCCCCGTTGCGGGGGAGAGGGGACTGAGCAAAGAAAAAGCCCCGCACTCTTGCGAATGCGAGGCTTCTCGTCAGGAATCGATCGTTTCGCGGCTTAGAACTCGCCGACCACGTTGCCGTCGTTGCGGCCGAGGAGGTACTCGAACGTGCTGTCGATGTACAACGGTCCGCCGTGGCCGCCGCCCGTCGTGGCGGGGGGCGTGCCGATGCTGTTCGGCTTATGGTCGATGTTTTCGCTGATGAACCGCACGGCGCCGTCGGCCAGCAGGAAGTGGACGCCGCCAACGTGCGGGCTGGAGTAGCCGCGCGACTGATGCGTGGGATTCACCACCGTCTGGTTGATGCCCCAGTAGGGCAGGCCGATGACCGCCAGGCAGGCGCGGCACTGCTGGTTGAGATAGCTGCCGCTCGAGCTAGCCGGGGCGAAGCCCAGCGCATTGCCGGCGCCGATGCTCAGGGTCTTGATCTGCCAGGCCCGTTCGCCGATGAGGATCGTGTTGCTGGTCCCGTCGGTGATGTCCCGGATGCCGTTTCTCGAATTCTGATAACCGATGCCGAGCGGCGGGCCATAGAGCGAGATGGCGGCCACCATCGAGGGCGTATTGCTGTCGCCGGTGTCGGCGTTGTAGACGTAGTTCGACGTGGCGCCGGAGAGGCGATTTGTCCCGTCGGACAGGTTCCGATTGTACGTGTCGTCGCCACCGTAAGAGGCCAACCCCCAATCGTTGAGTCCCGGCCCCGTATCGCTGGCACAACGGAAGGCCGGCAACGGCGTGCGCAGTCCCTGCGCGGCGGCGGCGTTCCCACTCGCGCCCGACAGGTGCTGATCGATGCGCCACGTTCCGGGCTGCAGCGAGTTGTAGAGCGGCGCCTGATCCAGATAGGGCAGCAGATAGGCGCCCCAGCTCCAGATCGTCGGTTCGCCGGTGGTCGCCGCGACGTATTGGCTCACCCAGCCCGGCGGGAACGTGTTGAACACGTCGTGATAGTTATGGAACGCCAGTCCCAACTGCTTGATGTTGTTCTTGCACTGCGTCCGGCGAGCCGCCTCCCGTGCCTGCTGCACGGCCGGCAACAAGAGCGCGATCAGGATGGCGATGATCGCGATCACCACCAATAGCTGGTAGTGATCGGTTTTGAATCCCGGATTGTTAAGAGGCACGGGAGTTGCGTGGGGCGTCAGTCGTCCAATGCGTTGTCGAGCCACACACCGAACCGCTCGTACAGCGCCTTGCGTTGCGCCTGGTCGATGGCCTCAAACGCCTCTGTGTGCGCCCGAATCCACCATGCGGGTGCGGTGAAGTAATACTCCGCCGTCAGAACCGCGTCTGGCGGGTCGAGCATGAGCGTGAAGTAGAGAATCGGCACGGGGGAGATGAGATACACCGCGACAGCTAGCGGAACCAGCGCCGCCCACGTCCACCACTTCCACCGCCAGACGGCGAACACGGAAGGCTGCGGAGGGGGAGGGGAGTCGGGCATGCTGTCTACAGGCTGAAGCCGAGTTGCCGAATGAGGTCGATCATCGGCGGCTTCCCGAAAATCACGTTTGAGCCGATCAGTGCGAGGCCAAGGGCAACTCAGGTTCGTCGCGCTTCTCGTCCATGCCGCCAGTATAGCGGATTTCCGGAGGGGCGGCAGAAACCGCAGGTGGTCGCTGTGCGCCCGAAGAATCTTTGGCGCGGGGCGACAAAATCTCCTTGCGTCGCAACAATCTACCTGTTCCGCGCAGGTGACCGGCGATAAAATTGGAGTTGCAAGGATGCCCCGGAGGTGGGTGCAAGCCACCTCCAGGGCTGGTCACAGCATCACGACATCGTGACTACGCGTACTGGATCAGTTTCCACGTCACAGCTTTCCCATCGTAAGGGGGCATTGTGTCCCCCTTAGAGATGGGTGCTGTGGTCGTGGGGGTGCCTTCCACCTTCCACACCCCGCTTTCGGGGCATTTCTCTCCGGTACGTGCAGTCGTTCCAAGTGGCGCGGACATAAACAGTCTCCTTAAAGCCATGTCAAAATTTGGTTTAATCAAGTCGTTCACCATCGACGACGGCGAACTAGATGGCGCTAGTCCGCAGCAATGTTTCGTCCTGGGATACGAGCTTTCCCAGGTAGACCACCTCCTTGCCAGTAAAAGAGAAATCCGTCAACCAGTTCATGCGGACAATCGCCAACGAATCGAGGCGAGTTGCCTAGATTCCGGTCGTCCATTTCAGCTTAATAGGATGCCTGGGGATATCTCGGAATCATGGCTGCTGCTGGAAGTCCCCGCGCGTCACGATAGGCGTGCGGCGTAGATCCAGGCCGTCAGATTTCCGATTGAGAAGCGGCTAGCCAGTGGCTTAGCTCATGTGGTTTGCGAGACGCACATGATAGGGCTTCATGGAATCCCTTCTCATGGACGATATCCTACCAATTTTTGGTCTCTGCGCAACCATAAAAAGAGCGAGACGGCGGAACTTTCGGAAAAGTTCTCGCCGTCTCTTTGTGCGTCTCGCGAATCCTTTGTACTTCGTATACCTCCTCTTGACAACTCCAAAGTAAGCGCTACGCATAAGTTCCCAAGATCAAGAATCCCGGCCATAGTCCCCTCAGAACATCTCGCAAACGCTCAACAGTTCCTCCACCGTCCACGGTGCCGACGCGATTCCCGCCGCGACCGCTGGCGTCGTCTTGATCGTGCTGTGGACCCAACAGAAATTGTAGAACGCGACGTGTAGGTCGATGGCGTCGCGCAGGTTGCTCCACTTCTTGGAGAAGCCCAGCGCTAACCGCGTGAACCGCTTCATGAACGTGCGGAGCGACAGATTGAGCCGTTCCACATGGCTCGTGCATATCGTGAACAGGTCGTCTATCCCGACGATGCCGCGACGTTCCGTGGCCTTCAGCACCGGCGGCGCGTACCGGCCTGAATTCGGCTCGGCGTAGTTCTTGATGATTTGCCCGTACCGCACGGTGTTCGCGAAAATCATGTCCATCGCCGGAGCGTAGGTCACGAACGCATCCGACGAGACTTGCGGACGGAAGCCGGTGCTGTTGAGTTCCGGCGTCACCATCCGGTCGGAAAGCGTCGTCAGAAATCGTTCCGTGGAATCCATCGTCCGCTTGCCGAGATAGTGGCTGGCGATCAGCTTGGTCCCTTCGTCCAGCGCCACGAACAGGAACTGCTCGCCCAGCGCTGGGTTGCTCTTTTCTTCCGCCGTCAGCTTGCCCTGCTTCTTGCCGCAGAACGTCCAGATTTCATCGACTTGGACGTGGCCAAGGTTCAGGTCGCGGAGGCGGCAATCGAGCAAGGCACGGCAACCTTCCGCCACTTCGTTCAGAGTCTTGAGAACCGTTTCCATGTGGACATCGACGATCCGGGAAACGCTACGGCAGCTATTCCCCTCGACGAGCAATTCCACGATCTGACGCCGCTTCTCCGGGGAAATCCGATTGGCCACGATTCGCCTCTTTCCGGGGCTGTGGCGAATCTGTAGAATCGTGTTTGCAGGCAGGATTCTGGCGATTCGCCGGTTTCTTGTTGGCCCCGGTTTGCTTGCAGGCGAGCCGGGGTTTTTTCTTGTCGCGATTGCAGTCACGACGCGAATTATTGTACTGCCAACAATTAGGCTGGTCAACAGAAAAAGCGCGTTGACGGGAAAATTTCTGGCAGTACAATAACCCGCATGGACACCAAGCGCGGACGACCAGTGTTGCCGGAAGGCGAAGCTGCGGAAGAGAGATTGCAGGTACGGGCGAAGGCTGCCGAGAAAGCCGAGTGGCAGGCTGCCGCAGACCGGGCCGGAATGTCTCTGTCCGCTTGGATTCGCGACCGACTCAACAGAGCCGCCAAGCGTTGACGCTCGATAGAGCGAGCGGAGACCGTGGGAATTGAACCCTCACGCGCTGTGCGCGCGGACCCTCCGGCGAGTTATAAATTCGCTGCGCCGCCAAGACGCGGGCCGACCTCCTAACAGGAGTGATCGGCCCGCTGTTCTTGGCTACTCGGCGTCAGGCGACGACGGATCGAAGTAAGAAACCTTCTGTCCGGTTGCATCGGCAATCCTTTTCAGCGTCTTGTGTGTTGGGCTGTGTTCGCCCTTCTCAAGACGGCAAATATGCGCTTGCTGAATGCCGCTCTCGTCGGCTAGTTCCTCTTGAGTCATTCCAGCGGCTTCGCGAGCAGCGCGAATACGCTGGCTCACGAACGACAGCCACTGCTCAAGTGACTTTTGCGGAGTTACAGCAGCCATCTTGATTCGTTTGATGCTGCTCTTTTCCTTCTTCTTCTCGCCAGACAAGATTTCGCGAACAAGTTTCCCGATCTTTGCTCGCTCATTTTCGTCGGCGTCGCTGAGTGCGGCGAACAGATCAAACAGATCGTTTTGATCGTCGCTCGGCAACTGAGCAATACGCTTCTGAATAAGAGCCAGCGCAACAGAAATATCCTGATCGTTATCGCGGTCTAAAGTAGCGGTCATATTATGTTCTCCAAGAAAAAAGGCCTGATAAGCCACCGCGAATTGTCATTGCTCTAGAAATCCAAACTCCCCTTTGAGGTAGTTTCTCCAGCGCCGCCGCATGAGAACCTTGTCGGACACAGGCGTTGGACCGTTGTTCGGTTTTTTAATTGTTCCAAGCACAACCATCGCTCGTCGGTTCGGGTCGACACCGAAAAAGACCCTGACGTTAATGTTCCCGTGAACTCCGCCGTGGTCTCGAATCTCGTAGTAGTCCTCAATTGATTTCACATCCACTGTGTCGCTATGCGTTGGGTCACCCTGCTTGGCGAGTTCCTTCACTTGCATTTTGAAGTGGTCGTACCCAGCCTCGCCGAGAACGTCCATCGCTTCCTCAAACGCCTCGTCGAGGATGGCCACCGACCACTCGTAGCCTGGCTCAGGTCCGGCTCCCTGCCAAACGCCAACCTTCAGTTTCTTCCGATCCGTCATCGTTGGCCCCTCCTACATCGGCTCAGCAGTCATTGCCAATCGCTCAATTATGCAATTTGGATTGCATAATTCAAGCTCTAATGTAATCCAGATTGCATAATCCGAGCTGCGGTAGTCGCAAGTCTCTTTGCTGAAAGCAGTTGCGGTCTATGCGGTTTTTCCGCGTTTCGGCCAAATTTTGGCCTCACCCTATCGGGACGAGTTGCGCAACAAGCTGTCGCGCAACTCTGTGACGTCATGGGCCGCGCCGTTCCCGATTGACGCCCACCGCGCCGGGCGGGAGACTGAGGGGCATGAGCGGCAGAACGCGCGTGATGCCAAGGTTGGGCGGATGGCTCTCAATCGGGAACCTCACCCTATGGGCCGTGCTGTCCCTTCCCGTCACCCCCGCCACCTCACTCGACTTCGGCTATGTCTGGAACACGCTGATTCTGGCGGCGCTTTTTGCCACGTCGTTGCCGATCCTCTGGACCTTCGTGTTTATTCCAGCAGTCAATGTTCGGATCGGCTACGAACACGTCGTGGGCTTCTGTGTTATCCTCACGCTCAACAGCTTTCTGTGGGGATACGGCGTTGCCGGCCTGTGGCGCATGATCCGGGGGCCAAGTCGGCCCCGCCCGGAACTTTTCCCCGAAAAATAATTTCCAAAATTCACAATTCTCGATTCAAAACCGATCACTACCCCTTTTGCCTGCCGGTTGACGACAATGCGAAGCTGGCGAAATGGCATCTGAACCCTCTAACGCTGCTCGTATCCCTTTTCGCCGGCTCGTGCTGATGCCGTGGCGGTGGAGTCGATGGACGTGGGCCGTTCTTATGCTTGCGATTCTCATCGCCTATCCGCTCAGTTATGGGCCGCTGATTTTTCTAAGCAGAGTAATAATCCTGCCAACATGGCTTACCTACCCAATTGATGACTTTTACTGGCCGATTAGGCTTGTTTGCCATAAGTTCCCAGCCTTGGACGAGGCCTATTTTTGGTACCTCGAACGATGGGAAATATGGGGCGGAAATCTGCGATATGCCCTTTATGGTTACGAGGAGCACCCCGTCAAGAAAAGCCGATGGTGACGCCCCGGCCGTCGAGCGCATCACCATCGCCCGCGCGGCCGGTTGACTCTGCACTGGCTGAAAAAACAATCGCCGGGATCGGCGAATAGAACTTATGGCGCAGCACCGTCCACCGCGAAGAAGCCGGCGAAGAAGAAGTGACGGAATCGTAAGCCCGTTCGGGCCGTTGACGGTCAATTTCTTGTTGTCTACTGAGTACGCTATCGAGGGGCTGGTCCGAGTCAATCGCTCGTCACCGCCCGCGTGACGGCCTCCGGCTTGATGCGATCATTCCAGTTTTGTGTTCAACTTGACGTAAGTTTCTTCCAGCTTGCCCCAGTTCAATTCCATATCAACCGACCACGGTGCGTTATGTTGTATGCCGGCGACGTCAGTGAGCGTAACAGTTCCGCAAACAGCCCATCGCTTGGGAGTGAGTGGTTTTAGGGTATTCGCATCAACTTTGATCACGGCTGACTCGGCCGATGTGCTGCTAATGGTCATTGCCACCCTTTTTTTTACGGCATGAGCAGCAAGCTTTATCAGAGGTTCGGAATCGGTCTTTAGATTGGCCAGGAGAATCGTTTCTTTTGCACGCACTACTTTCAGCTCACAATAGATCAGAAAAGCCAGCCACGGCGCCACTAGCCAGAGCAGGAAAATGAAGAAAGCAGCAACCTGCGGACCCACGGCTTGGCTTTTAACATTGCATTCAGTCATTGCGAGCAAAAAAAAGCTCAATAACAGGCATGGAGCCAGCGCCAACTGAATAGCCGCGATGAGAAAGACTTTAAGTCGGGAAAACTCTGGAGCAGGCTCTGAAGGGTTCTGGGTATTGTCGTCCATGCCGGAAGCATACCCGTTGCGGTGGTTCACTGGAACGGTTGTCGCTCGCCGCCGTCAACCGCTCTGTTCCCGCTTCGCCAGCGCGTCTCCGAAGTACGCCACGATTTCCCCGTCCCGTCCGCAGGATCATTATGGACGCCCTTCAACGCCGCTTCCACGAATCGCACCAGTTCGTCGCCGGAGGGTTGGAGCACGAACTTATGCTTTCGGCCGTCGGGCGCATCACCATCGCCCGCGCGGCCGGTTGAATTGGCTTGCATCCGCACCGCCCCACACTCATGCTGACATACAGCGTGATCGCAGTGGCCCCTGCGACCACGGTTTTCCAAAGCCCGGCAAGCAGATGTGGCATCCTGCTCGTCGGGTTTTTCTTTTGGTAATGAGGTGGCGACTCAGATCTTGTTTGTGTACTGCAACAGCGTGCTGCCGTCGGGAGCCTGGAACGATTTGCCGCTGTCCTCCGGGAGAGATTCAACGCGCAAATCCTTCAAATAGTACCGTGGCTCCTTTGCCCAAAGCTCTCTCATGTAACTGAAACGATCTTCCCATTGAGCGAGAAAGCCATCCCCGCGTTCGAACAGCTGTACGAAGACCCAAAATATCCGATGCCAGTTGTCGTGTTCGATAACTTTCGTCGTGCCGTATCGCCCATCATGCTGATCAGCGACACATTCAAAAAATGTGATCGATGCAACCGCAGCCCGCAATTCTAGTGAAGTGGGATGGACTCGATCATCCGTACATCGGCTCGCTGCGATCTCGATTTCGAGTTGTTGTTTTACGACATCCGAGTTGGCAAACAAATGGATTGAATTCTGGCGCTCGAAGCTCCGCGTGCCCAATAAGATTGGCGGTGCGGTTGCTGATCGTTCTGAGTGAAGCAACCGTATGGAACCAAAGCTGAATGGGAAGGAAGAGTCTATCATGCCAGTGCTTCCTGTGGAGCATGCCGCGACAGTTGCCCGATGTCGCGTAGCGAGCTTCTCGTCCATGCCGCCAGTATAGCGGATTTCCGGCGGGGCGAAATTTCGTTGCATACGCTCCCCGCAGGTCACAATGCTGACGTTTGTGGGGGCGTGGGATCACGGTGGGCCACCGCCACGCCATCCCAAGCCCGGCAAGCGGATCACTCAGCGCCTTGCTTGTCGGGTTTCTCTTTAGGATTGTCCCAACCTGCAGGCACATACGATCTCCCGCAGGTCGAAGTTGACGCTGCACAGCGTCGCCGAGATGATGGCGCTGCGTTTAGTCCTCATCTCTCAGCCGCGGAGCGAACGATGCACATTCCCCCGACTTGGCTCTTGGTATTCACGGTAGTATCCGGCAGATTGATGACCGGCGTGCAGGCGGAGGAAACCAAGGCTTTCCGGTACACCTCCGCCATGAAACGCGCTGAAGCTGACCTTCGAGCATTGGAATACATCAAGGACAAAGTCGAACGAATCAGCGTTCCCGTCTCGAAATCATTAATCGTCGAAAAAGTTCCGATCACGTTGATCAAGGCCCATGTAGAGCATGCCGGCCATGTGACGGCGGCTTGGGGCTATCCTTCCAGCAAGAAAAGTGAACTCCCAGCCAAGGTGATTGGACTGACGGAATATTGGTTGGTTCCGCTGACCGTGACCGCGGAAAAAGAAGCGCTGGAGCAACGGCCCCGCCTAGATCTGATCCGGGCCGACGCCAAACTTTTTGCCGGGCTCTTGGAGCAGTTCGGCGAGAAGGATGTTTCTCCCGACAAGATCCTGGCCGAATTGGAAGATGTTGATATCCCCACCAATCGGCTACTCCCAATCAACCCGCCGGGAGGAGGCAACGCAATCAATTTTTCACCAGTGCCTCTGATTTGGTTGCTCAAACGCTTCGATCCGAAGTCTGACGTCACGAAGGAGACGGCCGACGTTGTCGCCGAGGAGATCCTGTGGACCAAGGAACTCGGGATCAGTGACGGAACGTATCAGACGCTGCCTCAGGCCCGTGAAGTTGTGCAAGCGGCCATTCTGGAAGGCCTGAATTTCGACATCGGAAATCCGTCTCATAAAGACAAGTCCAAAAGCGCGAAGGCGAAAGCCAAGCTGGAAGAGGGGAAGAAGTCGCTCATCAACACGTGGCGACTGGCTGCGAAGAAACAGTAATCAGCCAAACCGTCGCCGCCGCTTCCCCGAATTCTCTTAGCCGCTTCAGCCTCCATTGACATCGTCTAGCCAGACAGAGAGCATACGCGTCTCACACGGGAGTCGCCCCATGTTGACGATTCAAGGAAACCCTCAACGGGTTTGCAGCGGGCTGACGCGGCGAGCAACTCTTCAGGTTGGCGGCGCCGGACTGTTCGGTCTCAACCTTCCGCGGATACTGTCGGCAGAACAGATCGCCCCGCACTTCCAGAATGGTCGCGCGAAGTCGGTAATTTTTCTGTTTCTGTTCGGGGGTCCCAGCCAACTGGAAACATTCGACCTTAAGCCAGACGCGCCACCGGGTTTACGCGGACCGTTTCGTCCCATTGCCTCACGCACGCCGGACTTGCGAATCTGCGAGTTGATGCCGAAAACGGCATTGATGTCGGACAAATATTGTGTGATCCGCACGTTGACGCATCCCCACAATGATCACAATGCTTCGCACTACATTCAGACCGGGCATCCTTTCACGCGAAATGTGGTGATCGACTCCACTGACGTCAACGCGCGCGACACCGACTGGCCGTCGATGGGGTCGGTCGTCGAATATCTCTCAGCGCATGAACTAGGGGGGCCGGAGCGGACCTTCCCCGACTATGTTTATCTGCCGAATCGACTCGGGCACTTGCAAGTCCCCAAATGTGACCGCACCGGTCAGTATGCCGGCTGGCTCGGCCCGAACTATCACGGACTGGCGACCAATGTTCGTCCTCAGAACGCACGCGAGAATCTGTTCCTGAGGAACTGCACGGAGCAAGAACTTGACTACAGCATTCAAGGGCTGGTTCCGCGGTCGGATTTGCCGTTGGACCGGCTCAACCGCCGGCATACGTTGCTGGAGCAGTTCGACGGAGCCCGGCGCGCACTGGATCGGTCGGTACGCTATCGAGCCTATGACGGCCTGCGCAATCAAGCACTGCAGCTAGTGACGTCCGATACCATACGCACGGCTTTGGACATCCGTCAGGAACGATCGCACGTGCGCGATCGATACGGAAGACACCTCTTCGGACAATCCGTGCTGATGGGGCGTCGCATGATTGAAGCTGGTGCTCGCTTCGTGACCATCGCCTGGGATTCGACCTTCGGAACCGACGGCTGGGATTCGCACGACAGCAGCCAGCATCTCGAAAAATTCTTGATTCCGGGATTCGATCAAGCATTTTCCGCCTTGCTGGACGATTTGGAGCAGCGAGGATTGCTCGACGAGACGCTGGTGGTAGTTGTGGGCGAGATGGGCCGCGCCCCCAAACCCGACAATCCGCAGTGGGGTCGCACGCATTGGAGCTATTGTTTCCCAGCGATTCTGTCAGGCGCCGGAGTCCGTGGGGGCATTGTCTATGGGCAGTCCGACGGCGACGCCGCCTGGCCTGTAGATCATCCCGTGCGGCCGGAGGATCTTGCAGCCACAATCTATCAAGCTCTCGGAATCGACCCCGACCTTGCCCTCGTCGAACCGCTGCAGCAGCGTTTGGTGCACATTGTTGACGGTGGACGGCCCTTGGACAAACTCTTTGGGTAGCCAGCCACTCCCCGCCATTGCCGATCACGCAAACGCCCTGGATAATCACCGGGGTGTTTTCGTTTGAGAGAGGCATCGCCATGCAAGACTACGGATATTGGCGGATCGAAGCGAAGCGAAGCGCACGCAATGTCAACTGCACTTCCTGATTTGCACCGTGAAGCCCCATCAGCACGAAAGCACGACGCTGCATTGCCCCGAATGCGGCCAGCACAGTGGACAGTTCATTGTCTGTCTGACGCGAGGAAGTGCGAGGCAGCATGATCTCCCAACAGGTTCCCGTCGATCACTCTGGAAAGTGGTAGCATCCGATCCCGCCGACTCGTCGCTAGTGGCAATCTATCTTCAGTCGCGCGTCCACTAAAAACCCGCCCACCTCTTAACACTCCCAAGCGCCACCTTACCGATTGACGCCCACCGCGCTGGACCGGAGACTGACGGGCAACCACGCAACAATTCAGCGATGGTTCATGCCGTGGCGATGGTCGCATCGGACGTGGTGCATCTTTCCGCCGCTGGTCTTGCTGGCGTATTTCCTGTCTGCTTTCATTCGCGAATCACTCGACCGACAATGCGATTAGGAATGTTGTGTCTAGTTCGGCTGCCGGACTCTGGTCAGTGGTCGATCTTCCGAATTCGATGAACAGGATGCTGTGTTTGCAACTGAGCGGAATTACGTCATGTGACACGTGCGAGATGTTATCTGTGTGCCGCGCTCACTGTTCCACTGGCGGCGATCGCAGGCTGTGTTTCGACGATCCGAGCGGCGCCTACGCGTGTCCCTACTGGCGCTTGCATGACCGGAGTCGCCACCACGGGTGTTGAAATAGCTGGAGTTGCCACGGCAACACTCGTGTCCACTCCACCTACTGTGTTGTCTGCGGCTTTCGCGCCGCGACCAATCATTCCAAATAACAGGCCGATGACCCCAATCGCAACGCCGGAAAAAATGGTCGCCATGCAAAGGTAACTTTGCCAAGCCGGCGGATTGGGAAGTGGCCGCAGAAAGTAGTAGTACCACAGGCCCGCCCAAATGACCATCAACGTACCCACTGTGACGTACTTAATCGCACCGGCTGCACTCCGGGATGGACTGCGAAATACTTCAAACATGGGTCACTCCCAATCAAAGTCGCATTGGTTTTCCGAGAAGCTCGCAGATTGACGTCACTTTTCTTCACTGCTTTTCTGGATCATTGTCTTCGATGGCGTCGGCTTTGCGTTCCCCATCCTTTTCCACGAAGTCCGCGGCATTTTCACCGAATTTCTCAATCGAGTCTGCGCGGTCTTCGCCAGCCTTCTCAATTCGATCCGCTTTGTTCTCTGCGGACCGCGTTTGAGCATTGCCAAACGCATCTTTGCCCGCCTGGTTACGGACAGAGTCGGCCGCCCGGTTGGCATTGTCGCGAGTCGCATCAGCCTGGCGATTCGTTTCGCTCCGAATGTCTTTCGCTTGCTGGTTTGCCGAGTCCCGAACGGCATCGGCTTGGCGATCGGCCGGTGTCTTTCCACACCCCACCATCAATGCTACCAATGTTGCCAGAGTCCCGAAGCTCAACGCGGTTTTCATGTGTGCTCCTTGTGTTGACATCTTTCGACCGTCTGTGACTTGAAAGCCATCAGCTTCAAAGCAGATCACGTGCCAGAGAGCGCTAGTGAGTAAATTGGCAACCCGGCAGCAATGACGATGATCGCTTAACCCTCAAGCCGTACGCTTGTCGCTCAGCCGTCAGAATTGTGTCGGTACCCGCCTTCGCGGGCGACGTGAGTGGCCCTCGAGAGCAACTTTCTCACGCACCACAAATCGTGCTTAAAGTTTCCCTGCTTGAGGGACAAAGACTTTCAGGGCGCGTGGAACTACGCGGAAATGCGCTGGGGTTTGGGTAGTAAGTTCCCCATCGGAATCCACGCGTTGCAACCGGCGAGTTGCAATTTTAAATTCTCGGCTTCGCAACGTGCGAACGCGCGGCGATTTGTGGAGGTTGCCACGAATCATTGCCGGGAGGAGCGGCAGAATCTGCCACCAATGAGCGATTTCCAGGCTGTAAAGATCCAGCCACGCATCATCAATTGCAGCGTCTTCGGCAATGGTCAGGCCGCCACCGTAGTGACGACCGTTGCCGATAGCGATTTGCACGGACCGAACCTCTATGGCTTCATTCCCAGCTCGAATCTCGGCAACAAACGGTCTGGCTCCGCTAATTACACGCAGAGCGGTCACCAAATACGCCGGCACTCCCCACCGGGACTTGGCGCCGGCCGACAGCTGTTGAGTAATCTGAACAGCAAGTCCCAGGCAAGCCACGTTAAAGAAATGCTTCTCATTCACCCAGCCGAGGTCGATC
>CAZDGB010000117.1:17730-19704 GCA_964504645.1 uncultured Planctomycetaceae bacterium | reverse complement strand
TCGTGACGACCGACACCGCCGCCGCGCTGCGAGCCCGCGAGATCGACGCGAGCCTCTTGGTGAAAGCGACCCGCGTGGACGGCGTCTACTCCGACGACCCGCTGAAAAACCCGCACGCCGTGCGCTATTCGGAGATCACCTACCAGGACGTGCTCCGCCAGAACCTGCAGGTCATGGACGCCCAGGCGATCCACCACTGCATGGAGCACAACATCCCCATCGTCGTGCTCAACTACCAGAAGCCCGGCAACATCGAACGGGCGATTGCGGGCGAACGGCTGGGAACGCGGGTCAGTTCGACGGCTGGCTGATCAAAGCCGCGGATGGCATCCGCGGTCTTCTGTTTGGTGCGTTTCAGTCACCCGCCCAAAGTTCAATGAATTCGGTCCCTTCGAACTCGGCGTGATAACCAAAGTCCGGATTTTCTTTGATTCCGACGACGAACGTCCAGGAAATTCCGTCGTCATGCTCAGAAGACAACCAGATATGCGGGCGTTCCATGTGCGCCTGAAACTCGGGGTCAATCGACTGATGGTACTGGATCAACTCGCTTTCGACTCGCTGTACCAGCGCGGAAAGCGATGACAGAATCTGCTGCACCAAGGCCGCTTGACGAGCAGAAATCGGCGGCAATTCCACGGGATTGTAGGGGACGAGTCGGGTGTGAATCTCGACCGTGATGTTTTGCCCGAAGAGCCGCGGACTATTTGGCAGAGACGCAGACCACCCAAAGGAACCGGGTGTCAATTCGAGTTCCGGAATGTTCATGGCGGTCTCTTCCTTCACCAGAGCGTTTCCTGAATTTCACAAACGACACTGCCATCGACCGGCCCGCTGTTTCCCCATTCTGGATCGGAAACCTCGGCTTGAAACGCGATGGAAAGAGTGTTGTTTGAGCTGTTGTGCGACTTGCAGCGCACCGTGAGAGACTCCCACGACAAATACGTCTCCTTGAATTCGATTCCCCCCTCGGCGATCGGGTCGCTGGCAACGGAATCGGATTCCGGCCCGAAGGATTTGCCGGGCAATTCCGAAATCGCCTCGGCATCGGGAAAAGGGATGCCATAGAGTTTGAGCTTGCAATGACGTCCCTCGGCTTCGATGTCGAGTTGGTGACGTCGAAAGGCGCATCGAGCAGATTCGAGACGCCGGATTTTGTCGTTGTAGTCGATGTATCCAACGTGTTCCGCAGGCATCTCCGTCTCCGGGCAACGTCTTTTCGTTGATCAGAAATATCATTTCTGGCAGTCTTGTTGCCGGATTTTGTTGCTGCAACGCGCCGGTTGTCAATTGTGGGGATCGGCTTCTATGTGTAACGCCGGCACCCGCGAAGCGCAAGCGTTTGCGGTCTTCCCAACCCCAACCTACCACCGACAACCCACTAACCCAACGCTTCTCAACCTCCGCCTCATCCGTTACCGTAAAGAAAAATTCTTCGGAAAAGGACCCATCATGGACCAGGACGAGATTCTCCTCGATGCGGAGGAGCGGATGGAGAAGGCCGTGCAGGTGGTGAAGGACCAACTCACGGGGCTGCGGACGGGGCGGGCGAACGCGGGGCTGGTCGATTCGGTGCGGGTGAACTACTACGGGTCGCCGACGCCGTTGAAGCAGCTCGCGACGATCAGCGTGCCGGAGCCGCAGCAGATTCTAATCCGGCCGTTCGACGCGGGGGCGCTCAGCGAGATTTCCAAGGCGATCCAGTCGAGCGACGTGGGCCTGGCCCCGAATTCGGACGGCCGCGTGATCCGGTTGAACGTCCCGCCGCTGTCGACGGAGCGCCGCAAGCAACTGGTCGGCCGAGTGAAGGAACTGGCGGAGGACGCCCGCGTGTCGATCCGCAACATCCGCCGCGACGCCAACAAGCACGCCGACACCGCGCTCAAAGACAAGACGATGAGCGAGGACATCCACGAAGGCCTGAAGGAGCAGATCCAGGAGTTGACGAAGACCTACGAAGGCAAGGTCAACACG
>CAZDGB010000117.1:0-17630 GCA_964504645.1 uncultured Planctomycetaceae bacterium | reverse complement strand
CCTGAAGGAGCAGATCCAGGAGTTGACGAAGACCTACGAAGGCAAGGTCAACACGATGGCGGAGGCGAAGGAAAAGGACGTGCTGGAGCAATAGTTCAGCCGTACACGAAGTGTGCGCTGATTCCTGCACGGAGATTATTCCGAGCATGCCCAAAATTGCCACCATCGCCGAATCATGGGATCGAATTCATGAGATCCTCGGCGGTCATGATACCGACCACTTGAAAAGTTTGGCGAAGCCGGCCAGCCAGGAAAGCATTAAAAAAGCTGAGACCGCTCTGGGAGTTAAATTTCCTCGCGAGTTCAAAGAGTCGCTGAGAGTCCATGAAGGACAAAAGCCTGCCGCTGATGTCGGCGATTTTCCCGGCTTCTACGCCAATGACGAGTGTGGGAGCTATTATTTGATGAGCCTGAAAGCGATCACCCGCGAATGGAAGTCTTTGAATAGCCTGACGAAGGCCGGGGACTTCGAAGGTCTGGTGGCGAAATCTGAACGGCGAGTGGCTGGAGACTGGTGGAATCCCGCGTGGATTCCGTTCGCTGCGAATGGCGGGGGAGATTATCTCTGTTTGGACTTTCAACCAAACACAGGTGGCGTTGTAGGACAAGTCATCACGGTATCAACAGACTCTCCGAAGCGCCGGGTGCAGGCAAATTCATTTGCCGAGTGGCTCCAATCGCTCTCCGTAACATTTGCTGCGGGAGCCTTGCCTGATCTCGATTGATTTGTCTTTTTCAGCACGAATGTGCGAGCGGCTTACGGCGCCACAAACTTGATGCACACCGGCATCGGCGCCGGGACGTCGTTTCGCAGCAGCTTCAGCTTGCCGTCGGGCTGCACCGCCAGCAGCGAGATCGTGTCATCGTCCTGGTTGCCGACGAGGACGTATTTCCCCGTTGGGTCGACGTTGAAGTTCCGCGGGACTTTGCCGCCGACCGACGGGACTTCGAGCAACGTCAGTTTGCCGGTCTCTGCATCGACGGCATAGACCGCGAGGCTATTGTGGCCGCGGTTCGAGCCGTAGAGGTATTTCCCGGACGGATGCACGACGACTTCCGCTGTGTAGCTCGTGCCGGTGAAATCGGCCGGCAGCGTGGAGATCGTCTGGATCTCGGTCAGCGTTCCTTTCGCGGCATCGTACTGGAACGCTGTGACCGTGTTGCCGATTTCATTGATGACGTAGGCGAACTTCCCCGACGGATGAAAAGCGAAGTGCCGCGGGCCGGCGCCGCCGGCGACTTTCGCGAACGGCGGATCGTTCGGCGCAAGCGATCCCTTGGACGGGTCGAACTTATAGACCAGCACCTGATCGAGCCCCAGGTCCGCGGCGAAGGCGAACTTGTTCTGCGCGTCGAGATTAATCGAATGGGCATGCGGCGACTCTTGCCGTTGCGGGTTAACGCTTTTCCCCTTGTGCTGAATCGCGGCGCTCGCCTTCGCGAGTTTGCCGTCCGCGCCGATCGGCAGCGCGGCGACGCTCCCGCCGCCGTAGTTCGCGACGAGGACGTTCTTCCCCGCGGCGTCCACCACGAGATGGCACGGCCCGCCCCCTTCCGACGACTGTTGGTTGAGGAGCGTCAGCTTGCCGGTCGACGGGTCGACGGCGAACGCGCTCACTCCGCCCGATTTCTTGCCGTCGTCGGTCGTGATCTCGCTGACGGCGTAGAGAAATTTTTTCGTCGGATGGACGCCGAGGAACGAGGCGTTGACGGCCTCCCCCGCGAGCACTGGATCGCTGAGCGTCCCCTTCGCGACATCCAGATCGGCGAGATAGATCCCTTTGCTGTCGCGGGCGTTGTACGTGCCGATGTAGACGCGAAACTTCTGCGGTGCGTCGGCGGCGTGTGCGACGGTGGCAAGGAGAGACATGGCGACGATCCAGAACAGCGTGCGCGGCATGGTGGAATCTCCCAGTGGATGATCGAGGGCGAACTGCGGTTGCTTGTACCGCAGTTCAAAGCGAGTCGCAACCGTTGGGGCAGGGCTTTGGATGTGCCCACGACGCCAGAAACCCGGTTCTGCTTTGATAACCGGGTTTCGCTTTTGAACTTCAACGGCCAAAGCGAATCCCGGTTAGAAGACGAACCGGGATTCTGAATTCAGCCCTCGACGTGGTACCACGACGTCGCGTCTGCCCGCGGAGCATTCGGAGCGCGGCAGGGACGGAGCGCGAAGCAGATCAGCGCCAGATAGACGAGATAGAACCCGCCGACCACCAGCCACGCTTCGAGCGGTTCCTTGTCGGTCATCGTCAACGCGTTGGCCAGCGTCTCGAAGCCCAAGAGCACCACGATGGCCGCGGCGACCGCGAACTGCCGATGAATCGGAACCTGACCGTGGCACGTCCGGGCAATCTGGCCATACGCCAGATGCGCCCGCAGAAACGCGAACATCAGCGGGACGAGCAGGACGACGATCAACTGCAGTTCTTCGAGATTCTTCCCGGCGACGCGAATGAAGAACGTGCCCAGCACGACGATCAGCGGCAACAATCCGTCCCACGACAGCGTGCGGACGAACCAGAGCGTGCGTGGGGAGAACATGATCAGGTCGCCATCCGCGGGTTTTCGACGCGATGAAAAAGACCGCGGATAGCATCCGCGGCTTTGAGACCTAACCCTCGACCCTCGACCAATCGATCAGTTGAATCTCGGCCCGTTCCTGACCGTTGAAACGGTTAATCACCGGCTGGAAGCAGATGGAGAAGTTCGGGCCGGCGGCGGCGAGTTCTTCGGCCCACTCGGCGCGGCCGAACGCCACGGCGCGGATCGTGCTGCCGTATTGCCGCAGCGAGAGCGAGAGATGCCGCTCCCCTTCGCCGATTTTCCGCGGCGGGCCGGCGAGTTCGACGCGCGCAGCGGAGAGAATGGGCCGGCGGTTGCCGATGCCGAACGGGCCGAGCTGCTCCAGTTCTGTCACGGCCCGCACGGAGATGTCGGCGAGGCGGACTTCGGCGTCGATGTCGAGATCGTCGTGGGCCGGCGTCGGGCCGACTTCCGCCGTGACGATTCGCACGAACTCCTCCCGGAAGTTGTCGATGCGGTCGGGCGTGATCTTCAGCCCGACGGCAGCGTGATGCCCCCCGAAGCCGACGAGATGGTCGCGGCAGACCGAGACGCCGGCGTGCAGATTGTAACCGTTGTAAGTCCGGCCGGAACCTTGGGCGTATTCCTTGTCGCCGGACAGTGCAATCAGAATCGCGGGCCGCTGGAAGTGCTCGGCGACACGGCCGGCGACGATGCCGATCACGCCGGGATGCCATTCCTCGTGCGCCAGCACCAAGGCTTGATCCGCATTCCAGGCGTCACAGGCGGCGACGAGTTCCTTCGCCTGCTTCAGCATTTTTCGCTCGACCGTTTGCCGGTTGCGATTCAGTTCGTCGAGATACTTCGCCAACGCTTGGGCGCGATCGAGCTGATCGGTCGTGAGGAGTTCCACGGCGAGCCGCGCTTGTCCCAGGCGACCCGCCGCATTGATGCGCGGCCCCAGCGAAAAGGCGACGTCTTCCGCCTGCAGCACGGCGCGATCGCCGAGGTTGGCGACCTTCAACAGTTCCTTCATGCCGGGGCTGGCCCGGTCGTGCAGGCTCTGCAAGCCGTAATGGACGATGACACGGTTCTCGTCGCGGAGCGGAACGCAATCGGCGACGGTGCCGATCGCCGCCAATCCCAGCGCGGAGAGGAGAAATTCGCGCATCTGCGGCGACGCTTTTTTGCCGTCGCCGAGCCGGGCGCACACGGCCCAGGCGAGCTTGAACGCGACGCCGACGCCGCACAATTCGCCGAACGGATACGCGCCCGGCAAGCGCGGATGGACGAGCGCGTCGGCCTCCGGAAATTCTTCGGCGGGCTGATGATGATCGGTGATGATCAATTCCAGGCCGAGCTCGCGAGCCAGCGCGGCTTCCTCGCAACTGGTGATGCCGCAATCGACAGTGACGACGAGCCGCCGCGGGTCCTCGGCGTGGAGTTGCCGCAACGCGGCGCAATTCAGTCCGTAGCCTTCCTCCAACCGGCTGGGAATGTAGTAATCGACGTGTCCGCCGGCGAGTTTCAGGCAATGCCACAACAGGCTGACCGACGTCACGCCGTCGACGTCGTAATCGCCGTAGACGGTAATGCGGCGTTGTGCCTTCAACGCGGCCACGATACGGTCTGCGGCGGCGGAAACGCCGGGCAGCAGTTCCGGGTCGTGGAGTTGATTCAGCTTCTTGGCGAGAAACGCCTGGCTGGCATCGAGTTGGCCGCCGCAGCGCCGGGCGAGAATCTGGGCGGTGATCGCCGAAACGCCAAGGCTGCGGACGTACTGCCGCAGGACGGCCTCATCGCACGGAGCCACTCGCCAGCGTTTGGCCATCCGAAGAATCTCTCCACATCCCTGCGTTTCTGCTGCGCGCCGCCACTGCTCGAATTACATCGGGTGCGGCGAGGGATGTCAAATGTGAGGGTTGAGGGTCGAGAGTTGAGGGTTGAGGGTCAGAGAAGACGCCCCGTTCGGCGCGGGTCTCCTGACCCCGCCGCTCTTCCGACCGAAGGTCTCCTCTTCGATCAAGAGCAAGGCAGCGGTCGGGAGACCGCAAGAGAAAACCGGCGGGCCGGGAGACCCGCGCCGAACGGAGGCTCTTGACTCGCCTCAGCGAGGCTCGTCCGCGAACGGCTCTTCCGCGTCGAGGTCGGCCGGTTCTTCGCGCTCCCTGTCGCCGCGGGCTTGCCACACGTGCTCGTCGCGGGATGACGTCTTTGGCCGGGGGCGTTTTCCCGCGTGCTGATACGCTAGGTCTTCCAGATTCAACTGCGGATAGCCATCCATCCGCGGCATTTGAAATATGGTCGCTGGCACACCGGTCGGGTTGATGTCCACTTTCCCTAAATCCATCGTCAATGAGATGTCCGCCTGTTCCCAGTTCAGTTGGATGCGCTGCGGCAGAACGACTCCCGTTTCGGGATCGAGACGGTGGTGCGAAAATGTCGCATGGGCGATGCGGCGGTTCGCCGCATCCCAGACCGAATGCTCCAGCACGCGGCCGTGGCACGTATCGACGGTGATCACCTTGCGGATCTTCTTCCCGTTCGGCAGCGCATGAAACGACACGAGCCGCGAAGCATGTTCGTTCACCTCTTCGAGCGTCGTGCCTTCCGGCGGGAGGTACTGAACGCCCATCGCTTCCAGCAGCCAATTCGGCTCGAACGGAATCTGCAGCGTCTCGCGGACGTGATCGAGTTGCTCGTGGCTCGCGTACATCACCGCTGGTTCGGGGGCTCGCTTCGCCCAGAACCAGAAAACCTCTTCGTTGCTGCCAAGGTCCATTTCGCTGCCGACCATGGAGTCCACCAAAATCCGCAACTTGCCGCCCTTCGCGACCGTGATCATCCCCGTGAGCGGCATCTTATTGTAGCGCAGCTTCACACTCCGCGCCTGCCAGCCGTCGAGCTTGTCGACGTTCTGATTGAGGAAATCGACAAGCTCCTCGGCAGTCGCATGTGGTGGCACCCGGCACGGCGACTTTGGCCCGAATGCCGAGTATTCCGCTTTCGGCCCCAACCGCATCCAGGCGCATCCGGGGGCGAGGAGGAGCAGCGCGATCAAGAGCGCGGAGTGGAATGGGGCTGCGAACCCGCAAGCGACATGGATGATCGCGGGCCGGTTTGCAGTCTTTCGCACTCGCTCCGCTCGTTTCATCCGTTCCACTCCGCGGCGAGTTGCAGGCGTAGGACGTTTTGCCGCGCGGTGGCGTCGGCGTCGGTCAGTTGCAGATGCGGGACTTCAAACGTCCCTTCGCCGCGCAACCCGGCGAGGACCAGCACATCGCCGTCCTCGTCCGTGCGGACCGTGTCGAGCTTGAGCCGTCGCTGTTGGAGCAACATCAACGCGAGCAGATACCGCGTCTCATCGTGGCTCGGGCTGGCTTCCTCGGTGAGCTGCTCGAAGTAGTTCATCAGTTGTTCGGGGTCGAGCTTCGGCGGTCCGGTTCGCTCCGGCACCTGCGTCGCCCAATGTCCGATCGCGTTCTCGGGCGGGCCGGTCCAGCCTTCCGGCGAGAAATCCTTCCGCACCTGCTGGCCGTTGATCTCGAACAGCGCAGACCGGCACGCCGAGCCCGGCACGAGCGGCTTGCCCGTCGCCGAACACGTCTTCCCCAGCGGCGGAAAGTGGTATTCCATCCCCACCCGATTGCAGTTGATGCGCACTCGCGGAAGCCGCGGGGTCTTCCCCACGGTTCTTCCAAGCGGCGGGTTGTAGTTCAGATTGGGAATTCGGGCAAGAGGGGATGACGCCATGCTCGACTTCACCGGTTCGATGCACGACAATCGGCCGTGCTGTCTTGACTTCGCGAGATCTCAGATCACAGGAGCCGCTCATGTCGAACGCCGAATCGCATCCCTGCTGCAATGAGCCTCTCAACCTGGACCGGCGTCAGTTTCTGAAAGCGGCGGGCGTCGCAGCCGCGGCCGGGTTCGCACCGCAATTCGCCTGGGCGGCTCCCAGCCGGAAAAGCGACGCGGAAACGCACGTGCTGAAGCTCTATCAGTCGCTCTCCGACGAGCAGAAGAAGGCGCTCGTGTTTCCGTTCGAGCATGAGCTGCGGCAAAAGATCAGCGCGAACTGGCACATCACCAAGCCGATCATCCGCGAAGCCTTCTACACCGACGATCAACGGCAGATCATCACCGACATCGTGAAAGGCGTCACCAGCCCGGACGGCTACGAGCGGATTTTGAAGCAGACCGAATTCGACGACGGCGGCCTCGGCGGCTACAGCCTCGCGATCTTCGGCAACCCCGGCGAGGGACCGTTCGAGTTTGAGCTGACGGGCCGGCATCTCACGCTGCGGGCCGACGGCGACAGCGTAGATCAGGCCGCGTTCGGCGGGCCGATCGTCTACGGCCACGGCGAGGAAGACCCGAAGCAGAACCTGTTCCACTACCAGACGAAGCAGGTGAACGAGGTCTTCCAGGCGCTCGACGCGAAACAAGCCGAGGCGGCCCTCTTGCCGAAGCAACCGCGAGAAAATGCGGTCGAATTGCAGGGATCGGGCAAAACATATCCCGGGATCGCGTACAAGGCCCTCTCCGCGGATCAGCAGAAGCTCGTCGAACAGACGCTGAAAGTGCTGCTCGCGCCGTATCGCACGGAGGACGCCGATGAAGTGCTGGCGATCCTAAAATCAACCGGCGGATTCGAGCAACTTCACCTGGCGTTCTACCAGGACGAGGATTTGGAGAACGACCGCGTCTGGGACGTCTGGCGGGTGGAAGGCCCGTCGCTGGTCTGGCACTTCCGCGGCGCCCCGCACGTGCACGCGTACATCAACGTCGGGGCGATTGGTTGAGTTACGTCGGCGAAGCGGAAGACACGTCGGGCTGATGCCTCGACGCTCGCCGGGGTGAATTAATACTCGTGCGCTTCGCCGCTAGACTCCGCCGTCGACAGGCTCGATCGCTTCACGTTCCGTAACCGCTTTTCGTCGACTTCGGCTTTCAGCTTCGCAATCGCCTCGTTAATTGGCAGTGCGCCGAGTTCCCCCTCGATGCGGTCGCGCAGCGACACCGTCCCGTTCTCCTGGTCGCGGCCGCCGACGACCAGCATGTAGGGGATGAGTTCCAACTGGGCGTCGCGGACTTTCGCGTTGATCTTGGTGGAACGGCTGTCGAGACTCACGCGGAAACCGGCGGCCTGGAAGCGCTGCAAGACCTGTTTCGCGTAGTCGTCGAACTTGTCGCTGATCGCCATCACGCGGGCCTGTTCCGGGGCGAGCCACAGCGGGAAGGCCCCGGCGAAGTGTTCGATGAGGATGCCCATGAAGCGCTCCATCGAACCGAACGGGGCGCGGTGGATCATCACCGGGCGATGCGGGTGGTTGTCGGCCCCGATGTATTCCAGTTGGAAGCGTTCCGGCAGGTTGTAGTCGAGCTGCACGGTGCCGAGTTGCCATTCGCGGCCGATGCAGTCCCGCACCACGAAGTCGATCTTCGGGCCGTAAAACGCGGCTTCGCCTTTCTCGGCGGTGTAGTTCATGCCGAGGTTCTTCACGACCTCGATCAACGTTGCCTCGGCCTGCGACCAGAGTTCCGGGCTGCCGACGTACTTGTCGCTCTCGGGATCGCGCAAGCCGATGCGGACGCGGTAATCGTCGAGTCCGAGGGTGTTCAGGATCATCAGGACCAGTTCGATATTATTCCGCAGTTCGGCTTCGACCTGCTCCGGGGTGCAGAACAGATGGGCATCGTCCTGGGTGAATCCGCGGACGCGGGTCATGCCGTTGAGTTCGCCGGTCTGTTCGTAGCGATAGACCGACCCGAACTCGGCGAGCCGCACCGGCAGATCGCGGTACGACCGCGGCTCGGCCTTGTAGATGTGGATGTGGTGCGGGCAGTTCATCGGCTTGAGGAGAAAGCCTTCCTGTTCCATCAGCCAGTTCAAGAGGGCGTCGGCCCGGCCTTGGTGATCGGTCGCCGCGTGATACTCCGGCAGATCGACCTGCAGAATCTTCAGCAGAGTCAGAGCGTAACCGTGGACCGCATTCAGTTTCTCCTCTTGAGTCTGCGCCCGCTCGTAGTTTTCAGGAATGAAGTGAGCGGTGCGCAGATAATGGTGAATATCCTGCTCGCGCTTCTCGTCGAGCAAGCCGAGCGATAACCGGTACTGACAGAGATCGAGCGCGCCCGCGGCCGGCCGGGAGTACATCGGCGGGAACTGCGCATCGCGGTAATACGGAAAGTGCCCGCTGGTGCGATAGAGTTCCAAGCGCCCGATGTGCGGGGTATAGACCGGCGAATAGCCGCGCTTGAGGAGTTCATCCTTGATGAAAGTTTCGAGCAAGCCGCGGACGGTCGCTCCCTTCGGCATCCACAAGATCAAACCGCTGCCGACGACCGGGCTGATGGTGAACAGCCCGAGTTGCTTGCCGAGGACGCGGTGATCGCGGCGTTTTGCCTCGTTGAGTTGCTCCAGATAGTTGTCGAGGTCTTTCTGCGAGAACCACGCGGTGCCGTAGAGCCGCTGCAACTGCTGGTTGCTGGCGTCGCCCTTCCAGTAAGCGCCGGCGACGGAGAGGAGTTTGAACGCCTTGATCCGTTTGGCGTCCGGGACATGCGGGCCGCGGCAGAGGTCGACGAATTCCCCTTGCCGATAAAAGCTGACAGTCGGATGCTCGGCGAGCCCCGTCTGAATGTGCTCGACCTTGAGCTTCTGCTTCATGCCGTCGACGAGTTCGACGGCTTCGTTCCGGTCGGTGATGAAGCGCTCGAACGGCTCGCCGGTCGCGATGATCTTCGCCATCTCGGCTTCGATCCGCGGGAAGTCGTCCTCGCTGACGGCGTGCGGCAGCGCCATGTCGTAGTAGAAGCCGTGCCCGGTGGTCGGGCCGAACGCCAGTTCCACGTCGGGAAACAGCCGCATCACGGCGCGGGCCATGACGTGGGCGCACGAATGCCGGAGAATGCCGAGCGACTGCGGATCCTTCTCGGTGAGGATTTGGACGGGGATCGGGCGTTCGTCGGTGATTTCGGCGAGGGGCCGCATGACGTCGGAGATCGTCGGCCCGACCTGCACGCCGAGCGCCGCGGAGGCCAGCCGCGGGCTGATCTTGCTCGCCACGTCGAGTCCGGTGGCGTGATCGGGAAATTCGTGCTGGGAACCGTCGGGCAGGCGGATGGTGAGCATTGTGGCGTTGTCGATCGTTCGTGTTTCGTGGACCTTCGCGACCCTTCGCAGAAGCGTTCCCGCCGTCGCAGACGGCGGGTTTTTGTATCTCTTGGAGAGTATGCAGACCGACGTGAAAAGATGGAAGTTCGCGGAAAATCCCCGGCCTGCGGGGAAACGGCCTCCGCGGCATCGCTGGGCAGCCGTAGACAGATTACAATCGCCCCCTTCGCGAGGAACGTGCGCACGAAGAAAGCATAGCGGATATCGGATAGTAGATCGCGGATGGGAAAAGACAGGATGTCTCCCCCGCGATTCCCAACCGATATTCGCTATCCGATATCCGCTCTTCTTACCAAGGTGAATCATGCGTCGGTGTTCTGTGCTGTGCGTCCTGGGAATCGGGCTGTGGTTGACGGGCTGCCAGCAGTCGCCGCCGACGGCGAAATCGACCGACGGCGAGGGAAACGTCGACGACGGTGCGACCGCCGCGAAGGTTCCCGGGCAGGAGTCCGTCAAGCCCACTCTGCCGGTGCTCGAGACCGCCGATTCCTGGGAAGGAACGTGGGTCGTCTCGCCCTACACCATGAGCCGCGACGTCAATCTGTGGCTGATCCGCATTGCGCCGAGCGAAGACGGCACGCTGACGGCGGCGACGGTCGCCAATGATCCGAGCCTCGGCACGATTACCGTCGATAAGCTGTCGATTACGGGCGACGACATCGTCCTCGACGGCAGGATGGAGAACGAGAAGGCGCAGATCAAGAAGACGTCGATCAATTTCCAGGGAAAGAAAGTCGACGGAAAGGTCCGCGGCAGCCTGATGTTTTCCGACGCCGGGGCGCTGCTCCCCGCGCAGTTGTTGCCGACCGACGCCGACAATCTCAGCGACTACATCGACAGCGTCGCCGTCGAAGGCGCAGGCGATTTGAACAAGGCGGTGAACGATCCCGACCCGGCGCGCGGCGTGTTGAAGCTGGCGCGGACGCGGCTCGATTCGCCCGTGGCGCTCGACGCCTACGGCTTCGTCTTCAGCCGCATTCACCAATGGAATCTTTCCGACGAGGAGATTGCGGCGGCTCGAGAGGATTTCACGAACGCTTTATCGCATTGGGGTCCGCGGATGGAGGCCTTCTCCAAGATCAACGCCGGGCTCAGCCTGGCGCGATCCCGCAAGGCGATCGACATCGCGGAGGAACTTCTCAGCGGGGCCGAGGGCCAACTGCCCGAGAACTCGCCGGCCCAGGCGCTCCTCAAAGCCGGGCGATTGGAAGTTCGCATCGCGAAGACGTTGAAGGCCGTGACAGGCAAGGACGGAGCCGCCGCCGCGACGGCCTTCGCGGAACTGAAAACGATCCAGGCCGAGAACCCGTATCGGTTCGACCTGTTGTCCGCCGCGGCGGAATACGCCGACAAGCAGAAAGACGCCGACGCGGCGATCGACTATTATCTGCAAATCGTCGCGTTGCCGATGATGCAGCAGCGGGTGCTGGCCAGCAAGCTCAGCCGCGCACCGGGCGACGCGACGCCGCAGCAATCGCTGGAGCATTTCTGGAAAGAGAAGCACGGCTCGCTCGACGGCCTGGAAGCGGCGCTCGACGAGACGTATACGAAGCACGTCGAGAAGATCTTTGCCGAGGCCCGCGAAAAAGCCGGACCGTTACCGGAACCGGGCGAGTGGAAGCGGGTCCTGTTGACGGAAGTCTTCACGGGCACGGCGTGCGAGCCATGCATCGCCGCGGACCTCGCGGCGGAACTGCTGCACCGCGACTTGCCGCAAGACCGGTCGATCGTCCTCTGCTATCACAATCACATTCCGGCGCCGGACCCGCTGACGAACATGGACTGCGAAGCGCGGGCGACGTTCTACGGCGTCAAAGGAACGCCCGCCGTCGTCGTCAACGGCGTCGTCCCCGTCAACGCCGGCGGCACGTTCGCGCCGGAGTACGTGATCGAATCGTACCGCCAGCTGCGCGGTCCCATCGATCACTTCCTCAAACTGATCGCGAACCCGCCCGAGGCGGAGAAAAAGCCGCCGGAGGTGACGATCACCGCCAAGGCCGAGGCCACGGAAGCGGAGGACCTGCGGAAAAAGAATCTGCTCGTCAGCGTCTCGGTCGACGGCGTGCCGGAAGAGGAGTTGAAAAACGTGCGGCTGCGGCTCGCAGTGGTCGAGGATAACATTCCGCTGGTCGCGCCGAACGGGGTGCGCCGGCACGTGATGGTAGTACGGGCGCTGCTCGGAGGCGCAAAGGGCATCGCTGCGAAGCAGGGAGTGCTCAAATACGACTTGCCGCTGCCGCTCGCCGAACTCAAGGGCCGGCAGATGGGCTACCTGGCGCAGTTCGAGCAAGGGAAACGGATCAAGTTCCGCGTGAAGCCGCTGGAGTACAAGCCGCTGCAACTGGTGGCGTTCGTGCAGCACGAGCAGACGAAGGAAGTGCTGCAAGCCGTCGCCGTCCCGGTGACGGGAGACCTGGTCTACCCGGAGATCAACATCCAGTTGCCGCCCGACGAGAACGACCCAGCGCCGACAGGCGAGGAGAAACCGGCGGAGGAGAAGGCTGTCGAGAAGACGGAGAAGTGACGGCTCTGCTCAGTGCAGCGGTTCCTGCCCGCGTTCCGTCAGCTTACCATTCGCTTGGCCTCCGTTCGCTTTGAACTGCTCCCACTTCGCCCAGCCGTCGTCGAGGAATTGGACGAACGTGCCGGCCTTGGTTTCCGAGTCGATGTACGTCGCCAGCACCGTTTTGCCGTCGGGTGTTACCATCGCAAAGGACGGAACGACAGGATCGATCAACCATTTCTCTTGCAGTTTCCGTATCTGTTCAACGATTTCTTTTCTCTTTGGCGGGCTCCCATCCGCCGGATGGCCATCGACGAAGAGCCTCGCACAAATGAACCGGCTCTGCACTTTCTGCAGCGCCGGTCCCGCGATTCGGATCTCCATCCAACGGCAGTTGGCGTCGTGCATCGACGTGAAATAGAGGATCAACGGCAGGCAAAGACGTCCCGCTTCTTTTAATGCCTCATCATAGTCGTCAACGAAAGGGTTCGTCCTTGCGAACGGTCAACTTGCCGTTCGCTTGGTCTCCGTTCGCTTTGAACTTCTCCCACTTCGCCCAGCCGTCGTCGAGGAATTGGACGAACGTGCCGGCGCTCGCGGCGGACTCGGCGCCGAAGTAGCTCGCCAGCAGCGTCTGGCCATTTGGCGTGACAACGGCATACGCCGGCATCGACGAGTCCTGTAGCAACTGCAATTCCAACGCCGCGTTCGCCGCCCGCAGTCTCTCGCCTTCCGTCCGGTCGTGAATGGTGGGAATCTGCGGCACATCGACGTAGAGCTTCACACCGATGAATTTCTCGATCCGCTCCTTCCATTCCGGCTGGGCCATCTTCAATTCCATATCCCGGCAATTGGTGCAGTTGACGCCAGTGAAATCGATCAGCAACGGACGATTCTCTTTCTCGGCGATCTGTTGCGCTTTATCAAAATAGAGTGCGAACTCCAACCCATGGTGTTTCAGCGTCGGTCCGATGTTTCCGGCGCCGGCTTCGATCCGCATTGGCGCGAACGCAAGAATCTGCCGCACTGCGACGCCGCCGCGGTCGGGAAACGCGACACCAGCGAGCAGCAAGCCTGCCAGCACGAAGAAACCGATTCCCAGCAGCATGCCCCAAGGAGAAATCTGCGTCGTCATCGTATCGTGCGGCAATTTGAACCACCCGAAGAGGTAAATCGCCGTGACGATGGCCAACACGAACCAGATCAACATCACGGTGACGTGATCGAAGACGACCTGCGCCGGGTCGGCGATGCTGAAGAACTTCACCGCAGCGCCGAGTTCCAACAGCCCCATCACCACTTTGACGGAGTTCATCCACCCGCCGCTTTTGGGCATCTTCTTCAAGAGTCCGGGCACCATCGCCAAAACGAAGAACGGTGACGCGAACGCCGTCCCGAACGCCAGCATGCCGATCACCGGCCAATAGACCTCGCCTTGCGACGCCGCGACCAGCAGTCCGCCGGCAATGGCGAACGTGCAGGTGAAAGATGTCAGCGTAAACGTGAGGGCCATAAAGACCGCGCCGAGATAACTTCCCGCCGATTCCTTGCTCGCCGTCATCGTGAGCAGCCAGCCCGGCATTTGAATTTCGAAGACCCCCAGCATGTTCAGGGCGAACAGGATGAACACCGTGCCGATGAGGAAGTTCACCCAGGGAATATTCGCCAGTTGAGTCAACTGCGTGGCCCCGAAGATCGCCGCGATGCCGACGCCGAGAATCGTGAATGCGGCGACGATCGTGCCGCAATAGACCAGCGCCAAGAGCACCGGTTGCTTGTGCGTGGCCTCGCTTTGTTTCAGGAAGAAGCTGACGGTGATCGGCACCATCGGGAACGAGCAGGGGGTCAACAACGCGCCGAAGCCGCCGAGAAAACAGACCACCAGAAATGGCAGCAGCGACCGAGGCGCGGCGGGCGGCTTGGGATTGTCGCGAGGCTGTGCCGGGCCAACCGCCGGGTTCGGGTCCGGTTGCGGCGGACCGGCTTCCGGTTCGTTCACGGCGACCTTGGGCGGCTGTGCAGCGTTTGGCTCTCCCGCACCCACTTCGAACACCACTTTCTTCACCGGCAAGCAGACGTTCTTGCACGTCTGATAGGAAATCTCGCCGGCGAGGCGATAGTTCTTCTCCGTCACCTCATATTGCCGCGTCCAGGTGACGGCGTGATTATGGACTTCCAGCGGCAGATCGGCCTGCACTTCGATCTCGAATTTCGGATCGGCGACGAAGCCCTCACCGAGCGGCTTGAGACCCGACAGTTGGGAAACATCTATAACGGTCGGCAGCCCGCCGCCCCCATCCTGTGTCAGTGAAAACGTGTGCCAGCCTTCGGCCAGCCTCGCTTTGATCGACAGCGTCACCTTGTCGCCGGGCTGGGAGTTGGGCGGCGACAACGTGAAGTCGAACTCAATCGGCGACACATCCTTGCCGCGCATCTTCACCGTCGGAGCGGCATGCTGTGTTGACGGCAAAGCTACCGCATCCGAAGAAGGGGTACTTTTTTTCAGTTTCACATCGAACTTATAGGGAGGGTTGATGAGAATGCACTTCGGGTTCTCCGCGTCGGCTCCGCCGCAATACTGCCCGGTCAGTTCGCCGGAGACCTTCGCTTCACCCGCCTTCGTCACGCGGTACTTGCGGGACCACGTCACTTCACCGAAGAACTTGGCGACTTCCGCGTCGAGCAGCGGATCCGTTTCCACTTTCGGCTCGCGGTCCGGCGTGAATTCGTCGTCGATGGGCTCCAGGCCGGTTTCTTCCGTCTTGATCCGTGTCTTGCCGCTGAACTCGCCCGTCGTGGCGTAGATGTAAAACCCCTTGGGGAGTTTGACCTGGATCGACAGGGTCACTTCGTCGGGATTGTCGTCCGAGGATGTGAGCGTCGTCTGAAAATCCGGCTTGGCGATGCCTCCCTTGGGACCTTTGAGCTGTTGGAGCAGATCGTCCTCCGCCGCCGCGAGAACGGACATCAGGCCCAGGCTCGCCGTGAGAACGAATACGGCCCAGTTCACCGGCCGACGGAAGACGCGGGTCGAATCCAGGGACTTTTTCATGGAGTTTCCTCTGTGCTGTCCGGCAAACCTCAAGAGGCCGGTCGCTCGCCGGTTCCTTCCGGGCGTATCACGCATCGTGCCGACATCCTGTGGCCGGGGTCTCCCGGTTCGTGCCGCAGCCGGAAGTCTCCGACGGACAACAAACCGAAATGGTCCTTCAATTCTAGCAGCGGTTGTCCCTAGGATCGACAGTTCCCGCGTCTCAACACCGGATTTCTCGGCCCAATCCGCCGAGTCTCGTTTCGTCGCTGTCACCGTTTTTGATGCCGATCAGGGCGATGCCGTGACGTTACCACGAAGGTTTTCGCGGTTCGCCGCCGCGGCCTGTAAAGCTTACAATAAGTGCCGTCCGTGACGAAGACCGGTTTTCCTTAGATTCCCGCCGAGCCGCCGCATGATTCGCCTCCCGTGGATGATGTCCTTATTGACCTGCGCGGCGTTCGGCGGTTTGCTCCCTGCCGAGGAGCCGCGGGCGGTCTCCGCGGACGAGATGCTGCCGTTCGGGCAGAAGCCGGTCGATTACTGGAATCCGGACGCGCGCGACCCCGTCGCCGCGCTGCAGCGACGGCTAGCTGCCCAGGAGCTTACGTTGCCATTTGAGGAAACGTTTGGTTACCTGCGGGCCGTGCTCAAAGAACTCGACGTTCCAGTCGAATCGCAATTACTGCGGTTTCGCAGCGGGTCGCCGCACAAGTCACACATCACGGCGGAACGGCCGCGGGCGATTTACTTCAACGACGACGTCGCCGTGGCGTGGCATCCCGGCGCGGTGCTGCTGGAACTTGCGGCCCAAGACTCCCAGAAGGGGACGCTATTCTACACGCTGACGAACCGCGAGAACGCCGCGCCGGAATTTCACCGCAGCGCGAGCCAGGTTTGCCTCGGCTGCCATAATCGGGCCACGGGCATCGCGGTGCCGGGACATTTCCTGCAGGCGCAATTAGGAGAAGAAGCTCAGAAGTATTTCTTCGGCAGCATGAAATCGCATGCCCCGCCGTTGGAATTGCGGTGGGAGGCATCGTACATCACGGGGTTGAACCCCGCCCAACGACATCGCGGCAACCTGAGCCGGGATGAAGACAGGCGCCGGAACGCCGACGATCCGACGTTTCATCGCCCGATCGTCGATCTCGCGGACGAATTCGACACCGACCGCTATTTGACGAACACCAGCGACGCCGCGGCCCATCTGGTGTTCGATCACCAGATGCTCGGCCACAATTTGCTGAACCGGCTCAGCTACGAGCATCAGCTCGGAGTCCGCTCGAACGTGGAAGACCACGTCGTCCGCTACCTGCTGCTCGCCGACGAGACTCCGCTGAACAATCCTCTCATCGGGAAATCGCCGTTCACCGAGCGCTATTCGCGGTGTAACCCGCTGCATGAACTCGACCTAAAGACGCGCTTGTATCGACACCGCCTCAGCCCGTTGATCGCCGGCCGCATGGTGCAAAACTTTCCAGATGAGTTGAAGCAACGGTTATTCTCGCGGCTGAACAACGTGTTGACCGGCAAAGAGTCGTTGGAGGGGTATGCCGTCTCGGACGACGATCGCCGGGCGATGCTGGCGATTGTGAAGAAGACCGTGCAGGATTGGCCGTAGGGTGGGCTGCGCCCAGATTTCTGCTTGCGTCACCTTTCCACGCTGGGAATACCGTCCTGCGGATCAGGCGGGCGGCTCCAATAATTCTCAATCGCCTGGTCGATTCGATCGTCATCGGGAAATCGATAGTCGGCAGTGATGTCCCGCATGTAACTCAAATAGGCGCAGACACACTGTCGCTGGATCTCGTTGAGAATAAAAAAACGTTCCCGCTGATAGTCACTGAGATGCGTCAGTTGGAACTCGACATCTCCAGCCACATCTGCGATGAGTTCGAATGCTGCGAGTTTTTCCGGGTTTAGATCGAGAGTCGGCTTGCCGGCTTCGTATGTCACCATAGGCCAATCGTACTTCACAATGGCGCAAATATAAGCGGGGAGATGGAACCGCAACCCCCGTGCATCATAGAACGACATGCCGCCGATACCGCGAACGTTCAACAGTTCCGGATCATCGATCAGTTTTCGCCAATCGTGTCGCTCGTCGGCCTTCGCCTGTCGTTCGGCCTCTTCGCAATTGTGTCCGTAATGGTCGATCACAATCGTCTGGTGCAGACTGACGCCATCGCCGAGTTTCACTCCGCGAAAGGCGTCTTCGATCATCCGTAACAGTTCGAGTTGTCGTTGGGACAAGATTCGTTCTCGGCTGACGCGACGGGCGTTCAAACCAACCATCTCAAATCTCCGATTTGAAATCCATCTTAATCCTCTCCGTGGTCAGTCTGCGACGCCGCGTCTATGATGCAGGGACGAAAAACCAAATCCCC
>CAZDGB010000116.1:0-19919 GCA_964504645.1 uncultured Planctomycetaceae bacterium | reverse complement strand
TTGCCGCGCCGTCATCGGCAGATGCTCGCAGAAAATCACGCCGGGAGCCGACGTCTCGATCGGCTGGAATTCGCCGCGGTACTCCGCCGGCGCGTGGGGCTTCATGTCCCAGGTGTCGATGTGCGACGGTCCACCTTGGAGGAAGATCAGAATCGTCGACTTGGCGGTCTTCTGCGGCGCCGATGGCGACGGCGACGCGAGCAAGTTCGACAGATTCCACCCGCAGAATCCCAACCCGCTCGCCGTCAATACGGCCCGGCGGCTAGCGCGGTTGGCGTCAGGGGATCTCGTCATAACGGTACGTTCTCGGTGAGGATGCAGACTGCGTGGAAATCATACCTCATATATCGACGAATGTGAATATGAAGGTCGGCAGCGGGAATTCATTCCGGTAGAACATGCCGCGCGTCGACCGGACGAATCAGCAGATTCGCCACGAGCGCGATCGCCAGCAACGCGGCCATCAGGTACATCGTCGAATTATAGAGCGTGCACGCCGGGTTGATCGTTCCCCGTGGGGCGATCTCCATCAGCCGCGCAAGCGTGACGGTTTTCGCGGCAATCAACGAATTCAATTGCTCGACCGGCGCGCCGAATTTCGCCGCAAACGCCGATGGATCGACGCGGCTCGCCAGCGATTCCAAGCTGCGCCGCAACTCGAACTCGCGGAGTTGCGAGATCGCGACCGGTCCCAGCACGCCCGCCGTGCTCCACGCCGTCAACAGGCGGCCGTGAATCCCCCCGACGAACTTCGTACCGAACAGGTCGGCGATGTAAGCGGGGATTGTCGCGAAGCCGCCGCCGTACAGCGTGAAGATCAGCATCGTCACCGCATAGAACAGCACGAGCCAGACCACCGACGGTTCGACGCCGCCCCGATACGCCGCGTAGGGAATCAACAGATACAGCACGATTCCCGCGGCGAAGAAGATGTGATACGTGTTCTTCCGGCCGATGACGTCCGATGTGCTGGCCCAGAAGAACCGCCCGATCATGTTGAACACGCTCGTCATCAGCACGTAGGTCGCCGCGAACGAGCCGGTGACGATGCTCGGCAGCGAACCGCCGAAGATTTCGGTGATCATCGTTTTCGCCACGCCTAACACGCCGATTCCCGCCGTCACGTTGAAGCAGAGCATGATCCACAACAGATAGAACTGCGGCGTGCGGAGCGCCTGATTGAGTTCGACGTTCCGCGCGGTGATCATCTTCTGCTGCGCGGCGTCCGCGGTTGGCGGCGTCCATCCGGCCGGCTGCCAGCCCGGTGCGGGAATGCGATACGAAAACGCCGCGACGATCATCACGACGAAGTAAATCGCCGCCAACGACAGAAACGTCTGCACGATCCCCGTGCGTCCCGTGCCGACTACGTAGACGCCTGGTTCGCACGCCGCCGGCAATTGTTTCGCTTCCGATGCGGAGATCACGACGACTTCGCGCGGCGAGCCATTCACGTTTGCATAACGCCGGCCGTCGCGAGTTTCCAACTTGGTTTCTTCCGCCGTGCCGAGGTATTGCGGCGTCACGAAGAAGTGCCGCAGCAGCGTTTCCTTCAGCGGCGTGGCGACCATCGCGCCGCCGCCGAAGCCCATGATGGCGATCCCGGCCGCCATGCCGCGCCGGTCGGGAAACCAGCGAATCAACGTGCTGACGGGAGACACGTATCCCAAGCCGAGTCCGCAGCCGCCGATCACGCCGTAGCCGAGATACAGCATCCAGAGTTGATGCCATTCGGCGCCGAGAGCGCTCAGCAGAAATCCGCCGCACCAGCAGATCGCCGAGACGACGCCCACCATCCGCGGCCCGACTTGCTCCAGCCAGCGTCCTCCGAACGCCGCCGACAGCCCGAGAAAGACAATTGCCACGCTGAAGATCCAGACGACGGACGACAAGCTCCAATCGTCCGCCGCGCTGCTGACGACTCCCAGTACCCGTGTCAGCGGCGAGTTGAACAGGCTCCACGCATAGACCGAGCCGAGGCACAAATGAATCGCCACCGAAGCCGGCGGGACTTTCCACCGGTTGAACCCCGGCGGCGCGATGATCCGCTCTTTCGAGAGAATGCCCATGGGCGACACGATAGCCGCCCCGACAACACGTTTCCACGGCTCCGGTTAGCTGCGACGCGGAGGCTTTGTGAGCGGAGCGCGCCATCAATTCACTGACGTTGCCGTAACAATTTCCGCTTGATCTTCCCGCAAATCGCCCGTTCACTTATAAGTCTCGCACGCTCCGACGCCCGAACGGAGCGTCTCCGGAACTCAATCATGTCGACCTTGCGTTATCTGCCAATCTGTCTGGCAGGATTCGTCCTGGCGTGCGCCGGCTGCGAAACGGCGGAAGTCCAGGCGCTGCTGCCTGAGTATTTCCGGCATCACACCAGTGAAGCCGAAATCGAACAGCACCGCGAGCGGTTCATCGTTGACCGAGATCCGGAATCTTTCCGCTGGCTGCTGACGCACGGCGTCGAAAACGGCATGACGGTGATGGACGTCAACCTCGTACTGGGCGACACGAGCGAACGGATCGACAACGACGTCGAACTCAAGCGCGAGCGCGGCGAATATCTGCAGACCGACGTCGCCTACAAATGGGGCCCCGACCGCGACGGCCACAGCGTGGTCCTCTTCTTCCGCGAAGGCCATTTGGTCAACTTCCGTAGTGAGCAGTTTGCCTCATTCGGCGGCGACACCGCCCGGCTTTAGCCCCGGCCTGCGAGCAACGCTGGCGAGTTCGCAGAACCCAAGAAACCCGATTATCAGAGCAGAACCAGGTTTCGGGCCGCGTCACGGCTCCAGATGCAGCGTGTACCGCCAGCCGCCGATGCGATTCAGTTCTCGCGTCAAACGGACGGAGCGATCCAACGCCATCGAACGGTAAAACCCATTTTCGTCCATGTCCGCCGAGATGTAATCCGAATCTCCGCGCTGGAGCAAATTGAACTCAATCTCTTTTTTGCGCGCGTCGATGAGCCAGTATTCGCCAACCTCCGCCCGAAAGTACGCTTCGCGCAAGTTCTGCCGGTCCTTTTTGACAGACGACTTGCTGATGATTTCGACGACGAGGTCCGGCGAACCATGGATCTCGACTTGCCGGCCGCTGCCGGGTTTGATTTCGACGAGGCTGACCCGGCCAGATTCGATGGTTTCCCACCGGCAAAAGGTCATGTCAGGTTCCGTGGCGAGATCGGCCTCGATGTTGATCAACAAGGCGCCATCCGCATAGACGACTCCCACGGGATGCTGGCGACAAAAGCTCCACAGTCCCCCGAAGATATCCCCCTTGGCAGACAAGTGCGATTGGATTTCTTCGGGACTCATGTCGAGGTGCACCTCGCCGGAAATGTACGACACTTTGCCCCGCTTCGGGAATTTCGACGAATGCGCCCAACGTCGAAAACCTTCCAGGTGCAGAGCGCTCGCCGGTACCCGCAGGCGACTGTTGTAGATAATTGCTCGGGACGACATGACGGAATTCTCATCGAGAGAAATGCACTTTCAAAAGTATACCAGCTTGCAGATCTTTTCGGACAGAAAATTTCCATTCGTTGCCGTGCCGAGGCAGGGGGTTCTCCGTTAGAATTATCCCAACGAACAACAAACCATGGGCTACGGACCAATCATGACCGACTGCGTTCTCGCGTATTCCGGCGGACTCGACACCTCCGTCATTCTCGGCTGGCTGATGGACGAAGGCTGGGGCGTCCATTGCGTGTATGTCGATCTCGGCCAGCCGTGCGAAGACCGGCAGGCCATTCTCGACAAGGCCAAGAAGCACGGCGCGAAGTCGGCCCGCATCGTCGACGCCCAGGAAGAGCTCTGCCGCGATTTCGCCTTTCCCGTGCTGCAATGGCAGGCGAAGTACGAAGGAAGCTACCTGCTCGGCACGTCGATCGCGCGGCCGCTGATTTCCAAAGTCTGCCTGCAGGTCGCCCGCGAAGTCGGGGCCGATGCCTACGCCCACGGCGCGACGGGGAAGGGGAACGACCAGTGCCGGTTCCAGCTCGCGGCGGAAGCCCTTAATCCTGGCGTGAAGCTCATCGCCCCGTGGCGAATGGAGAAATTCCGCAACCAGTTCCCCGGCCGCAAAGAGATGATCGCCTATTGTGCCGCGAAAGGGATTCCCGTCAAGGCGTCGATCGACAAGCCCTACAGTTCCGACGAGAACTGCCTGCACATCAGCTATGAAGCCGGCAAGCTCGAAGACCCGGCCGTGTGCGGCGTCGACATCGTCGACTTCGGCATGACGGTCTCGCCCGAAGCCGCGCCGGACAAGCGGGAATCCCTCACGATCGGCTTCGAGCAGGGCGTCCCGGTTTCACTCAACGGCGCGAAGAAAACGCCGCTGCAAATGGTGAAGGAGCTCAACACGATCGGCGGCCGCAACGGCGTCGGCCGCATCGACATGGTCGAAAACCGGTTCGTCGGCATGAAAAGCCGTGGCGTGTACGAGGCCCCCGGCATGACGGTCCTCTACGCCGCGCATCAATCGCTGGAACAGCTCACGCTCGACCGCGACCTGGTCCACCTGCGCGACCGTCTCGCCCCGGAAATCGCCGAGATGGTCTACTACGGTTTCTGGTACTGCCCGAAGATGGACGCGCTGATGTCGTTCATCCGCACGGCTCAGAAACCGGTGACAGGCGAGGTGAAGCTCGGGCTCTACAAGGGAAACATCGTCGTCGCCGGACGCACCAGCCCGAACAGCCTGTACGACGAAGCGATCGCCAGCATGGAAGCCGGCGGCTCGTACAACCAGACGGATGCGGAAGGCTTCTTGCGCATCATGGGCCTGCCGAGCCGCGTGCAGGGACGGATTCACAAACGAGAGTATTAGTGGGTTGGGGGTGGTCGGTGGTGAGTTGGAAAGACACGAAGCTGTCTTGAACCACACATCTGTCTGCCCTTCAATCCCAACCAACAACTCACCACTCACAACCCCCACAATGCCCCGCACCTTTGCTCTCGGCGACATTCACGGTTGCGACGTGGCATTGCGCACGTTGTTCGAGCAGGTGCCGTTGCGAGCCGATGACGTGCTGATCGTGTTGGGCGACGTGATCGATCGCGGGCCGCGGTCGCGGGAAGTGATCGATCTGCTCTTGGACGTCGCCGAGCGGTGCCAGTTGATCTCCGTCATGGGCAACCACGAAGAGATGCTGCTCGACGTGCTGTCGCATACGCGGCCGATCCGCGAATGGCTCGACCTCGGCGGGCAGGAGACGCTACTTTCTTACGGCGGCATCATCGACGACATCCCGGACGAACACCGCGCGTACTTCGCCGGCATGGTCGATTACTGGGAGACCGAGACCGACATCTTCATCCACGCGTCGCTGCATCCCGACGAGCCGATGGCCCAGCAACGCCTCGACCGGCTGCGGTGGAAGACGCTCAAAGGGAACGAGCTGCCCCACTATTCCGACAAGCGCGTGATCTGCGGCCACACGCCCCAACCCGGCGAACCCCTCGCCTTCGACGGCTGGCTCTGCATCGACACCGGCGCGCACCAAGGCGGCTGGCTCACGCTCTTCGAAACGCGGCAAAACATCGCGTTCCAAGCCAACCAGCGCGGCGAATTCCGCTACGCGCGGTTGTAAGGCCGAGTGGGGCTGCCACTCGGGGGTCTAAGCGATCGCGTTATTTGCTCTTCAGCTCAAACGGAAATTCACCGCCGTCTGCAGGAACGGTGGCCTTCAGGGTGGAATTGCTCATGTCGCTATAACGGGGGTGGAGTTTTTCGACAGCCACGCCCTCCGTACCTTCCTTCTGAGATCCGTCGTCAGACTTGGCAACCGGCGTGCCGTCGCCGCGCATCTGCTGACTGATCACGACGCGATAGTCTCCAGGAGGCGCACCTTCGCCGCCGCGTAATTGCTTCAGAGTGTAGTTCCCCGACTCGTCAGTGATTCCGGAGCATTCAAGCCCCTTCGTCTCTCCGGTCGGAATGAACGTGACGAGGGCGAAAGCCAGAGGATTGCCATCCAGGCTCACAGATCCCGAAACCGGGACCGTCTCTGGCAACGGTTTTTTCGGTACGCTCTCGCCGCAGCCAACGATTATGCACAGCACAAACGGAATACAAACCCGAATCATAGATTCCTCTCTCAGCATGTCGGACGACGGAGAATCCGGTCGCCAAGACAGCGGTATCGATGCGCAGGGAGCCGCGATTCAAAGTTGATAAAGGGGAGCCGATCGACTCGGCTCCCCTTTATGACAGATTAGAGCTTATTACGTTGGATTAGAATTCGCCGACGGCATTGCCATCCGCCATGTACGAAATCCGCGAACGCGTGGTGGAATCGATGTTTTCACTGAGGAAGCGGACCGCTCCGTCGCCCATCAGGATATGGCATCCCCCAACGTGCACGCTGCCCGGATAGGCCCAACTGGCCAACCGCCCCGAGGTGGCGCCGCCAGCGGCCCACTGGTTCAGGTTGTAGCCCCACAGCCAGATGCCGACCATGACGTGGCCGCGATAGCCCCAAGCGGTGGAGTTGCCGTTCGCCACCGAGCGAGTCGTTTCGCAGACAGCGACGGTGTTGCTGGTTCCGTCTTTGACGTCGGTCAGCCTGCAACTGCTGTTGTCGCCGAACATGAGCTTGCCCGACAACGCCTGATTGGCCCAGTCATCGCACGAGTTGTAGGTGGAATTCGTCACGTAGTCGTAGTTCGTCCGTGCCCCGCCTTTGCCGGTTGGATTCGTGGACGAAATGCCGTAGCAAGCCGTTGCCGGCGTGAAATAGCCGTTGGCATCCGAAGGACACAGGAACGCTTCGAGCTTGTTTTGGACCAGCGCCAGGTTGCCGTTAGTCGTCGGGTCGCCTGCGGGCGTTTCCAGCGTGCCGCTGTCACAGCCGGCAAACTCATATGTGAAAGTCGCGCCGTTGAAATTGAACATGTTGTACAGCGGGCCTTGATCGATGTACGGCAGCAGACTCACCAAGCCCGAAGCATTCAAGTTTGGATTCCCGCAACGACCGATAGCGCTGGGCGGGAGAGTCGAGAACACATCGTGATAGTTGTGAAGTGAAAGGCCCATCTGTTTCAGGTTGTTCTTGCACTGCGTGCGGCGCGCCGCCTCCCGTGCCTGCTGCACGGCTGGCAGCAGCAATGCAATCAAGATGGCGATAATCGCAATCACGACCAGCAATTCAATCAAGGTAAATCCGCGACGACGAGACTGCATAACCGAATCCTCCGAAATGAAATTGACGACAAAACAGACGCGAATGCGTCGAAATCGAGCGAGCAGATTGAGTCTAAAATGAATCTGTCGACATTTCAAGTTTGTCTGCAGAAATGGCGCAGCGAACATGCGGCAACATGCGAACACTGCCTAATTTCTTCGCGTGAACGACTAAATCCCGGGCTTTAGGGGAGATCTGCCGGCGCCAACTACTTGGTCGTCAGCTGAAAGTCGATCTCGCCGCCTCCTTCTTGGACTTCTGCGGTCAACGTGCTCATCGCCGGATTGCTGTACTTGTGGGGGACAGATTCCGTGAGGATGCCGCCGGCGGCCGAGGCTGAATCGTTGGGATCAACCGGCTGGCCGTTGCGCAGAAACCGGCTGACGACCACCTTGTATTTTCCTGCCGGCACCCCCTCCACACCGCGGGTCTGCGCCGGAACATAGACTCCTTCGCTATCAGTCTTCCCCGCACACTCGACGCCGGCTGTATTGCCGGTCGGAATGAACGTGACCAAGGCGCCTTCCAGCGGCGAGTCGTCGAGTGTGACGGTCCCGGTGACGGGTTGAGTCGGCGGCAAGGGTTTCGCCGTGCTGCCGCCGGCGCAGCCCGCTAGACCGACTAGCAACGGGGTGATGAGATTCCAACGAGACATGGCGTCGCGTCCTCTGGTTAGTCGATTAAGAGAGAAAGAACGGCGTGAAACGCGGCCGCCGCGCTTCACGCCGTCTCATAGTTTGGGATACCAAGTCGATCAGAACTCGCCGAGCGCCTGCCCGTCGGCGATGTAGCCCAACTTGAGCCGGGTCGTCGAGTCGATGTTCTCGCTGATGAACCGCACGGCGCCGTCACCAAGCAGAATATGCATCCCACCGGTATGCGTGCTGCCGGGGTACGCCCAACTCGCGAGGATGCCAGGAATGATCGGCGGAGTCAGCCAGTAGGCGTTCCAGTTGTTGATCGAATATTCCGAGAGCCAGATGCCCACCATCGTGTGCCCGCGATAGCCCACGGCGGTGCCGTGGCCGTTGCGGACTTCACGCGTGGTTTCAGCCATCATGGCGGTATTGCTGGCCCCGTCCTTGAAATCCCGTATCGAACTTCCGCTGTTCTCGCCGAATGGCGGGCGGACATCCAGCGAGATTCCCTCCCAGGACGCGGGGCAGGAGTTGTAGTACGCGGCGAGGCTCGATGTGACGAAGTCGTAATTGGTCAATGCCCCGCCGGCGGTGGACGACGTGCTGGGCTTGTACGCGGAACTGGTCGTGACGACTTTGGCGGCATCCGACGGACAGAGGAAGGCGGTCAGCCGGGTTGACACCACGGGCCAGTTGCCGTTCGTGAACGGATCGCCGGCGTGCGTACCCACCAGACCGGACTCGTAGCCGCTGCCTTCGACGTTGCTGAACGAGCCGTTGAAATTAGCCTGATTGTAGAGCGGCGCCTGGTCGACGAACGGAAAGAGCATCACCAGTCCGGAACCGTTCAAGTCCGGCGTCAGGCAGCGGCCGAGCGTCGACGGAGGAAAAACGCGGTGCGTGTCGTGATAGTTGTGCAGCGCCAGGCCCAGCTGCTTCATGTTGTTCTTGCACTGCGTGCGGCGTGCCGCCTCCCGCGCCTGCTGCACCGCCGGCAGTAAGAGGGCGATCAAAATGGCGATGATGGCGATCACCACCAGCAGTTCAATCAACGTAAAACCGCGTCGACGAGTCATCCAATATACTCCATGAAGCTAAGGGACCAAGGATCAAAGAACCAATGGCGAAACGCTGACCGCGTCGGAGCCGCCAGCTGTCAATTTTCTTACGCCGGAATCACGTCGGCGCATCGAGCTCGAAGCTGCACTCGTTCGCGTCGGGCAGGACTTCGGCGGTGAGGTCGCTGGTCGCCTGCGATTGGTATTTCGCGGGGACCGATTTGAGCACGTCTTCCGCCGCCGTGCCGCGGTCGGCCGGGGCAATGTCGAACGTGATGAAGACCTTGTAGGAGCCGGCCGGAATCGGACCTTCGAGCGTGTAGGTTCCGTCCGGTTGCATCATCCCGCTGGCGCCGAAGCCACCTTCCTCCGAGGCGAAGTTTACGCGGCCCTCCGCCAGTGGCTCGCCCGCGACGGTAATGCTGCCGCCCACTTTGCCGCTCGGCAGCGAGCGGCCCTGTTCCTGGCATCCCGTCAGCAACAGCACCAGCGGCAAGACGAACAGTCCGGCGGCGCTGCGGCACAAATCCTGGAACGAACAACGAAGCACGCGGAAGCCTCCTGAGACAAAGACAAGGGAGTTAGCCCGACGCATCGTTCGAAAAACGTGCGTCGGGCTGACTTGTCCGTAGGATCCGAGCAGCGATTAGAACTCGCCGACAACCAGACCGTCGCTGGCGGCGCCGAGCGAGAGCAGCGTTGCCAGGTTGATATTGTCGGAAATGAAACGCACGGCGCCGTCGGTGAGCAGGACGTGCACGCCGCCGACATGGAATGACGTCAAGGGGCCGTTGTTGAATCCTGCGCCAGTGAATGACGGAGCGGTCCGCGGATTCGAGGCGTAGCGAATGGTCACCACGCCGCCGCAACCGTAACCGTTGCCGCCGTCGGTGGCGACGGGCCGCATGCCGCCCCAGGCGCCGCCGAGATTTTTGCGGCGATCGACGTTGGCGATCATGCCGGAATCTTCCCCGACGATGAGCGTGTTCGACGAGCCATCCGTGCAGTCGCGCATCGACATGGCCTTGCCGATCTGCAGCATGCCGTTCTGTCCCATCGTCCCGTACGACGGATTGACGACGGCGTTGGTATCAATCGCGGCAATAGCCCCGTCGGAATACGCTCCGCCGATGCCAACGTAGTCCACCGTCATGCCGACTTCGCCCGCGCCGTTGGTGCTCTGTCCCGGCGAAACGCCGTCCGCGGTCCCTTCGTAGAACGCGCTGGTCACGCTCGACGGACATTTGAGCGGAGCAATCATCGCCCGGTTCAATACGGCGTTGGCCGTGCCGTAGCCGCCCACGCCCGTCCAGCCGTTGTAGGTGATGAAGCCGCGCCCGTTTTCCGGCACTTGCGTCGTTTGATTGAAGAGCGGCGCCTGGTCGAGATACGGCAGCACCGACCAGCGCCAGTTCGCCATCCACAGCGGCACCTGAGCGCCGATCGGGAAGCGATTGTACGTGTCATGATAGTTGTGCAGCGCCAGTCCCAGCTGCTTGAGATGGTTCTTGCACTGCGTGCGGCGCGCCGCTTCCCGCGCCTGCTGCACAGCCGGCAGCAACAGAGCAATCAGAATGGCGATGATCGCGATCACCACCAGGAGTTCGATCAATGTGAATCCGCGTCGACGAACCATTCAACATGTCTCCGAGTAAAAAAGGGAAGGGCGTAGCTCAGAACAATTCGACAAACCGAGACAGACAATCAGAGCGCAAACGAACCGTGTCCTCTAGCTGACATGGCCCGCAGCTTTGGTAAATCTCTCTGACTTGATAATGCGCGGAATGCTGCGTCGTGAAGCAGCGGAGGCGGGATTACCAGGCAGGTCGACACAAATTTCTATCAATTTCAAAGTCAGAAACAAGCATGCAAAATGTATTCCCGGAACTTTCTCGAAAATGATTCTTCTTTGGAGGGATTCACCTGCGGTGGCGACGCGCGCATCTGGAATATTCCGTTCGCCCGACTCGAACTTTCAAAAAATGGACGTCTCGATTTGATCGCTCACAGCGCAGCATGGAATTCTCGGTGCCCATGTAATCTCGCATCCGCGTCGAATCACAATGGGAAAATCCGGTCTCTGACGAAATTGAGCGACAATGGATTTTCGTTTCGCGGACTGTGCCTCGGATTTCACATTTTCCTGAGAACGGCCTTACACTGAATCGCATGGGCTTCGATCTCCTCAATCCGTGGATGCTGGCCGGACTCGCGGGAGTTGCGTTGCCCATTCTCGCGCACCTCTTGAGCCGCAAGAAGTACGACATCGTCGAATGGGGGGCGATGCAGTTCCTCGAACTCGACCCGAACGCCCGCCGCAAGCTGAAGCTCGAAGACCTGCTGCTGTTGTTCATCCGCATCCTGTTGATTGCGCTGCTCGCGTTGGCGTTGTCGCGGCCGTGGATCTCCGGCGCATGGCTCGGCCGGTTCGGCTCGCATCAAAGCCGCGACGTCGCCATTGTGCTCGACGGTTCCTACAGCATGAACTGGCAGGGAGCCGACGCTACGCCCGAACACACGGCTCGGCAATTCGTGCAATCCCTGCTGGACACTTTGTATCCCGGCGACACGGTGACGCTCTTCGATGCTCGCGACCGGACGCGGCTCGTCATCGGCCCGACGCGCGATTTTCGCCGCACGCTCAAGCTGCTCGAAGAACTGCCGCCGTCGTCCGGTTCCGCGAATCTGGCCCAGGCCGTCTTGCAGGCCACGCAACTTTTGGCCCGCACGACGAATCTCCAGCGTGACGTGGTAGTTCTGACCGATCGCCAGGGGAAGAGCTGGCAGCCGGAGGACGACGCGGCCTGGAAGCGGCTCGATGAACTCCGCACGCTGGCCACGATGCCGGTCCGCATCTGGGCCTGCGATGTGGCCACGGACGATTTCGGCCAAGCGGCGAACGTCACCGTCGAACGATTGACGCTGTCCCGGGAAACGACGGTGATCGACGCGCCGGTCCGGCTGAAGACGAAAATCCGCCAAACGGGCGGCCAGGGCGTGCGCAACGCCAAAGTCTATCTCAGCATCGACGGCGAGCGGCTCAACGACCAGACGCTGCAAGTCCGCCTGCCGGAGCAGGGGGAGACCAGCGTGGAATTCGAGCCGCGCTTCACGGAAGCCGGTTCGCATGTCGTCACGGTGTCGGTCGATGACGATGCGCTGCCGACTGATGACCGGTCCGACGCCGTGGTCGTCGTCCGCGACGGCTTGCCGGTGCTGCTGATCAACGGCACGCCGGCGAACGACCCGGTGAAACGGGAAACATTCTTCGCGGAGACCGCACTCGCCGCCGATCAAGGACAACCGTGGATTCGCGCCAATGTGCAGACCTTGGCCGAGACTGATTTCACCAAGTTGTCACCGTACGCGGTGATCGTGCTCGCTAATATCCCCGGATTGGACGACGAGCAAGCGGCCGCGCTCGAACAATTGATCTCATCCGGCGGCCGCGCGGTTCTCGTGGCATGCGGCGATCAATCGCAACCGGATAACTACAGCGCGTGGTTCGCCGACGGCAAAGGCTGGCTGCCGTGCCGGTTGGACTCCGTCGCTGAAGACACCGCCGCCGAATTGCGCGGCGTGCACGTTTCCAACGAGAGCCTCGAACTCCCGTGGCTCGTGCCGTTTCGCTCCGATCAGGGCGGAACGCTCACCGAAGCGCGGTTTGCGAAATGGTGGAAAGTCCGCTGGGATGTGCCGCCGAATGAAGGGGAAGAAAAACCGGTCGCGCCGGTCTCGGGCGGGCGATTGAACACCGGCGATCCGTGGCTTCTGTTCCGCAAGCATGGCCGCGGCACCGTCGCCGTGCTGACATCGACGCTCGACGCCGACTGGAACACGCTCCCTGCCAAGACCGATTACGTCCCCTGGCTGCACGAACTCCTGTTTTTTTTGGCGAACTCCGAGGCGACGCGGAACGTGGAGGCCGGTCAGTCACTGATCCTCAATCTTGCCGAAGACCTCACGGCCAACGATTTTCTCGTCCGCACGCCGACCGGCGAAGAACTCCCGGCGGAGCGCGGCGGCGACAAAGTCCAGCGAGTCGCTCGCTTCGCGGAATCCGAACTCTCCGGCGTCTACCGGTTCGAACGCAAGGACGAAGCCGAACGCGCCCAGCACCGGCCGGAATTCTTCGTCGTGCAAACCGACCGCGGCGAATCGGACCTGACGCCTCTCACCGACGGCCAGCGCGCGGTTCTGACCGCAGGCCAGCGATTGACGTTCGTTTCCGACCTGTCCGAACTCTCGACGCGCATGACGGCGGACAGCACCCGCGCCGAAATCTGGTGGCTGCTGTTGTATGTCTTCCTCGCGGTGCTCCTCTGGGAAACATGGCTGACGCGCCGCTACGTCCGCGGTGGGAAGATGGTGACCGAAACCGCCTCAATTGCAGCCGCCTCGGTCGAAGTCCCGCACGCAGAGCCGACTCGCCCGCGCCGGCGACCGTCGCGGCAAGAGGCGTGAATCGACGTTTCCTCTATTGACATTATTTCGCACAACCACAAAATAACTGATCGTTTGTTTATTTTGGGTGTGAGTAATGTCTGATCACAAGTTCGATGAAGTCGGGCCTTGGAGCGAGGTCAAACTGGAAGTTCTGCAAAAGTACGCGTCCGCCTATCGGACGGTGTTGAAGAAGCAATCCGTCATTCAACGAGTGGTTTACATCGACGGTTTCGCTGGGGCGGGGCAGCATAAATCCAAATCAACGGGCCTAATGATTCCAGGCAGTCCGCAAATCGCATTGAACGTCACTCCGCCGTTCGATGAGTACCATTTCGTCGAGCTGAATCCGAATCGTGCGGTCTTGCTGGAAGAGCTGGCGAAAAACAGAAGCCATGTCTTCGTTCATCATGGCGACTGCAACGAAATCCTCATCAAAGAGGTTCTGCCCCGTTGCCGCTTTGAAGATTATGCCAGAGGCCTTTGTCTCCTCGATCCGTATAAACTGGCGGTCGATTGGAATGTGCTGGCCGCTGCCGCGGCGATGAAATCCGTGGAGGTCTTCTATAATTTCATGATCATGGACGCCAACATGAACATGTGGAAGAAGAATCCCGATTCTGTCCGAGCCGACCAGATCCAGCGCATGAACGCCGTTTGGGGGGATGACAGTTGGCGAAAAGTCGGATACGTCAAGCGGAAGAACACGCTTTTCGACGTGGAGGACAAGGCGTCGAACGAACAACTTGCGGAAGCGTTTCGAGATCGGCTTGAGAAAGTCGCTGGATTCAAATATGTTCCGCAGCCCAAGCCGATGAGAAATTCGCAAGGGGCGATCGTCTACTACCTGTTCTTCGCGTCGCCCAACAAGACGGGTGCGAAAATCGTGAAAGATATTTTCGAAAGCGACGCGGAGTAGCCAACATGGCCGATCACTCATCGATTGAATGGACGGAAGCGACGTGGAATCCCGTTACGGGCTGCACCAAGATCAGTCCGGGCTGTAAGCATTGCTATGCCGAACGCATGGCAAAGCGGCTGGAAGCTATGGGAAGCCCCGCCTACTCAAACGGATTCCGCGTGACGCTGCACGAGGAAGCGCTGCAGCGACCGCGGCAGTGGAAGAAACCGAAGTTGATCTTCGTCAATTCCATGAGCGATCTCTTTCACGAACGAGTTCCGTTGGAGTTCATTCTGGATGTCTTCGATGTCATGGCGTCATGCCCTTGGCATACGTTTCAGATTCTGACAAAGCGAGCGTCTCGGCTTCTGGAAATGAATTCATTGCTGACGTGGCCGCCCAATGTCTGGATGGGAGTCAGCGTGGAGTCGGTCGAATACTATGAGCGAATCCGATTGCTCAGCCAAACCGGCAGCGCCATCAGGTTTTTGTCTCTGGAACCATTGCTGGGACGGATGCGCGACTTGCCGCTGCACAACATTGACTGGGTTATCGTCGGCGGCGAGTCTGGACCGAAAGCCCGACCCATGGATCCGGATTGGGTTCGAGATATTCGGGATCAGTGCCAGTCCCTCTGCCCCAAAGTCGCGTTCTTTTTCAAGCAATGGGGTGGCTTTAACAAGAAACGCGCTGGGAGGAGCCTGGATGAGCGAACATGGGACGAATTGCCTAAACGGCCGGTATCGAACTCTGGTGACTTTCGTTTCAGCATAAGAGCCGTTTGAGCGGAATCACGAAAAGCTCGTCCAAAGAGCCGCATATTGTGTTAACGGCAAAATAACGGCCATTTTACGGCAATCTTCGCCCTGTTGTACATCACACCACGGCGAGCGCTTCGATCTCGATCAGCAAATCCTCAAACGCGAATCCCGAGACGCGGACGCTCGTCACGGCCGGGCCGGGCTCGGGGTAGAACTCGCGTTGCACCTTGGCGATTGTCTCCTCCGCGGCGGCGATCTGTTTCCAGTCGTCCGGGGCGTAATACCAAATGTACAACTTGGCGACGTCTTTCTCGGTCAGATTCCCCTCGGCCATCACGTTCCGCACGAACTGGAACACGTTCCGCGTCTGCGTTTCCAGATCCTTGCCGACGGCTTTCGCCTTGTTGTCCGCCGAGATCTGGCCGCCGATGAAACCGAGGCCGTTGATTTTCCAACCCTGCGTGAACTGCGAATTGGAGATGCTCCAGTCCCAGTGATTGGCGGGCTGCAGCCGCTGCTTGTTCTTGCCGAGCATGCCGATTCCCTCGACTTGAATCAGTTCGTCGAGATTCGGCATGCCGAGCAATCGCAGACCCGCGCCGGCCGCCGACGGAACCGACATGTACCGCCGGCGGACGTTCGTCATCTTCTCCCAGTATTGAGTGACTTCGCGGCCTTCGCCGAAGAAGCGGAAGTAGGTGTTCTGCCGCATCAGGCTGTGCCGGTCGCCGCCGGCGAGACGCAGCATCGTGTCGAGATTGCGGAACGCGTGATCGGTTTGAATCTCGATGTCACCGACGCCCTGGACCTTGCCGCTGGCGTCCAGCGACCGCTGCCCGCCGGTGAAAATCAGATCGCCGATCTTCCAGCCGTGCGACCACGGCACTTTCTTCGGCCAACTCCAGTGGCCGGGAGGCATCAACCGTTCTTTCTTGCCGCCGATGTACGCCCAGGCGTCGACTTGAATCAGCGCCCCTTCGCGGCCCAGGCCGACGCGGGTTTCGGTCGTCGTCGGACCGGGATCGGAGAAGTAGGGGAGGCGGACGCGGTCGACTTCCGCTAGAAACTTGTCCTGCGCCGCCTGATCGCCGTCGCACACGTAGTAGATGTTGTGCTTCACGACGTCGGCCAGCGACGCCCCGGCCTCGGCGAGGACTTTCTGGAGCGACTCGAAGACGTTCTTCGTCTGCGTAGCGATATCGGAGCCGACGATGTTCCCGTGATCGTCGACCGACATCTGCCCGCTCACGAGCACCAGATTCCCCGCCCGCACCGCCTGCGTCTTCTTCCCCGCCGAAACAAACTGCATCGTCACGAAACCATTCCTTTCGATGAAAATTCTTCTATCGATTCCTACGGTATCGCCCGCATCGCGCCACGGGAAGTGAAGCAAAAGCAATTGTCTCGCGCAGAGTCCGCAGAGAGTGCGGAGAAACAAAAGCGACGGGTGGCCGGGGCTGGACGACCAACGGGAGGAAGCCCCGGTGGTGACACGCTCAAACACCGGGGCTTCGCCCAAAGCGGCTCCAGCCCCGGCCACCCGACGAAAATCCTTCAACGAAGTAATTTGATAGGAGGAATGCGCGAGGATTTCATTCGCTCTTCTTCAGCACTTTTGCGATTCCTTTTTCTAACGCTGAGAATGCTGCGTGGCTTGTCGGGTAACTTTCCTCGCCTTCCCATACCATTCCACCGATATCAAGGGCCCGCACAAAGGATCGGCTGAAATCGTCTCGACCGACTTCAATCCAGCCGCTTTGCACCCACGCCGCCACATTAGGATACAAAGCCGCGAAGGGATCATCAGCAACACTCGACTCCGAAGATGGATTCCTGCGTTTGGACAATTAAAAAGCTCCTCGCTGGCGATCATTGTTTTGAGCGGTTCTACCCAGGGTGGTCTGCCGAAAGCAAACTCTATCGTCCGGATGATTGGCCGCAATTCTGAATCCCGGCTATCTTACGACGCTCAATACCATCGACTCCCACTCGAATTGAATCAAGGTGATCAATGTCCGACATTCAACGGCACGGCGTGACGCGGCGGTGGGCGGATGCGGTCGTCTACCAAGGCGTCGCGCACTTTGTGGAGATCGCCGACGATCCGTCGCAGGATGTTGCCGGGCAAGTCCGGCAGATTCTCTCGCAAATCGAATCGCGGCTGGCGCTGGTCGGCAGCGACAAAACGCGGCTGCTGCAGGTGCTGATCTATCTCGCCGACTTGAAGGACGGCCCGATCCTCAACGCCCAATGGGACGAGTGGGTTCCCGCCGGCCACGCCCCGGCCCGCGCCTGCGTCCAAGCCGGCCTCGCGCCGGGCTACTACGTCGAAATGGTCATCACCGCCGCGCTCTCTCCATCGGCGAGCGGCGCGGCGTAAGCCCGCCGTGTTCTTCGCGTTTCACGAACTACTTCCCCGTCACCACGTCGAACGTGATCTTCTCGATCGTCCCGTTGAACGCGTAGGGCAGCTTCTCCTTGTAGCCCGCGTTGACGGGGGAAATCGAATCGCGGCCGACTTCGAACGGTTCCACGCCGTGGCGGAACATCGCCCGCTTCACGTCGCCCGCGGCGACTTGTTTGCCGTTGGCGTACAGCTTCACCGTCGCGCCGTTGCTGATCGTGCTGTTCGGGGGATCGCCCTTCGACGCGTATTCCAGCTTTACTTTCACCGGCCCGGCCGGCAACGGGTCTTTCGCCACGATTTCGGCGGATTCGAAATCGGCGAAGTTGTAGAAGTAGGCGAGCTTGCCCTCTTTGACGTAGAAGCTCCACCCGCCCGAAATGCCGCCGGCGCAGGCGATCACGCCGTCGCTGTTGTCGGCGACGGTCAGCTCCGCCGTGATGGCGTGCGAGTTTGGATAGACCAGCGGGCCGATCGGCTCGGGGAGCCGCACGTTGTTGCCGTAATACGTCCACGACGTGCGCGGCTTGCCGGCGACGCGGTTTCGCGAGTCGAGCCGTTCCGCCATCCGCGAATCGAGCGGGAAGACGTCGTACTTCTTCGCTTCCTCCACGAACAGCGTCTGGAGCTCTTTCAGCTTCTTCGGTTCTTTCGACGCCAGGTCATCGGCCTGACTGAAGTCCGTCTCGATGTTGTAGAGTTCCCACGGCGCATCGAGGAAATCGCCCGAGCGGCCCGCGATGTTCCACGGCACGCCGAACCGGCTGCACGCGACCCACCCGTCGTGGTAGATCGCGCGGTTGACCATCATCTCGAAGTACTGCGTCGTCCGCTTGCTCTTGGCATTCGCGTCGTCGAACGAATACCGCAGGCTCATACCCTCAATCGGCTTCTGCGGGATGCCGTTGACGGTTTTCGGCTCCGGGATGCCGCAGCAATCGAGGATCGTCGGCACCACGTCGATGACGTGGTGGAATTGCGTCCGCTGCTCACCCTTGGATTTGATCCCGTTCGGCCAATGGACGATGAGCGGGTTGCGCGTCCCGCCGAAGTGGCTGGCGATCTGCTTCGTCCACTGGAACGGCGTCGCCATGGCCCACGCCCAACCGACCGGCACGTGCGGTTCGCTTTCCGGACCGCCGATTTGATCGATCCGCTTGACGATGCTGGCCAGGCCGGGATTGAAACCGACGAGGCTCGCGACTTCGTTGAACGTGCCTTCCAGGCCCCCTTCGGCGCTCGGGCCGTTGTCGCCGACGATGTACATCACCAGCGTGTTGTCGAGTTCGCCCGATTCGGCGAGGCTGTCGAGGTAGCGGCCGACGTGATGATCGGTGAAGGCCATGTACGCGGCGTAGTTCTCCATCAGCTTCAAGTAGACCTTCTTCGCCTCGGCCGATTCCTCGTCCCACGCGGGAATCTCTTTCGGACGCGGCGTCAGCTTCGCCTCGGCGGGAATGATCCCTTTCTTCTTCTGGGCGGCGAATGTGAGCTCTCGCTGCTGGTCCCAGCCGTGATCGAACTGGCCGGCGAACTTCGCCCGCCAATCGGGTGGGGCATGGTGCGGCGCATGGACGCCCGCCGCGCTGTAGTAGACGAACCACGGTTTTTCGGGATCGGCGGCCTGCGTGTTGCGCGTCCAGGCGATCGCTTCGTCGGTCATGTCCGCCGTGAAGTGATAGCCTTGCTCCGGCGTGGTCGGCGCGTTCACCGCTGTCGTGTTGCGATACAGGACCGGGTAATATTGGCTCGTTTCGCCCTGGTTGAAGCCATAGAAATAGTCAAAGCCCTGTCCCGTCGGCCAGCGGTCGAACGGCCCGGCGGGGCTGATCGCCGGTTCGGGCGTGTTGTGCGCCTTGCCGAACATCGCCGTGGCGTAGCCGTTGTCGCGGAGCGTCTCGGCGACGACCGCCGTGCTCTGCGGAATGATCCCCGTATAGCCAGGATAGCCCGTTCCCATTTCGATGATCACGCCGGTCCCGCAACTGTGATGATTGCGGCCGGTGAGCAGCGCCGCCCGCGTCGGCGAGCAGAGGGCCGTCGTATGAAAGTGCGTGTACGCCAGACCGTTCTTTGCGAGTTTGTCCATGTTCGGCGTCGGCACCGGCCCGCCGAACGTGCCGCACATCCCGAAGCCGACGTCGTCCAACAGAATGACCAACACATTCGGCGCGTCCTTCGGCGCCTTGACGGGCAGGGGATAACTCGGCGTCGAGTCCTGGATCGTTTCGCCGATCTTGCCTTGGAATTTCGGATCAGGCTGAGGCAACTGCGCGCCCGCGGCCGCCGGTTTCGTTTTGTCCTGCGCCCAAGCCGTCCACCAACCGAGCGCCGCGCCCAAGGCCACAATCGCCGCGCTAGAGAGAATCGTCCGTGTGAACATGAGAGGAACTCCCGAGGTGAAGGGATCGGCCCGACGTGTGGAAAGGCGCGATCAGCGTAACAGATCGATGTCGTAAAGTCTCACCGCTGCGTTGGAGTCCCGGCGTCACCCGGGCGTCGTTTTTGGGTTTTTCAAAAAC
>CAZDGB010000115.1:0-19921 GCA_964504645.1 uncultured Planctomycetaceae bacterium | reverse complement strand
GCAGGTTCGCCGGGAGCCTGCCGTTGCGGTAGCCGTCGTAGTAGCTGAGGGCCGAGCTGAAGACCGGCACCGGCAGGCCGAGTTGCACGGCGGCGGCGACGACGCGGCGCCAACTCGGCTGCGCTTTTTCCACGGCGGCGCGGAAAAAATCGTCGAGCAGCAGGTTCTCGAGCTTCGGGTTCTTGTCGAACGCGGCCTTGATGTCCCCCAGGAACCGGCTGCGGATGATGCACCCGCCGCGCCACAACAGCGCGATGTTCCCGTTGTTCAGCTTCCAGCCGAACTCCGCGGCGGCGGCATCTAACTGCACATAGCCTTGCGCGTAGCTGCATAGCTTCGAGGCGTAGAGCGCCTGCATCACGTCGTCGATGAACTGCTGCTTGTCGCCGGTGAATTTGTCCGTCTTCGGGCCGGTCAGCACTTTCGAGGCGCGGACGCGGGCGTCTTTCTGGGCGGAGAGGCAGCGGGCATAGACGGCTTCGGTGATGAGGGTCGTCGGCACGCCGAGGTCGAGGGCGTGCTGGCTCATCCACTTGCCGGTCCCCTTCTGCTGGGCCGTGTCGAGGATCATATCGACCAGATAATTCCCGGTCGCCGGGTCTTTCACCGTGAAGATGTCGCGGGTGATTTCGATGAGGTAGCTTTCGAGCTCCCCTTCGTTCCACTTCTTGAAGACCTGATACAGCTCGTCGTTCGTCAAGCCGAGGGCGTGCTTCAGAATAAAGTACGCCTCACAGATGAGCTGCATGTCGCCGTACTCGATGCCGTTGTGCACCATTTTCACGTAGTGCCCGGCGCCGCCGTCGCCGACCCAATCGCAGCAGGGGATGTCCTCTTTCGGGCCGACTTTCGCGGAGATGGCCTGCAGCACGTCTTTGACGTGAGGCCACGCTTCCGGGTCGCCGCCGGGCATGATGCTCGGGCCTTTGAGGGCGCCCTCTTCGCCGCCGGAGACGCCGGTGCCGATGAACCGGAAGCCGGCCTTCTTGAGATCGGCGTCGCGGCGGTTGGTGTCGCGGAAATCGCTGTTCCCGCCGTCGATGATGATGTCGCCCTTCGCGAGCAGCGGCGTCAGTTCATTGATGACGGCGTCGACCGGCGCGCCAGCTTTCACCATGATCATCACCCGCCGCGGCGACTTCAGGCTGGCGACGAATTCCTTGAGCTCGTGGTAGCCCTGGATGCGCTCCGCCGTGCCGGGATGCACTTTGTCCGCCGGCTCGGATTTCAGCCCGCCGACGAACTTGTCGGTGGTCGCCGTCGTGCGGTTGAACACCCCGACGGAAAACCCGTGATTGGCCATGTTGAGGACCAGGTTCTGACCCATGACGGCCAGGCCGATGAGACCAATATCGTGCTGAGGCATGGTGCATTCATCCTGTGAAAATGGGATTCGGCGCAGCGCGGACGATTCTAGTCGTTGAGAACGAGGAACGCGAGAGGATCGAGCATGGCGCGTTGGCATCCAGGAAAGGCATCTCTCGCCAAGGCACGAAGACGCAAAGTTCGCAGAGAAGACAAAGAGCAGAGTTATTCGCACAGAGTCACAGAGGCCACAGAGAGAAAAACGCTGGAGAGAGTTATCTCTTCTTGGTTTTCTCTGTGACCTCTGTGTCTCTGTGCGAAATCGGATTTCTGCTTCGCACTCCCGCCTTCCTTGGCGAGAATCAGTACCGACGGCAAGACTTTGGTGGACAGACCCCGAATCGTCAGATAAACTGTCACTGATGAATAAAAGCCTCTAAGCCGCTCGGAGGATGTACACCATGTTTCATGAACCCCACGTCTCGCGCCGGGACGTCCTGCAAATCGGTGGGGTCACCGCGCTCGGCGGGTTCGGGTTGCCGCAATTGTTGCAGGCGGAACTGGCCGCGCAGCAGCATGTGTGGTCCGGCAAGGCGAAGAGCGTCATCTGTCTGTATCTGCTCGGCGGGGCGCCGTGGCAGGACATGTACGATCTGAAGCCGAAGGCCACGGCGGACGTGCGCGGTGAGTTCAATCCGATTGCGACGAACGCGCCGGGGATCGAGATCAGCGAGCACTTGCCGCTGCATGCGAAATGGATGGACCGCTCGGCGATCGTCCGGTCGATCAATCACAAGGCCGGCTGTCACAACTGCATTCCGAGCTACACCGGCTGGGAAGTACCGGAAACCGATCTCGTCAACTTGAAGGAAACGCATCCGCCGAGCATGGGCTCCGTCTGCGAGTTCCTCAGCGGCGGCCGGGCCGATTCGCCGGCGTACGTCTACATGCCGTGTTATCTCGGTTGGGGCCAGGCGATTCGCCGGCCCGGTCCGACGGCGGGATTTCTCGGGACGCGGTTCGATCCCCTCTACACCGAATGCGCGCCGTACGTCGACAACCCGCCGGAGATCGGGCACGAGCCGCAGCCGCTGCGCGGCGTGCCCTACATTCCGCACACGCGGCTCGAAGGCGAGATGACGAGCACGCGGCTGAATGCCCGGCAATCGCTGCTCAAGCAAATTGACGCCGAGCGATTCCGCACCGAACAGATCGGCAAGCTCGGCGGGTTCAATCGCCAGGAAGAACGGGCGTGGAGCCTGCTCACGTCGTCGAAAGTCCGCGAGGCGTTCGATTTGGAAAAAGTCGATCCGCAGACTCGCGAGCGCTACACGAATACCGTTTTCGGTCAGAGCGCGCTCATCGCCCGGCGATTGGTGGAGACCGGCGTGCGGTTCATCAATGTCACCTGGGACTGTTACTGGGAGCGGCTGAAGCTGCAACTGCACTGCTGGGACACGCATTCGCAGAACTTCAAGCTGATGAAAAACTACAACCTGCCGTACTTGGATATCGTCTACAACGCCTTGATGCAGGACCTGTCCGACAGCGGCCTGCTCGACGAGACCTTGGTGCTGGTGATGAGCGATTTCGGCCGCACGCCGAAGATCAACGCCAACGCCGGCCGCGACCATTGGACGTTCTGCTATTCGATGCTGTTCTCCGGCGCGGGGATCAAGGGAGGCACGGTCTACGGGGCGAGCGACTCACAGGCCGCGTACCCGGCGCAGAATCCGGTCAGCACCGCCGATATCTGTTCGACGATCTACAAAACGCTCGGCATCGACCACGAGCTGACCGTCCCGGACAAACTCGGCCGCCCGATGCCCATCAACCACGGCGGCTCGCCGATCGAAGACATTCTCGCGTAAACGCTTCTTTTCAATCCCCTCGCCCCCGCGGCGGGGGAGAGGGGGCGAGCGCTTCATGACGCATCCGCTTTTGTTCGGCGCAGGTCTCCCGACCTCGCCGTTCTCATTTTTGGTCTCCTGACCCGCACCCCGCGACGTCGCCAACTGTGATGAGGTGGCCTGTGTTTCGCACCGCCAGTCTGTTTCTAATCCTCTTCACGGTGTTTTGCGTTGCGGCCTCCGCTCAATCGCGCCAAGCTCCGCCGGGAATGTTCAAGGAGCTCAACGACGAAATCCTCGGCGAGGCGCTCGTCATTCACGGCAAGCAGCTCTTCATCGACGATTACGTGATCGACAAGTTGGACGGCGTCGAAAAGCGGTTGAACCGGGCCGTCAAGCATCCGGCCAATCCGATCCTCCGCCGCGACCGGCCGAGCGACGGCATCCAGTTCGACTACGGGACCGTCGCGTTCGACTCGAAGTCGCAACGGTTTCAGATGTGGTATCAGGTCATTCAAGGTGAGTTCAAAGACCACGCCAACCATCAGTATCGCGTCGCCTACGCCGTGTCGGACGACGGCATCTCGTGGACGAAACCCGCGCTGGATGACAAGACCGGCTCGAATCTGATCTTCATGAACCCGCCGGAGTCGTTCATCGGCGGGCCGGGCGTGATGATCGACGATCGCGATCCGAATCCGACGCGCCGCTTCAAAATGCTGTATGTCGCCAAGCCCGACGGGAAGCCGAGTTCGCTGGCGACCCGCGTTGCCTACTCGGCCGACGGCGTCCATTGGACGCAGGAGCCCCAAAACCCGGTCGCACCGTTCAGCGATACGCAGATTTCGCCGTACTGGGACGCGCGGCTGCAGCGGTACGTGGCCTACTTGCGGTTCGGGCCGCCGAACATCCGCCACGTCAGCCGGATCGAAAGCTCCGACTTCGTGAACTGGTCGCCGAAACTGACGGTGCTCAAGAACAACACGAAGCTCGACGCGCCGTATGCGACAGAGTTCTATACCTTCACCGCCCTGCCCTACGGAAACGTCTACCTCGGCCTGCTCAACACGTATCACGGCGAGACGATCCAGCCGATCCCCGCCGATAAACCGTGGATGGACCGCGTGGACAATCAGCTCGTTTTCAGCCGCAACGGCGTCACCTGGCAGCGCGTGGCTGCGTTCGGCGCGTTGACGGCCGCCGATCTCCGCAGCGACCGCGACTGGAAGAAGACGGCGGATGAAGCGACGTTCCTCGCGCATGGAACGGCGGACAACGACTGGGACTGGGGGCAGGTTTATCCACATCATCCGCCGCTCGTCGTCGGCGACGAGATCCGTATTTATTACGGCGGAACCCGCAATCGGCATTGGGCGTCCTATCATCCCGAACCGATTGAAAGCGGCATCGGCTTGGCCACTCTGCGGCTCGACGGTTTCGTCTCCGTGCACGCCGGCGACAATCCTGGCACGCTGACCACCAAGCCACTCGTCTTCCTGGGCGACTCGCTGGAAATCAACGCGAACGCCGCAGGCGGCTCGCTCCGCGTCGAAGCGCTGGATGTCGACGGCAAGCCGATTTCTGGATTTACCCAAGACGACAGCGACGCGATCGCCGCCGACAGCGTACGACAGGTCGCGTCGTGGAGGGGGGAATCGGATTGCCACCTGCTGCAAGGCCGCCCGATCCGCCTGCGGTTCCATCTGCAAAATGCGCAGCTTTACGCGTTCGAGCCGCGCGGGCGGAAGAATCATTATCTGCAATCCTACGACTGAGCCGTGGCCAGCAAAGGCGCATCATGACTTCGTGGTTTCGCGTCGCGATAATCTTCTCCGCGGTTTTGCCATACCTGGTCTTGCCGGCGGCAGCCCAGAATCGCCAAGCCCCGCCGGGAATGTTCAAGGAGCTCAACGACGATCTGCTCGGCGAGGCCACGATCATCCATGGCAAACAGTTGTTCGTCGATGACGTCCTCATTGCCGAGTCGCAGGGTGTCGCCAGGCAACTCCATCAGCCGAAGAAATACGAACAAAATCCGGTGTTGAAGCGCGACAAGCCGTGGGAACCCTCCGGACCGGGTTACGCCACACTGATCTATGATCCCGACGAAAACCTCTTCAAGCTGTGGTATGAGAACTGGGGCCAGAAGGAGGCGACCAGCGCGCTGCTGATGTACGCCACGTCGCCGAACGGCATCGACTGGACCAAGCCGTCCCTCAACGAGCAGGGGACGAACCAGGTGCGTCAACCGGCGGTGCAAGGCTTCCAGGCGTCCGGTATTTTTCGGGATGCCCGCGATCCCGATCCGGCCCGGCGCTACAAGATGATCTTCAGCAGCCTGCCCGACGGAACGTCGAAATCGCTGACGACCAGCGTCGCCTTCTCGCCGGACGGCATCGACTGGACCGCCGATAAAGAACTGCACTCGATCCCGTTCAGCGACACGCAAAGCTGCCCGCTGTGGGACGCCCGGCGGCAGCGGTACGTGGCCTACATGCGGTTCGGCCCGCCCAACACGCGAATCATCAGCCGGACCGAAAGCGAGGACTTTCTCCACTGGTCGCCGAAGGTCACCGTCTTGCCGCAGACGAAGATGGACGGTCCGCTCGTCACGCAGTTCTATCAGATGGCGCCGTTCGCGCGTGCCGGCGTCTGGTTCGGTCTGGTCGCCGCGTACCACACGGAATCGCTCAAGCCGATCCCCGACGACGCGCCGTGGACCGACCGCAAGAATCTGCATCTGGCTTACAGCCGCAACGGCGTCACGTGGACGCGCGTCGGCAAACAGGGCGCGATTTCGCCGCGAGAATTGCAGGCCGACAAGGACTGGAAGCCGATCGCGCTCGACGCCGTGTTTCTGCCGTATGGCGAGAAAGACAAGGCCTGGGATTGGGGGACCGTTTCCCCGATCTACACGCCGGAGCCAATTATCGTCGGCGACGAGCACTGGTTCTATTACACCGGCATCAACGCCAAAAACTGGTGGACGTGGATCGGCGACCCGCCGATGCTCGATCCGAACCCGAAGGAGCCCGACAAAGGTGTCGGCCTGGCGAAACTCCGTCTCGACGGTTTTGTCTCGGTGAACGCCGGCGATGAGCCGGGCACGCTGACGACGAAGCCGCTCGTCTTCCTCGGCGACACGCTGGAAATCAACGCCGACGCCACCGGTGGTTCGCTGCAAATCGAGGCCCTGGATTTGGAAGGCAAACCGATCGAAGGTTTCGGCAAGGACGATTGCGACGCGATCACCACCGACAGCGTCCGGCACGCCGCTGCGTGGAAAGGCGACACCGACTGCCACCTGCTCCAAGGCCGCCCGATTCGGCTGCGGTTCCACTTGCGGAATGCGCAGCTCTACGCCTTCGAGCCGCGCGTGAAGCGGAATCATTATTTGCAGTCGTATGACTGAGGCTACTCGAAGACGGCGCTGACCGAAAATCGCAGTCCCGGCAGATGCGGGTCGCCGAGCATTTCGTCCGATTTTCGCAGCATGAAGGGTTCCGCGTCCGGCTGGTGGACCGTAATCGTTTCGATGTCGGGGTCGACAATCCACACGAACTTCACGCCGGAATCAAGATACGTGCGCAGCTTCTTCGTGACGAGTTCCTGCGTATCGGACGGCGACAGGATTTCGACGGCGAGAATCGGCGCGCCGACGATATAGGGCTCTTTCGGAGGTTGCGCCGCAATTGTCTCCGCGGCGAAGACGGCCACGTCGATGCCAACGCCCGAATCCTGATCGGGCAGTTCGCAGCCCACTTCTCCGCTGAAAACTTCGAATCGATCCAATGGCAGACGATCCTTCCAATTGAGCAGCAACTGAGAGATTCGCGCCTCGATCCCCGAATGCCAACGGTTGCGTTTGGTCATCGGCAATTCCCAGAGTTCGCCGCGCAGGAGGAAGCGATCGACCTCCGGATCGTCGGGAAGTGAATTGAATTCGGCCAGCGTCATTTTCCGGCGAATGACCGGATCGTCGCTGGTTTCCGGAGGAAGCGTGATGACGCTGGCCATGGCACGTAACTGCTGGTGAAGAGGGAACGGTCAGCAACCGAATCATATCACGCTTCTTCCGGCCTCATCAATTCCTTCAACATCGACTCGCGCCGAGAGAGAAACAACTTCGTGATCTGATAATGCTCCGTCTCCTCGTACGCGACCCGTTCGATGCCTTGCGGCGAGAACTGGTAAATGAAGGCGTCGGGATACGCCATCAAAATCGGCGCGTGGGTCGCGATGAGGAATTGCGAGCCGCTCTCGATCAGGTCGTGCATGCGTGTGAGAAAACTGAGCTGCCGTTTGGGCGAGAGGGCCGATTCGGGTTCGTCGAGGAGATAGAAGCCGTTGCCGCGGAAGCGCTCCATGAACAGGGTGAAGAATGACTCGCCGTGCGAACGCAGATGCAGGGACTTGCCGCCGTAGCCACCCTCGACGCCGAGGTTGTCGATCTCCGTAATCACGTTGTAGAAGCTTTCGGCCCGCAGGAAATAGCCGTCGCTGCGGCGTTCGGGATGCGGACCGCGGCCCAGTCGCAGGCACTTCCACAAATCGGAATGCGTGTCGCGCGTCGAGAAATTGAAATTCCGGCTGCCCCCTTCGGGATTGAAGCCGTCGGCGACGGCAATCGCCTCCAGCAGCGTCGACTTGCCCGTGCCGTTCTCGCCGATGAAATACGTGACCTTGGGATGTAGGTCGAGCTGGGAGACGTTCTGCAAGGCGGGGATGGAAAGGGAGTAATCGTCCTCGGAGAGACGGGTGCGGTCGAGCGTGAGGTAGTAGAGGAACGGAGCGGTCATGCCGTGGTCCGCGAAACAAATGAGTTCGCGGCATTCTACCAGCCCACGGCGGGCTGACGCCGCGCCGCTCGCCTGAGGGATCGGCGTCACTCCGCCTTCGGCCACGGGATAACGGTGGTCACGTCCTTCATTCGATTTTCTTCCTCCAGCGGCCCGTTGTCGTCACGGTCATCCGGTCCGACGCTCCAGATCACGAGGCCTTGGTCGTCCGAACGGAACCGCAACGGGCGTCTTTCCGCGGAACAGGGATCGACCGGCCAGGGAAACTCGGCGGCGAGTTGTTCCACGTCGGCCCGTGAGGCGACGCCGCGGCGGCGGAATTGGGCCTGTAGTGAGAGCTCCGTTTCGAGCAGTGCCTGCCGGGCGGCTTCGTGACGGTTCGCTTCGAGATGGCCTTCGATTGGGAACATGGTGTCGATCACAATCGAAGTGAACATCGACCGATGAATCCGCTCGTTTAACCTCCGAGCGGTCAGACCGCCGGTCAATTCCGTTGTTTCGCGAAGCGATCCGTCGACCAACGGCGGGAAATCGGCATAGGGGAGATCGCAATACTTGAGCACATGCGTCAGTTCCATCCGAATGGCGCGGGCCGTCAGCTCCGGTTCGCCGAGCGTCCAAAGGCACGGAACCTGCCATCCCGGGAGAATATCGCCAAACCGTGATAAGAGCGGTTGGATCTCGCACCTTGTGTGTGCGAAAACATTATCGGCTAGCCAACCATCCAACTGGTTACGCCAGTCCGTCATGGATGAATTCACAACTTCAAGATCACCGAAATACTCCACCTTGAACTGATCGGACGCCGGAGGCGTCAGTTTCCAATCCTCACGAATTCGCATCAGGGCCGCATCGATGTCATCCGCCGTCACCTGGGGATGTTGCGACCATTGACGCCAGGCGAGCGAACTCAACCAGTGAGAGTGCCGACCGCTGGATCGATCATCCATCCCGCCCCGGCGGCCGAGGTGTCGCGTGGCGCGAAAGGAATCGTTCAACAGTTCCGCCGTCTCTTCGGTTTGCCCTGAATGCATCAATCTTGCGGCTTCCAGTCGAGCCAAGCGGGACATATCTTCGATCGAACGAATTACCGGATCCTTGAAAACAGATTGCCAAAATGTGTGATCCGTTGGTGGAATTCGGCTGGCCGATGAGCAGCGTGCTCCTTGTCTGAATAACCTCAACGTCGTTTGCCCTTGTTCAACCCACGTGCGCACGTTTTCCGGCACATGCTCCCACAGGACTTCACCGTGCGGGCCAAGCCATTGATTCTCAAGGCTCATATCGCTCGATTTGTGCCGATCCGCCGCCTGCCGGAAATAGTAAAACGCGTTCTCGTCCTCCGGCGGCACCTGGCTGAACTCTTCGACATCGAACGGCACCGGCACGTCGGGCATGCGCCAGAGGCGGTACCACCGGATGCCGACCGGCGTCGCGAGCAACAGCGCGATCATCACCGCGACCGTGCGGCGGCGGGGAATCATCCGCCGGTACCACGGCACGTAACTCCGGTCGGGGCGCGTCTCGCGAGGTTTGGGAACGTTCATGGCGTGAAAGCGAAGAACGGAGCGGTAGACGCCGCGGATCACTGCGGGATGATCGATCTTAGCAAATCCTGCGAACTGGAGTTCAAGCCGTTTCCCAGTTGACGCATTTCGCTGGTTTGCCGACACTCTGCTGCGAAGGTGACTAGATTCGGGCGCTGTGAAGCGCTCGCCCCCTCTCCCTAACCCTCTCCCCCGCGGCGGGGGCGAGGGGACCGGAAGAAGAACTTCGTATGAAAACTGCCGCGCTGAAGGCGTTTCGACAAAAGCTGGCTCAGGATCAGACGGTCCTCGGGCTGTGGGTCACGCTCGAGTCGCCGAGCATCACGGAAATGGCCGTGGCGCTCGGGTTGGATTGGGTCGTCATCGACGCCGAGCATGGGCATCTCGATTGGAAAGAGATTCTGGAGCACATTCGGGCCACGGTCCGCAGCGAGACCGTCGCCTTGGTGCGGTTGGCCGAACTCAACGGCGGGTCGATCAAGCGGGCGCTCGACATCGGGGCCGATGGCGTCGTCATTCCGTGGATCGAAACGACCGAACAGCTCGAACAGGCCGTCCGCTACGCCCGCTATCCGCTCGAAGGACTGCGCGGCATCGGGGCCGAACGGGCGACGTGCTGGGGGCAATGCTTCGTCGAACACACGCAGGACGCCAACGAGCAGGTGCTCGTGGTGCCGATCTTCGAAACGGTTCGCGCGGCCCAGAACATCGGGCGGCTCGCGCAGATTCCGGGCGTCGACGTCTGCTACTTCGGCCCGGCGGATTTCTCCGCGTCGGCGGGCTTCAAAGGCGAATGGGAAGGGCCGGGCATCGCCGAGCAGATTCTCAAAATGAAAGACGTCCTGCGGAACGCCGGCAAGCATTGCGGCGTCGTCACGACGAGTCCGGAGAATCTCAAGGAACGCCAGGCGCAGGGCTTCCGCATGCTCGCCGTCGGATTGGATGCCGGGCTGTTGCTCGGCGCGGTCCGGAGCCGGTTGAACGTGCTGGGCCGCGATCACGCGCCGCAGTCATCGCTGATTCCGTCCGCCGTCGTGCCGGTCGCCCCGGCGTCGCGTCCGCCGGAGTCGATGCGGCCCGATCGGCCGGAAGTGATGAGCAGCGCCGGTTCCGGCCCGCAGGTCGAACTGGCCCGCGGCGTGAAGCTCGATTGCCTCGTTGGCAAACACAACGCGGCCAAAAACCTCACGACCGGTTACGTCACGTTCGCCCCGGGCGCCGTGCTGCCGTATCACGAGCACACGTTTCCGGAATCGGTCACGCTGCTGTCTGGTTCACTGACGATGGAAGTCGAAGGCCGCTGCTACGCCTTGAAACGGCTGGACAACATCGTCCTGCCGACGGGGTTCTCGCACCAGGCGCGGAACACGTCGAACACCGAGCCGGCCGTGGTGCACGTCTCTGTCAACAGCGACACGCCGTCACGAACACTCGTCGACAAGTTCTTCACGAAGCGGAGCATGCCCGACGATTCGACGGGCATGCCGGGGGCGGAGCGGGTCAACCGATACGCCACGGCTCCGCGCAAACCGGCGGGGCCGAACACGGAGTTCATCGACTGCTTCAACAGCCAGTTGATGCCCGGCATGACGATGTCGGGCGGCTACGGCCTGTTCCATCCCGGCGGGCGGCTGCCGGCCCATTACCACGATTTCGACGAATCGATCAGCATTATCTCCGGCGAAGCGACGTGCGTGGTCGAAGGCCGTCGTTACACGATGAGCAACAAGGCGACGGCGTTGCAGCCGCGCGGCCGCGTGCACTACTTCATCAACGAATCGAAGGGGACGATGGAGATGCTGTGGGTCTACGCCGGCCCGATGCCGGAACGGATCGTCGTCGACGAACGGTGCGCGACGGTAGAAGGGGACCCGTGGAAGTGAAGCGGGGAGGCCGCCCCCGCGCCTCTACGTAGCCGGCACTCTCCGAGTGCCGAAGTTCCGCACTCGGAGAGTGCCGGGCTACAAAAAAAGAAGCCCGGCTTCCGCGCGGGAAACCGGGCTTCGGTATTTATCCAAGCCGAATTACTTGGCTCGCGAGACGCGGGCCGTGCGGCGCGACGGGGTCGTCGCCGGCTTCGGCTCGTCGGACTTTTCTTCCTCGTCGTCGGACTTGTTCTGCTGAGCGCGCTGCATGGCGGCGCCGAGCAGTTGCTGCGCCCCGGCGAGTTCATCGCCAGAGAAGTATGACGTGCGGACGCCGCCGATCTGGATCAGTTCTTTGGAAGCGAGTTCCGCCCAACTGAGGTTGTCGGTCATGTGCCACGCCGCGGCTTGGGCCGCCTGCTGGTTGAGTTTGCCGCTGCCGACCATCGTCATCAATTCGGTGAGCGCGGAATTCTTGGTGACGAGTTCGACCGGAACGAGCTTGTAGCGCATGTGAGAAGCCGGATCGGGCCTGCCGTGCTGCAGGCAAACGGTGTTGAGCTTGACGCCGACGGTGGCTTCCGGCGGGACGGAGAAGAATCCGCCGCCCATGCCGCCGCCCATGCCTCCCATACCACCTCCCATGCCGCCCATACCTCCCATGCCGCCCATGCCTCCGCCCATACCGCCCATGCCACCGCCCATCATCTGGCCGCCACCACCACCCATTCCACCCATGCCGCCCATACCCATACCACCCATGCCGCCGCCCATGCCGCCCATACCACCGCCCATCCCCATGCCCATGCCGCCACCGAACTGAGCGAGGATGGGAGCCGCGACAACCGCTTTGGGGAACTTGATATTCAGCGGCTCATCGGTCTTGTTCTCGATGAAGACCTTGGCGCTGAACGGATCCTTGGGAATGACGCGGGCCGTGATGTCGCCCCCTTCGATCGCCTCGAACAACTCGACTTCGCGAGCCTCCGGGATCGCCGCGCCCGGCTTGAGCACGGTAACCTTCTTGGTCGACTTCTTCGCAGCGGCCTCGGCTCCGGTCGCAAGGAGCAGGGTCGCCGTCAACGCCACCGCCACGGTGCGGGTCAGCATGATGGTCCTTTCGCAAGTCCAGCAGAGAGGGAAGTGTTCTCGATGCGTCGCTCAACGGCGAATGGTGACGATGGCCCGAGGGACACCGCCCCTATCTTAAATCGCCCGCGCGGAAGTGGGCAATCAGATTCCGATTTTTTTACCTGTTTTCCGTCGAATCCCTGCTGACGGTTGCGTTAGTTAGAGTCCCGGCTCGAGCCGTCCGGCGAAGACCGGCTGACCCCGGAACTCCAACGTCCTCCTTAGATGTCGGCCGACCCGCCGCGGGAACTTCGTTTCCCGCCCGCGCGGCTCTTCCCGAGAAACAATCGGAGAAGTCGCAGCCTATCCCCCGCACGGGCAAGCAGTTGCAGTCGGCATCCTCACGGATTTCCCGAACATTCCGCGCGACTGTTGCATCCGGCGCGCCCGCGCCGCATAGTCGCGGCATGCGGGAACTCGCCACCGACAATGTCTGCGATTACTTGCGCGAACGGGGCCGGCTCGGCCGGAACGAAACGGCGCGCGTCGAACTGCTTGCGGGCGGCGTATCGAACGTCGTGTTTCTCATCACGCCGGCGGCGAGTTTGCCGTTCGTGCTGAAACAATCGCGGGCGCAACTGCGTACAAAGGCCGACTGGTTCAGCCGGATCGAACGGATCTATCGCGAAGCCGACGCCCAGCGGGCGCTGTCGCAAGTTTTGCCCGAAGGAGCGGTTCCGGCGGTGCTCTTCGAAGACCGCGAAAATTACTGCTATGCGATGTCGGCCGTGCGGGCCGATCACGTCGTCTGGAAGCGTCAACTGGTGTCCGGCGTCGTCAACCCGCAGCTATACACACAGGCCGGTTCGCTCCTGGGTCAGATTCACGCCGGCACGTGGGGACAACGTCGCCTGTTTCCCGAAGCCGACGACACGACGGTGTTTTTCGAATTGCGCGTCGATCCGTTTTACCGGCGCATCGCGCAGGTTCATCCGGCGATTCAACCGGCCATCGACCAGCTCATCGACAACATGCCGCGATGCGCGGCAGCGCTCGTCCACGCCGATTTCAGCCCAAAGAATCTGCTCGTGCATCCCGACGGCGTGACGCTCGTCGATCACGAGACGGTCCACTACGGCGACCCGGCGTTCGACCTCGGTTTCTTTTTCAGCCATCTGTGGCTCAAAGCAATCGCGCTGCCGAATGTACGCGCAGAGATGATCGCCGGCATCTTTGCCGCGTGGAACGCTTATCGCGAGTCGATGTCGGCTGGCCGGGGCTGGAGCGCTTCGCGAAGCCCCGGTGCACCGGACATCGATCACCGGGGCTTCGCCCAAAGCGGCTCCAGCCCCGGCCACCCGATCGAGGAGCTTTCGCAGCGGGCCGTGCTCCATCTGGCGGCGTGCCTGTTGTCGCGCGTCGACGGCAAAAGCCCGGTGGATTATTTGACCAATCCGGCCCACCAGCAGTTGGTGCGCGACGTGACGCTGCGCTGGTTCGCCGCGCCGCCGGCCGATTTCGACGAAGCGTTTCGCCGTTTGTCCGAGGAAGTGATACATGCCGACGATCGTTGAAGTTCGAGCTCGCGAGGTTCTCGACAGCCGCGGACGTCCGACGGTGGAGGCCGAAATCCGCTGCGAGGGCGGCCGCGCCGCGCGGGCCATCGCCCCGAGCGGCGCCAGCACCGGCGCGGCGGAAGCGTGGGAACTCCGCGACGGCGGGACGCGGCTCAAAGGTCTCGGCGTACGCCGCGCGGTGGAACACGTCCGCACGGTTCTCGGCCCAGCCTTGATCGGGAGAGACGCCGCCGATCAACGCGCTGTCGACGCGCTCCTCTGCGAACTGGATGGCACGCCGAACAAGCAGCGCTTGGGCGCGAACGCGATTCTCGCGTGTTCGCTGGCAACGGCCTACGCCGCCGCCGACGCGCTGGGCAGCACGGCGGTTGAACATTTTTTTCAGATTTGGTCGGCGACCAAATCTAGAAGTCAGCCGCGCGACCAGTCCCCCCCTCACCCTAACCCTCTCCCCCACGGCGGAGAGGGGACCAAGCCAAAGCAACTCGGCATCACGTCGTTGCCGATGCCGATGGTCAACATGATTTCCGGCGGGCTACACGCGGGGAAAAATCTCGATTTCCAGGATTTTCTGATCATCCCTGTCGGCGCAAGCTCTTATTCACAGGCCCTCGATTGGATCGTCGAAACGTACTTCCGGCTTGGGTCGCTCCTCACGTCGCAGGGATTTGAAGGCGTCCTCGTCGGCGATGAAGGGGGTTACGGCCCGAAGCTCGCGTCGCACGAGCAAGCGATTGACGTGATTCTCACCGCGATCCAACAAGCCGGACTGCAACCGGGCCGCGACGTCGGCCTGGCGCTCGATGTGGCGTCGACGCACTTCTACCACGAGGGAAAGTATCACCTCACGTCGGGCGGAACGCGGTCGCTGACGTCGGCGGAGATGGTCGACGAACTCTGCCGCCTCGTCGAGCGGTCGCCGATCTTGAGCATCGAAGACGGCGTGTCGGAAGACGACTGGGACGGCTGGGAATTGTTGACGCAGAAACTCGGCGCACGCGCTCAACTCATCGGCGACGATCTGTTCGCCACGAATCCCGAGCGCTTGCAGCGTGGCATCGACCGCGGCGTCGCTAACAGTGTGCTCATCAAACTAAATCAGATCGGCACGCTATCCGAAACGCTCACGACGATGCGGTTGGCCCTGGATCACGATTACCGGCCGGTCGTCTCCGCCCGCAGCGGCGAAACGGAGGACGTGACCATCGCCGATCTTGCGGTCGCCACCGGCGCCGGCCAGATCAAGATCGGCTCGGTGGCCCGCAGCGAACGGTTGGCCAAGTACAACCAGTTGCTGCGCTGGGAAGAGCGGCTCGGACCGGAGGCGGCATTTGCCGGCCGCACGCCGTTCGTGCGCTGATGCCGGCAGATCAAATCAGTGAATCGTGCGTTTGATCTCGGATACGAATTCGCCGGTTGCCACGTTGTGGACTGTGATGCGGCCCTCGCCGCAGGCCGTGACGACGCGCTGTTGGTCGCCGCTGAGGTCGATGGCACGAACATTGACGTGGTGGGCTTGCCGCGACCACTTCAGTTCGCCGTCGTGCCACGCTTTCAATTCGCCCCCGGACATGCCCGCCACCAGCCAGCGGCCGTCGGCGGTCAGGGCCAGGCTCATCGGCATGCCATCGACCTGGATTGCGCTCGCCGGCGCGGACAAGTCCCGTGCATTCCAGATGCGAATCTGGCGATCTTCGGTCCCGGCGGCAAACCAGTTCTCATCTTGCGACCATGCGGTGCACCAGATCAAAGACCCCAGCGGAATCCGGTCCGACAGCGCTTCTCCGGTCGCGGCGTTCAACCATTGCAGATTCGCGCCGCCGGATTGAATGACGATCCGTCCGCCGAGCGGCGAGAGACTGATGTCCGAAACCGCGCGGGGCATTCGATAACGCCGGGCCGCCAAAGGCCCATCGTCGGACATCTGCCACAGGCGGATCTCCGCCCCCCGTTTCAGCACGGCAAGATGGCGTCCGTCGTGCGACAGACTCGCGTCGACAACTTCCTCGGTTTCCTCCTGGCTCATCAGATTCGATTCGCCGACCGTCGAATGCCACCAGATAAATTTGTCGCCGTGTTCCTGACCCACGAAGGACCAGCCGGAGGCGTCGCGGCCGAAGTGGAACCGCTCCAGCGTCGGGACCGTCCGCTGATGCAACTCCAGGCCGGACGAATCGAGCGAGACAATTTCCCGAAAATCCTGCAACAGATAGACCTGATCGGTGTAGGGATCGACGGCCAGACGGGAAATGCACGAGTTGACGACTTTCTCGCCGCTCGCCGCGCTGCGGTTTTCGACGCAGGTTTGCACCGACGTCAGCGCACAGAGGGCCGCCGCGAGCAGTCCGGCGCACAGCATCACTTCGCGCAAATACCCCAATGGGCTGAGCAGCAGCGCAAAGCAGGAATAGACCAGGCGCACGATCAGCGACGACATCAGCAGTTCTCCTTCCATCCCTGGAATTGGTCTGTGGCGGGATTGCCCTGTATAAGGGCAATGGCAAAGGCGGGTAACAGTCTCGAATCAAAATCCCTAAGGGCGTGCTGAGCGTCGCCGGACGGAATTGCAACCGGCATGCCAATCGCGCGAGGGAAATCACGCACGCGGAGTTAACTCACCGCGATGCAACCTCTTGCAGAGATTCGGCAAGTGGGAACGGGAGGCCGCTCTCCACAAAGCTGCCAAACGCTTGGGCAGCGAGTGAGTGGAGAATAGAGGATCTCGGATCGCAGACTTCGGATGGGAAGCCGTCGATGGATTTGGCTTTCCCCTCCGCGATCCACCATCCACCATCCACCATTTCCATGAGGGTTGGACCATCCGCCGTAAAACGCTAACATCGCCATCAACGCCATCACGCGAATCGAAACCAAGGATGCCAGAAACATGCCGATCGCCACGCCGAAACAGTATGCCGCGATGCTCGATGCCGCCCAGAAGGGAGACTACGCCTATCCCGCGGTGAACTGTTCGTCGCTCAGCACGATCAATGCGGCGCTCAAGGCATTCAGCGACATGAAGTCGGACGGCATCATTCAGTTCTCGACCGGCGCCGGCGAGTTTGCCGCAGGACTCAACGTCAAGGACAAAGTCCTTGGCACCGTCGTGCTGGCCGAGGCGACGCATCGCCTGGCGGCGAAACACAACGTGATGGTCGCGCTGCACACCGACCACTGCCCGCCGAAGAACGTCGAGGATTTCTTGAAGCCCCTCATTCAGGAAACGGCGAAACGCCGCGCGGCGGGACACGGCAACTTGTTCCAGTCGCACATGCTGGACGCGTCCAACCTGCCGCTCGACGAGAACATGAAGCTGAGCAAAGAGCTGCTCAAACTCTGCGCGGAGCAGGAAATCATTCTGGAAGTCGAAGCGGGCGTCGTCGGCGGCGAAGAAGACGGCGCGGCAGGTTCCGAAATGGAACACGTGCCGGATTCCAAGCTCTATACGACGCCGGAAGACATGCTGGGCGTGTACGACGCGCTGCACGGCCTCGGCCGGTACATGTTCGCGGCGACGTTCGGCAACGTGCACGGCCACTACAAGCCCGGCGCGGTCAAGCTGCGGCCCGATATCCTCAAGCAAGGCCAGGACGCCGTCATCGGCAAGCACGGCAAAGCGGCGAAGTTCGATCTCGTGTTCCACGGCGGGTCCGGCACGCCGACCGAGCAGATCCGCGAGACGCTGGCCTACGGCGTGATCAAGATGAACATCGACACCGACACCCAATATGCCTTCACCCGCCCCATCGTCGATCACATGTTCAAGAACTACGCCGGCGTGTTGATGGTCGACGGCGAGATCGGCGATAAGAAAGCGTACGACCCGCGGAGCTACCTCTAGAAAGCCGAAGAAGGCATGGCGAAACGCCTCGCGCGAGCCTGCGACGACCTGCTCAGCACCGGCAAGACGCTGTGCGGCAAAATCTGAGATTTGTGTGTTTAGCGACGCTTCACCGAAGCGTGGTTCCCGCCGTCGCCGACGGCGGGCTTTGTTTGTAGCCCTGAGAATTTTGACCATGACCCAACGCATTTGGAATTTCTCCGCCGGACCGGCGGTCCTGCCGGAATCGGTCCTCGCCGAAGCCCGCGAGAATCTCCTCTCGCTCGGCTCGACGGGTATCGGCATCCTCGAACATTCACATCGCGGCAAGGCGTTTGTCGCGGTCTACGAGGAAACGGAAGCCCTGTGCCGCGAAGTCGGGAGCATCCCCGCGAACTACAAAGTCCTCTTCCTGCAAGGGGGCGCGTCTACGCAGTTCGCGATGATTCCGATGAACTTCCTGACGAAAGACGCCACCGCCGATTTCCTCGTCACCGGCGCGTGGGCCGAGAAAGCCATCGAAGAAGCCCGCTTGTTCGGCAACACGCACGTCGCTTGTTCGTGCCAGGACCGCAACTACTGTTACATTCCGCAGACGAACACGTTCAGTGCGCAGCCGGCGTATGTCCATTACACGTCGAACAACACGATCTTCGGCACCGAGTTCGCCGAGATCCCTCACGTGCCGAAAGACGTCCCGCTGATCTGCGACGCCAGCAGCGACATCTTCAGCCGCCCGTGGGACGTCTCGCGGCATGCGCTGGTCTACGCCGGGGCGCAGAAAAATCTCGGCCCGGCGGGCGTGACGCTGGTCATCATTCGCGACGATCTGATCGAACGCGGTCCGAAAACCTTGCCGACGATGCTGCAATACCGCACGCACGCCAAGAATGATTCGATGTACAACACGCCGCCGACGTTCGCGATTTTCCTGATGAACCTCGTGCTGAAGTGGATCAAGGGACAAGGCGGACTGGAAGCGATGGCCGCGCTCAACCGCCGCAAGGCCGCGAAACTGTATGCGTATCTCGACCAGAGCCGGATGTTCCAACCAACCGCGGACAAAGACAGCCGCTCGTTGATGAACGTCACGTTCGTGACGGGCGACGCTGAACTCGACGCGAAATTCTGTTCCGCCGCGACCAAAGCCGGGTTCGACGGATTAAAGGGCCACCGCAGCGTCGGCGGCATGCGGGCCAGCATCTACAATGCGTTCCCGGAAGCGGGCGTCGAGGCGCTGATTGAATTCTTGCGAAAGTTCGAAGCCGCGGAAACGAAGTGACAAACCATGCCCAGCGCCTCTCCTTCCCCCGACGACGCTCACGCCGATATCGGGATCGTTTGCGCGGTGCCGATGGAACTCGGGCCGTTTCTCAGCCGGTGCGAGCGGCAGCGCAGTTACACGGAGGCCGGGTTCACATTTCGCGGGGCGCTGTACGATAGAATTCGGGTCGTCGTCGTCGAATCCGGCGCCGGGATGGCGAAAGCAGAGCGCGGGACGCGGGCGCTCCTCGCGGCCCATTCGCCGGCGTGGGTCCTTTCGTGTGGATACGCCGGAGCCTTGCAGCCGCAGCTCAAGGTCGGCGATATCGTCGCGGCGAACGAACTCGTCGACGAAAGCGGCGGAAAGCTGGAAATCGATCTCGGCATGGAGTCCGATCCGGCCCGGCATCTGCACGTCGGCCGCGTGACGACCGTCGGCAAAATCGTCCGCACGATCGCCGAGAAACATGCGTTGGCGGAAAAGACCGGCAGCCTCGCCGTCGACATGGAGACGTTCGCCGTGGCGCAAGTCTGCCGCGAACTGCACCGCAAGTTTCTGGCGTTCCGCGTGATCAGCGACGACCTCTCCGCCGATCTGCCGCCGGAAGTGATGTCGATCTTCGGCGACACCGGGGCGGTGCGATTCGGAGCGGTTGTCGGCTCGCTGTGGAAGCGGCCGAGCAGCATCACCGATTTGTTCCGCCTGCGCGAACAGGCGACGCAAGCCGCGGAGCACCTCGCCGATTTCCTCGACGGCGTCGTGAAGCAGTTGTATCAAGCCGGACATTAAATCCCGGTTCGTCTTCTAACCGGGATTTGCTTTG
>CAZDGB010000114.1:0-19925 GCA_964504645.1 uncultured Planctomycetaceae bacterium | reverse complement strand
AGTCGTCCAGCGACAGGTTCTGCAACTGTCCGGCGAGATGCTTCATCTCGTAGTTCTCGGCGAGCTCGCCGATGAGCTGCGCCTTCTTGATGCTGTCGATGCCGAGGTCCGCTTCGAGGTCGGCGTCTTGTTCCACCATCTCGGCGGGATAACCCGTCTGATCCACCACGAAGTTGATCATGAACGCGAGAACTTCGTCGCGGTTGAGCGTGGGACCAACGGCAGCAGGTTGAGGGCTCGGCGCCGGAGCCGCGACGGTCGGCGTCGCAACGACCACCGTTGCCGGCTCTGGACTCTTGACCTTCGCCACTTGGCCGTTGCCGTTCCGCCGACGGGCGGTGGCGTCGAAGAACAGAATTCCGTTCACGGCGGCTTTCTGATGAATAGGCACAGGGGCGGCGGTCGTCCGTTGGACGCCCGCGGCTTCCAGCAGCGTCTGGACGCGCTGCAGGGCGACGAGGCCCGGCTGCCGAGGCTGATCCGACGAGACGGCCGACACTGGCTGCTCGGAGAGAATGCGTTGATTCAGCCGCGTCAGCACTTGCTGCGGGCCGACTTCGATCAGGATCGACGCCCCGTCCGCGGCGAGTTTCTTGACGAGATCGACATAGCGGACCGGCGTCGTCAGTTGTTGAATCAGGTTCTGGCGGGCCGTCTCGCCGTTCGTCACGTAGTCGTTCGTCACGCTGGAGAGGAATTTCACCTGCGGCGTCTGGAACGGGATGCCGGCGATCGCCGTGCGGAACGGCGACGCTGCGTCGTTCAACAGCGGCGTATGATACGGCCGCGGCACGTTGAGCACTTTGCAGGCGAAGCCCGCGGCTTCGAGCGATTGCTTGATATTCGTCACAGCGTCCTGCGTGCCGCCGACAACCGTTTGATCCGGCGCGTTGTGGCTGGCGAGATAAACGCCCGTCCGCTGGCGGAGCATCGGCTCGACGACGTCGAGCGGGGCCGTCGTCGATAGGAGCGCGCCGCGAGTGCTGTCGCGGCTTTCGACCGAATCGGTCCGCACGCGGGTCAGTTTCATCGCGTCTTCCAGCGACAGCGCGCCGGCGGCGACGAGCGCCGGAATTTCGCCGTAGCTGTGCCCGCTAATGAAGTCGGGCCGGATGCCCTGCGACGTGAGGATGTGGTACATCAGCGAATCGGCGAGGAGCATCGACAACTGCGTCGTCCAGACGTCGCTGCCGAGAGCCTCTGTCTGGTTCCAGCAGATGTCTTCGAACGACCCATAGCCGAGGCGGCCGAGAACCGCGTTGAATTCGCGCACCTTCTCCGCCGCGGCGGGAACCTGGCCGACGAGTTCCTTGAGCATGCCGGCATACTGCGATCCCTGGCCGGGGAACAGGAACGCGATCTTCGGCGCGCGGTGCTCGACTTCCAGCAGGAAGACGCCCTGTTGTTCCAGCGTCATGCGCGACTTCGGTGAATTCGCCAGTTCCGCGGCGAGGCGCAGCTTCTTCGTCAGCGCGGCGGAATCTTCCGCCAGCACGGCGAGACGGATGCGGTCCTGGCCGTTGAAGTGATCGCGGCCGCCGGTCTGGAACAGCGTGTCCGAGTTCACGGCAATGCGGTTGATCTCCTGCAGGAGGACGTCGCGCGTCGGAGCGGCGAGCCGGATCGTGCGGGATGGCGCCGTCGTGGCGGGACGGACCACCGGCTTGGCGTTCGCCGGAGCTTGCGGCAGGTTCTCGCCCCCTTCCACGAGGACGTGATAGACCAGACCGGTCGACGTGCAATTGACGACGTCGGCGATCGTCTTGCCGTTCGGCAGCGTCGCGTGCAAGCGGCGTGTTTCATCGGCGACGGCGAGCACGTCGGCGTGAGACTTGATTGTGGGAACGGGCTGCGTGAGATACGCGTTCTTCGGCACTTCGCCCCGCTGCATTTCGAGCGTCGCTTTGAGGAGCGACGCCATGCCCGACGTGCCAAGCGTGTGGCCGAGCTGGCCGGTGACCGAGTTCATCACGACCGGCACGGCGCGGTCCTCCGACTGGAAGACTTCGGCCGCGGCTTCGATGTCGGCCACGTCGGCTTCATCGGCGGCGAACCGCGCGGATTCCAGCACAGAGACTTGCGCGGCGTCGACTCCGGTTTGAGCCAGCACCCGCTCGGCAGCGGCGCGGAAGTTTTCCAGGTAGTTGCCGCAATGCGCCGCCGCCGCGAGTCCGCGGACGATGCCGTGGATGCGGTCGCCGTCGCGCTGGGCGTCGACGAGCCGCTTGAGCAGCACGACGCCGACCCCTTCGGCCGGCAGCATCTTGCCGCCGTTCACGTCGTAGGGGGACTTCGTCGGGCCGTCGGCCATCAGGCCTTTCATTTCGTAGATTTCGAAGACATTCAAATCCATGTTCCGCTGGCCGGCGGCGCAGAGGACCATGTCGGCGGCGCCGTCGAGCAACAGGCCGACGCCCGCGTGAATCGCCGCGATCGACGAGACGTCGCCGGCGTCCATCGCCAAGGCGCCGCCCATGAAGTCGAACGTCTTCGTGAGCCGCGACGCCAGCGTGCTCGCCGTGAAGCTGCCGGTTTCATCCAACAGCGCCGGCATGTGCTTGAGCAGCGCCTGCTGATAGCCTTCGGCGATCGGCCCGATCAGGTTCTCCGGCACGCCCCGCTCGCGGAGCGCGTCGCGGAGATACATCTGGAATTCCGGAATCCGCAGGCCCATCTGCAACTGGCAGGCGAAGTCGCCGCCGAACGCCGAGCCGACCACCACCGCCGCCCGCGTGCGGTCGAACGGCTTCTGATCGTAGCCGGCTTCCCGCAGCGCCTGATCCGCGGCGTCGAGCAGCATGAACTGCAACGGGTTGGCGTTGTTGATCTGCTTCGGCGGAACCTTGTGCTTCTTCCAGTCGTAAACGAAATCGTTGACAAAGCCGCCGAGTCCGGTTTTGAACCGGTACTCGCCGTCGCCGCTGCAGTAGATCTCCTTGTTCCAGCGCGCGAGCGGGACTTCGGTCTTCGGATCGCGGCCGGAGACGAGCAGGTCCCAATAGGCATTCAACGTGAGCGCGCCGGGGAGAATCGCGGCGCGGCCGACGATCGCCACGCTCCGTTCGTCGCGGTCCTTGACGGTGATCGCCGTCCGCGACGGCAGGTTGGCGGGAACCGCATACTGCTTGCGCAGCTCTTCCGTCGGGGCGTCGTCGATGACGACGTGGACGTTGAGTCCGCCGATGCCGAACGCGTTCACCGCGGCGCGGCGGGCCTTGCCGGGGAGCGGTTCCGGCCAGGGGCGCATCTGCCGGTTCACTTCGAACGGAATGTTGGCCCAATCGACGTCGGGGTTCGGCGTCTGGAAGTTGATCTGGCCGGGGAGCACACGGTTCTGCAGGCAGAGCACGGTCTTGACGAAGCCCGCGATGCCCGCCGATTCCAGCGTGTGTCCGATGTTCGCCTTCACGCTGCCGATGGGCAGCTTGCGATCGCGGGGCAAGCGATCCTTGAGCGCCATGGACAGCGCGCCGAGTTCGGTGGCGTCGCCGACCTGCGTCGACGTGGCGTGGCATTCGATGTATTGCAGTTCGTCCGCCGATACGCCGGGACCGTAAGCGCGGTGAATGGCCTGGATCTGGCCTTCTTTCCGCGGCGCCCACAGGCTCTTGCCGCGGCCGTCCGAGGAAATGCCGATGCCGCGAATGACGGCTTGAATCTTGTCGCCGTCCGCGAGCGCTTTCGGCAGCGTCTTCAGAATGACCGCCGCGTAACCGTCGGAGCTGATCAGTCCGTCGGCATTGGCGTCGAACGGCCGCGAGCCGGTGCCGCTGATCGACTGCGCCATCGAGAACAGCACGAGGCCGTACCACTTGCTGTATGACGCGCCGCCGACGATCGCCATGTCGATAAAGCCTTGCCGCAGCGCATGGCAGCCGATGGCCATCGCGATCAACGACGACGCGCACGCGGCATCGACGGCGAGATACGGCCCCTGCAAGCCGAAGGCTTCCGAAACCAAGCCGGAGACCTGGTACGCGGCCATTTCCGGCCCGCCGTCGGCGTGGCGTTTCGGCTTTTCGCGGTGCACTCGCTCGACGATGCGGCGAATCGTGCCCAGCTGGTCTTCCTGGCTCAGCTTGCGGAAGTTCGCGTCATCGTAAAGCCGCTGGGCGACTTCTTCGATGTAGGTCGACGTGGCGAACTCACCCGACAGGCAGCTTCCGCCCGAATGGCCGACGTAGACGCCGACGTTGCGCTGCGGCAGATTGAACGGATCGTAGCCGGCGTTGCGGCAGGCCATCGCCGCGACTTCGCACATGATGAGATGCGCGGGATCGGAGTCGTCGATCAGTTTTTGCGGCAGCGCACAGATCTCGGGCTTCAACGGCCGTTCGGGAACGACGCCGCCGATCTGCGAATAGGTCCGGCCGATCTTTCCCTGTTCCGGATCGAAATACAGGGAGCGGTCGAGACGTTGTTCGGGGAGCGAGACGATGCCGCTTTTTCCGTCGCGGACCATCTGCCAGTAGTCGTCGAGATTGTCGGCGCCGGGGAGCCGGCAGCCCAATCCGATGACCGCTAAGGGGATATCATGGCTACGTGGTTGCATCTTCCTCTGCCTTCAGGTCAAACGTTGTCCGTCCCGGTTTGCCTCAAACATGGTGATGAGTGTGCAGCGAGTCCGGACGATCACCGTCCAGGATCGCAACACTTCGTCCATATCGAACCCTGCGGACTGGGTTTATTAGGAAAGATGCGGCGACTTTAGGTGGCCGTCCGCACCGCTCTGAATTTGTTCCGACTCCAACGAATGGAGCGGTCATGGCGCGCAGCGAAACTGGTCGAATTCCCTCCGTGTCGGCTCAACCACGTTTTCCATCTGGAAAACGGTAGGAACCTCGCCTTCGCGCTAAAGGCGATCGCCTCGTCACTCCTAGCACCTCGCCGAGGCGCTGGACCGAGCGTGTGACGCTACTGGGCACAATGTCAGAGGCCCAGCGTCTTTCGACTGCGGATGAATGTTCCGCAATCGACCCCCAGCCAAGCCCTCTCGCGGAATATTATCCGCAAGCTACCCAAATTATGCAAAGCGTCCGTAGGAAAACTGTCGAAAACTTTAGATTATCACATTTATTTTTGTTCACTATGCGCACTGGGAATCATCGGGATACCGATCTGGATCGCTGTCCCTTCGACGCGTACGAGATACGTCTCGGTGCGGACTTTGGACTTGGGATTGTCGAGCCAAGTGCCGGATTCCACGCAGAACTTCCACGCATGCCAGGGACACAGGACGCCGCTGTCGTCCAGATAGCCCTCCGCCAGCGAAGCCCCCATATGTGGGCAGAAGTCGTTGATGGCAAAGTAATTCCCGTCTTTCAGGAAGACGGCGATCCGCCGGCTTTGCACCGTGAAAGCCCGCCCTTCGCCGGCGGGAATATCGCCCACGTTCGCGACGGTGACAAATTCATGCAACATCGGACTCTCGAACCTCTTACACGCGGCGTCTGTCGTGCATGCGGGCGTTCAACCTGCTCTTGAGGCAACTGAACTTCTCTGAGACATTACGCCCGCATCACTTCCTTGACCGATGATTTCCTCACGATGCGATATTCCCCGCGGACATGGCTGTGCCTCGTCGCGCTGGTGGCCGGCTCCGCCGGCTGTTCCAGCCTACGCAGCCCCGCCGTCGCGAGCAACCCGATCTTTGTGCCGGTCAGCGATCAGGAACTCGCCTGGGAGCGCTCCGTAGACGTGCTCCACGAGAACTTGTTCGTCATCGAGCGTGAGAACCGGCTCGATGGCATGATCGAGACGAAATACAAAACCGGCTCGGGACTGCTCGAACCGTGGCATCCCGATCCCGGTAGTTTCCGCGGCCGCGTTGAAGGAACGCTGCAATCGATCCGCCGCAAGGCCTTCATCACCGTCACGCCGGCCGAGGGCGGCTACCTGATCGGCGTCGAAGCCTATAAGGAACTCGAAGACGTGGCCGCCGCGGCGAACTCCGCCGGCGCGGCGACATTTTTGGAGAACAACGCCCAGAAACGCGATCTCGTTTCGGTCGTAGGCCAGGCGGCTCCGTCGGGCTGGATCCCCAAAGGCCGCGACGCCGATCTGGAACGGGCGATCCTCAACGATCTGTACGCCGCGTTCAGCCAGTAGGGCTGGAGACCCGAGGCCCGAGACTTGAGGGAAATCCACGTAGCGGCGCGCCAGTCTCGCGCCTCAGGACTCAAGTCTCACGCCTACCTACGGCGCGACTTCTTTCGGCCAACCGGTGAGTTCGGCGGTCAATTCGAGCGGTTCGCCGTTGCGGAGGACCGTAATTGACACTTTCTGACCGGGAAGCTTCTCGCCGATCAGTTCGATCAGCGTTTCAAAACCGTCGACCGGCCGGCCGTCAAACTGAGTGATGACGTCGCGGGCCAGCATGCCGGCCTTCGCCGCGGCAGAATTCGGTTGGACGCGCTGAATGCCGCAGCCACGGTTGTCGAACAGCGGGCCGATTCCCAAGTAGGCCGGTCCGCGTTGCTGAATGCTGAGTCGCGGCATGTCGCCCTGGAGCGACGCGATCGCGTCTTCACTGACGGGCGATTTCTTCACCCAGTACAAAACCGTCAACCTCGTTAAGCGGCGCACGTGCCGCAGCCCCTCATCGCCCCCCGTCCAATCGGTGCCGATGAAAACGGCGTTCAGCACTCGTTCGGGCTTGGCTTCCTCGTTCTCCTCTTCTTCATCCGGATCGCCGAGTTCCAGCGTCTGTGATCGGGTCGCATACAACGCTGAGCCACCGAGCTTTTGAATCGCGGCGACCGCCAGCTTCTCACGGATGTCGTAGTGATTCGCCAGCACGGCGGTCGCCTGCTCGCTCAAACTGCCCGCGTCGCCCTGCTTGATATCTTCGAGCGCCAGTTCCGCCGGCTCGAAACTCGCCTCGTCCCCCAGGCTGTAAATGCGGCCCAACAGGTCGACGATGCGCAGCCGCCGTTCCAGACTCCCGGATTTGACCGCTTCGACGAGCGACGGCAACGCCGCAGCGCCAGCTTTCGCGAGTGATTCGGTCGCCGTCTTGCGGACGCCGTATTCCTCGTGATCGAGCTCGCGAATCCACTGGGTGACCGCTTCGGCAGCGGGCGGCGAAGTCTCCTCCGCAACCGCCGGACCGGCGGCGAATCCACCGCCCATCAACACCATGAGTCGCAGTGCGCGCATGAAATACCCTTCCGTAGAGCAGGCGGCTCGCCTGCTTTGCATGACAGCGAATTGTCGCATGGAGCGTACAGACATGCCAGAGGAAGTTGGCCCGCAGGCAAGCCGCCTGCTCTACGGATGGGCCGCGCTCTTCAGCTCGCTGGGCGGGGAAGAGTTTCTCGGATCGGCTCCCAGCGCTTTTTCTACGAGTTCGGGCCGCGGCGGGATGTCCGTTTTGTCCAACCACGCACGGGCCAAGTCCAGGTAATAACTTCCCAACGCCGTTTCCTCGTATTCCGGATCCATCCGCCGCTCGAGGGCCTTCGGCGCATGATCCCGCACGACGTACAGCAGGTTCCGACCGGCCTCGTTATGAGAGCCCGCGATCCTGAGAACCTTCGGTTTCAATTCCTCCAACTTGATTTGGGCCTTCTTCGTGAACACCAGCCAATCGGTGTCGCCCGCATTCGATGACCGGAGTTGCCGGCCGTCGTCCCACAGCTTCGCGACTTCCTGGTAGTAGTCCCGCGTGTAGTCATGGCGAGGCAGAAAGACGTAGAGCGCGCACAGCAGCAGCACGCCGGCGGCGATGGCGATCGGCTTCGCGTAGGGACGCAGCCATTCCTGCCACGACAGGTTCCCCAACGCCCGCAGCGCCATCGGCAGCGTGGGATAGCGTTCCCACATGCCGTCGAGACGCATCATCCGCAGAATCTCTTTCATATCCGACGAGATGCCGGCGATCGCAATCCGCCCTCCCTTTTCGCGGACGGTCTGGCCGAGATTGACGATCTCGCCGAGGATGATCGAGCCGTAATAGTTGCTGCCGCTCATGTCGACGATCAGGTTGTGCACCTCGGGGCTTTTCGCCAGCCCGACGATTGTCGCCATCTCGTTGTGCACGGCGCCGATGCTGAATCCCGGCGAATCTCCCTGCAGCGTGACGACCATCGCATCGCCCCGCAGTTCCGTCTGGTAGACCCGATGCGCGGCGGTTTTTTCGAGGTCGAGCATGGCCTGATCCCTCCTGCGGCGCGGAAGAACGATGCGGAACTTCGGCGAATCCCGGTCGGCAGATTCTGCGCCTATGGCAGCGCTGCTGGTTGTAGCACATTTAACGGCTCGCGTCACGCGGCAGGCTAGAGGCTTGAGACCTGCGGCTTGAGGACAAATCCGCCTTATTGCATGCCGGTTCTGCGTCTCACGCCTCGGGTCTCAAGCCTCAAGTCTTGCAATCCGCAAATTCCGCCCAACACTCGCACCCGCTCAAGTTTCTCTGTCTGACCAGTTCCTGCTCCTCCTCCGTTCAAGTCCGCGGTCCGACTGCTCCGATCTTAACCGGGATTCGGACGCAGGCCGGTTTCGATCCGCTCGGACAATCTACGGCGGACTGACGCCGCGCCGCTCGCCTGGGCCACAGGAGACAGTTCCCGTTATGGCGGCCGCCTCGCAAGATCAGTTTCGACTCGGCTTCCTCACCGCCGTGGAAGACCCAGAACGGGGCCTGGTGGGAGGACTGCTCGTCACCAACCGCTTCGGCCGGCCGCTCGAGTTTCAGTGCACCACGCCCGTCAAGGCGAATCGCACCCAGCAGATTCTCTTCGGGCCGCAACTGCAGCCGTACATCTTGACGGAACTCATCGGCAAGACGTTGATCGAAAAAGTCGGCGTCAAACCGCATCTGGTGCTGACCGAATCCCCCGATCTGCTCGCGCTGCGGGAACACGTTTCCGTGCCCGTCGCCAGCCTGATCGACGGCAAAGTCAGCGCCGACGATGTTATCCCGCTCGGCAAGCAGAAGCTTCGCTTCCACGACGCCCATGCGGCCGACCGCGCCGAAATCATCAAGCAAGCCGCCCAGATTCCGGACAGCGCGGACTTGAAAGAGCCTTTCGACCGCATCCGCGAAGCGCTGGGCGAAACAATCAAATCCCAGGCGCAACGCCCTGCCTAGCGCTGCGCCGATGGAAATTTCCAATCCTCGATCTCCCGGTTGAGTTTCGAGCGATTGGAGATTGGAGTCCTCCATGCACGGCTCTGATCTCGCACTCGACCCTCCGGTCCTCAACCCCCAATCGTTGACGCTCGACCCGCCCGACATCCACCTCGCCGGCCTCAACGGGGCGTTGCAACGGGCACCGCGGGTCGAGACGGAGTTGGTGCCATTGCTCAAGACGGTGCCGCTGGTCATCGGCTGGAAGCCGACGAAGCCGAAGATCCAGACGCACGGCCTGACGTTTCCCGAAGGCTTGATCTTTCAGCCGCCGCCGGAACCGAAGCCGGAGAAACTGGAGCGAATTCAGCCGCCGCAACCGGAACAGACGCCGACCGCGGAGTTGATCGATCAGCAAAAGAAGCTCACCAAGTTGCGGCCTCCGCCGGATGCATTGTCGCTGGAAGATCGGCTCTTCTATCTGCTCCAGCCGCCGTTGCAGACGTGGCTCGCCGGGCAGGAACTGATCATGCCGTTCGAGCCGTTCCCGTTTCAGTACGAGGGAATCGGCTGGCTGTTCTCCAAGGACGCCGCGCTCCTCGCCGATGAGATGGGCCTCGGCAAGACGATGCAGACGATCACGGCGATTCGGCTGCTGATTCGGTCCGGCCAGGTCCGCAAGGTGCTGCTCGTTTGTCCGAAGCCGCTCTTGCCGAACTGGCAGCGCGAGTTCCAGAACTGGGCCGAAGAGTTGCCGTTCGTCGTCATTGAAGGCGACACCGAGCGCCGCAAGCTGACGTGGTCGATGCCCGGCGTGCCGGTTCTGATTGCGAATTACGAACTAGTGGTCCGCGATTTCGCCGCGTTCCCGGACGGCGAGTTCCCCAAGTTCGACCTCGTCGTGCTCGACGAGGCGCAGCGGATCAAGAACCGCGATTCGCGCACGGCGGAAACGGCCCGCGCCATTCCCCGCAAACGGGCCTGGGCGCTCACCGGCACGCCCATCGAAAACCGCCCCGAGGAAATGAGCTCGCTGTTCGAGTATCTGGAGGTCATCCCGCCCCGCGGTACGCCCGACTTGCGGCAACTGCAATCGCTTTCGCGCGAATTCGTCCTGCGGCGAACCAAAGACCTGGTGATGAAAGACATGCCGCCGCGGCTCGATCGCGACGAGGTCATCGAACTCAGCTCGGCGCAGCGGATCGCCTACGACACCGCCGAGAAGGACGGCGTGATTCATCTCAACGAGTTGGGCGAATCGATCACCGTCCAGCACGTCTTCGAACTGGTGCTGCGGCTCAAGCAAATCACCAACTGGGACCCGCTCACCGGCGAGAGCATCAAGCTGGAGCGGCTCGACGCCGACATGGAAGAAATCGCGGCGTCCGGCGGCAAGGCGATCCTCTTCAGCCAGTGGACGAAGACGATCGACTGGCTCTATGCGAAGACGAAGCAGCACGGCGCTCTCGTCTATCACGGCGGCGTACCGACGCCGCAACGCGAGCCGATCCTCAAACAGTTCAAGGAAGACCCGGACTCGCATCTGTTGTTGATGAGCTACGGCACCGGCGCTGTCGGACTCAACCTGCAATTCGCCGGCTACGTCTTCCTGTACGACCGCTGGTGGAACCCCGCCGTGGAAGACCAGGCGATCAACCGGGCCCACCGCATCGGCTGCAAGAGCCAGGTGATCGTCACGCGGTTCATCTGCAAGGACACGATCGAAGAGCGGATCGACAAAGTGCTGCGCGAAAAGCGGCAGCTATTTGCGGAAATCCTCGGCGAAGGGGACACGACGTCGCGCTCCCGCAGCCTGACCGCCTCCGAAATCTTCGGCCTCTTCGACCTGAAAGCCCGCCACGGCAAAGGGACGCGCTCGATCCAGCCGAAACAGCCGGAAGCGGCGTGAGAATATTCGTGCCGGAAGCGTGAGCGACGGTCCCGGCGACGCCGTCGCCGGGCTTGGCGTCACGACGCGTCCCGCTCCGCCCCGAACGCTTGCCGGGCGAATTCCGCGTCGCCGTAGATGTCGAAGATGCGATCCAGCCGGACGATCTTCAGGACCTGCATCACGGAGCCCTGAATCGCGGCGAGCTTCACGTCGCCCCCTTTGCGCCGCAAGCGGGTCTGCAAGGCGACGAGCGAGCCGATGCCGAGGCTGGACAGGAACCCCATCCGCTGGCAGTCGATGATGATCTTCGTGTGCCCGGCGTCGAGATGCTGGCGGATCGCCTCGTCGAAGTCGGGCGTCGTCGTGGAATCGAGATCACCCTTCAGCCGCAACGAGAGAATGTCCCCGTCGACAAGGGTCGATTCGAAGAATTCGCTGGAACTCATGGAGGTTATCTTTGGTGAAAGGGGCGCAGTCAAACCGGTGGAATCTGCGGCGTCGATACGATAGACTTTAGCTCATTCCTTTCGCCAGACAATTCCCCGGAGGTTCTTCGCGCATGTCCGACAGCATCCATGAAGATCACGTGGCTGATGGCGACGACTCGTCCGTGGGGAAGGCGTTTCAAGACCCCGGCATCTTGCAGGTCTACCAGACCGGCGAGTTGACCGTCGTCGGGTTCGCCGGGAAGGACGTTCCCGATGAAGTCTGCATCGCCGGGTATCGCGATCAGATGAATAAATTGATCGACGAGCATCAGGTGCAGGTGATGGCCGTCGATTTGAGCGGCGTCCGACTGGTGCCGAGCGGCATGCTCGGCCTGCTGACGTCGATTCGCAAACGGGTTGGCCGAGTCGAGTTGTACAATCCGTCGGAAGACGTCCGCGAGGTGCTGAAGATCACCAATCTGGACAAATTGTTCGACATCAAGACGGTGCAGTTCTAGCCGCCCGATAGACTAGGCAATGGCTCCGAATCTGCTACAATAGGGGGCCCGCGGGCGCTGAAGTTGCGTTCGGGATCAGACGAAAGAGAAGACGGAATCATGTCGCGCGCTTCGGAACTCCAGCACAAGATTAAGGTTAAGACCGCCCAGGCGGAAAAGCATGAGCGGTTGGCCGCGGTGGCCGGGAGCGTGCCCAAGCAGCAGACGTGGAACTACCACGCCCGCCGGTTCCGCAACCAGATCAAGGCGCTCGAGCAGCAATTGAAGCACCTCGGTTGAGTTCGCCGCCGGATTCCGCCCTGCCTCCCGCCGTCACTGAACGAGAGGCGGTTTGGGCGTGGAGTCGTATCGCGGCACAGAGTTTCGGCGGCCCGGCTGGGCAGATTGCGGTCATCCACCGCGTCGTCGTCGACGAAAAGCGCTGGCTCTCCGAAGACGAATTTCTGCATGCTCTCAATTTCTGCATGCTGCTGCCGGGGCCGGAAGCGACGCAGCTGGTCACCTACGCGGGCTGGAAACTTTTCGGCCTACGCGGCGGGTTGACCGCGGGGCTGCTGTTCATCGCACCGGGCGCGCTGGCGCTGCTCGTGCTCAGCTGGCTGTATGTCGCCTTTCACCAGGTGAGCTGGATCGCGGCGTTGTTCTTCGGCGTGAAGGCGGCGGTGCTCGCCGTCGTGCTGGAGGCCGTGCTGCGGATCGGCCGGCGGGCGCTGAAAAGCCCGCTGCTGGTGGCCTTCGCCGGCGTTTCGTTTCTGGCGATGCACTTCTTCCAGGTGTCGTTTCCGTGGATCGTGGCGACCGCGGCGATCGCCGGCTGGCTCTGCGCCCGCATCTGGCCGTCGCAGTTTCCGCAAGGGAAAAACGACGGGACGGAAGTGACGCCGACGCGAACTCACAGCGTGCTGGGAACGCTCGGTGTCGCCTTGGCATGGCTGGTGATCTGGTTCGCACCGGTCGGTCTGGTGATGGCGTTCTTCGGGCCGGACAGCGTCTTCACGCAGCAGGGCCTGTATTTCAGCAAGACGGCGGTGGTTACGTTCGGCGGGGCGTACGCCGTGCTGGCGTATCTCGCGCAGGAGGCCGTCCAGACCTACGGCTGGGTGACGCCCGGCGAAATGCAGGACGGTCTGGGACTCGCAGAGACGACGCCGGGCCCGCTGATCATGGTCGTGCAATTCGTGGCGTTCCTCGGAGCGTATCGACAGCCGGGCGAACTAAACCCGTGGCTCGCCGCCGCGATCGGATCGGGCATCACGACCTGGGTGACGTTCGCACCGTCGTTTCTGTTCATTTTCGTGTTCGCGCCGTACCTCGAAGCGCTGCGGCGATTGAAGTTCCTGAGCCACATGCTGTCGGGCATCACCGCGGCCGTCGTCGGAGCAATTCTGAACCTGTCGGTATGGTTCACGCTGCATACGCTGTTCGGAACGGTGACGGAATGGCATCCCTCGGCGTGGGAACGATTCCGCGTCTGGACGCCGGATTGGACGACGCTCGACGGCAAAGCCCTGTTGATCGCCATCGCGTCGATGCTGGCGCTATTCCGATTTCATCTCGGCATGCTGCCGACGCTCGGCGGAGCGGCGGTGCTGGGTCTGGTGCTGCGCGGCGTGATGTAATCTGAGTGTCCCGACCCAACGTTTGCCGGTCCTTTGGCGTAAACCCGACGGGGAATGCCGTGCGGCAAAGGGATTTGGGCTGCGCAACTCGCGATGGCCGTGCGTGTTGCGGAGACTCTGCTGGCACAAACCTGGTGAAATTCCGCGAAAAACCGTGGGGCAACGGGGTCGGCGGAGGGTAGAATGGAGTGGTTCTTTCCGATTTCAGATTTGAAATCTGCGGCCGTCCCGCATAGTTTGAAGTCTTCCTGGTTTTCCTTGGTCGAGAGGTTGTCATGTCCGCCAGTCACGTTGTGAATGCCGCCGAGGGACCGGCGTTGGAATGGACGGAAGCGCAACGCGATTTCGAATACCGCCCGGTGCCGGCGCTCGTCTCGGTCGCCGGGGCGTTCGCGTTCTTCTCGCTGACGGCGTTCATCATGGATTGGCTGATCCTGGTTCCGGTCATCGGCATGCTGCTCGCCGGGGTCGCGCTGTGGCAGATCCGCCGCGCCGCCGGCGCTTACGGCGGCGGAACGATGGCCTGGGTGTTGCTCGGCGTAATGGCGCTGGAACTGACGGGCGCAGCGAGCCTGTTCGCTTACAGTTTCGCCACCGAAGTCCCGGACGGCTTCCGCCGCGTGAGCTTCGTCAACGACATCTCGCAGTACGAACTGAAGACCGTCAACGGCCAGTTGCAGATTCCCGAACCGGTGCAGCAACTCGACGCGCAGCCGGTCTTTCTCAAAGGCTATATGTACCCGACCCGCGAGAACTTCGGCCTCGAGCGGTTCGTCCTCTGCAAGGATATGGGCCAGTGTTGCTTCGGCGGCACACCCAAGGCGACCGACATGATCGTGATTGAAATGGACAAGAGTCAGCGGGCCGACTATACCACCGGCTTGGTCTACGTCGCCGGCACGTTCCGCACCCACGCCGACGTCGGCGCCGCCGGCCTGAACCCGGTTTACAAGCTCGAATGCTCGCACTTCGGCGCGGCGAAGACGTCGTATTGAGGAGGAAGGCATCTCTCGCAGAGACGCGAAGACGCAGAGTTCGCGAAGAACGCCAGGGATCTCGGCGAACATCAGCAGACGCGGCCGCAAGATCACCAAAGAGCTTCTCTTCTTGGCGAACTTCGCGCCTTTGTGTCTCTGCGAGAGAGGCCTTTAGATCGATAAGGGAGTCCTCATGAACCGAAGTGCAGTCGCCCTGCTTGGGTTGCTGTCGGCCTTGCTCGCCGGCTGCCAGTCGGAATCGTCCCGCGACTATCAGTCGTTCGAGGAGAAGCGGCAGTCTGGCTATGTGCCGCCGGAATCGTTTCCAACCGATCCGAGCGATGCCGAGACCGAACCGCTGCTCGCCGAAGTCGAACCCGAACCGGGCGATGAGCCGGCCTCGGCTCTTGCGCCGGAAAATGTCGTCGACGGTTCGAACATGGTCGACTTGCTGCGCGTCTCCAAAACGACTCCCTCGACGGCGAACGCCGAGCCGACCGCGGCCGCCGGTTCCTCCCGCAAAGTCGAACTGCTGATCAAGGAGCGCGAGTTCCGCCCGGAAGGACCGCAGGGACCGCTGAGGATCACGTATGAAGATCTCGATCTCTTGAAGATCTTGAACATGGACCCGGTGACGGCCGACGCCGCGAAATTTTTCCCCACGTGGCTCAAGAGTCTCGACGGCCAGCGGGTGCGCGTACGGGGATTCATGATTCCGACGTTCGAATCGACCGGGTTGGAGCGGTTCGTCCTGGCTCGCGACGCCGGACTGTGCTGCTTCGGGGCGAACCCCAAGGTGTACGACCTGATTTCCGTCGAGCTCAAGCCCGACAAGCCGACCGACTACATCCACCTGCGGCCGTTCGATGTCGTCGGCACGTTCAAGATCGATCTTGTCACCGAAGGCGACAAGCCATTGGGCCTGTACTGGATCGAGAACGGCGAAGTGCTGCAAAAATAGGCTTGAGACTCGAGGCCTCGGCAAACCCTACTCTTGCGTCGACTGATACAGCGGCAGGTAGCGGTAGTAGACTTCGAGGATCAGCGTCGAGAGGGCCGTGCTGTAGATGCGGCCGCCGTTGCCGGCCCATTTGCCCTTCGGATCCCAACTGCCGGCGTTCTTGCCGCTCGTCTGCTGCAGGCGAATGAGCAATTCCCGCGTGGCGGCGTTCCATTCGACCCATTCGTCGCCGCCGTGCTGGAACATCGCCAGCGTGCCGTAGTACCAGTAGTACTCGTCGTACGACGTGATCCGCGGCAACGCCTTTTTCAGATAGCCGACGGCTTCCTGGCAGGCGGGGTTCGACCGCCGGATGCCGATCATCTGCTTGCAGAACAGCGCCTCCGCGGTCATCGCGGGAGTGGGCTGCGGTTGATTCAGGTTGTACGCCGCCAGGCCGTTTTGTTCGCCCAGGCTGCGTTTCTTGAGGAATTCGATCATCAGGTTCCAGACGTCGGGCTGCACTTTGACGCCGGCGATGTCGGCGCTCTTCAGCGCCATCAGTTGCCAGCCGAACATGCTCATGTCGCCGTCTTGTTCTTTCTTGTAGCGCCAGCCGCCGTCGACGCCTTGCCGGTCGACGATGTACTCCACGGCGAGCCGCACGGCCTGTTTCAGTTCCTGCGAGCGTTCCGCTTCTTCCTGCATGCCGCAGGCTTCCGCCAGCGCGAACGTGGCGATGGCGTGGCAGTACATCTGGTCGAAGTGCGTGGCCCGTCCGCCGAGATAGCCGTCGTCGCGCTGCTGATGGATCAGCCATTTCAAGCCGCGATTGACGTTGTCGGCGTATTCGCCGTCGTCCTGCGTGTAGCCGGCGCCCATGAACGCGAGCAAAGCCAGGCCGGTGATGCCGCTATCGGCGGCGAGTCCGCCGCCGCGGCGGTCGTTGCCGTGCGGGTCTTTCTGCATGACGCCGCCGCCGTGTTTCTCGGAGACCCAGTGTCCGGCGGGTTCCTGCACTTTGGCGAGCCATTGCAGGCTGTTCTCGACGGCCTGTTCCGATTCCAGGCTGCCCCCTTGCTGCAGCGCGGTGCCGCGGCGCTGCTTCAGTTTGCGATGCTTGTAGGTCGCCGGCGAACGGTTCGGCAGTCTGGGTCCGGTTCCCGTCGCGAGGGACGGCGTCGGGTTCACGCCGGTCGCATCGCCGCCCGGTCCGCCGGCGCCGGGAAGCGAACGGGGTCCGGCCATGCCGGGACTCGCGAGATTCGGGCTGAGACCGGCCACCGCTGTGCCTGCGCCGGGCAACGGGGAATCGCCGTCGCTGCCATTCCCGGAGGTGGTCGACGTTCGGCCGGGTTTCGTCCGATCGAAGCGCCGAGTACGAACAGCGGTCGAACTTGTGCCGTCGGTGCGTCCTTCGGGCAGGAATTCTCCTTCCGGCGCGCTGCTCGGCGCGGGCGACGTCCCCTGCCGAATGGTGTTCGACTTGAAGCCTTGCAGGACCGGGCGGTCGTCCCCTTCGCCGGCGGCTTCGAGCGGAATGCTCATCGAGAGATCGCCGGGCAGATTCTGAGCGCCGGGATCGCCCGAGCCGCGCGTGCGGGGAATTCCCTCGGCGAGTTCCGGTCCGGCGTCCGCCGGCGCGGCCGAGCGGCGCGGCGCAGAGCGAGCCGGCAAACGAGCGCCGGCTTCGGCCTGAACTTCCGCCGTCGGACCCGTTTCGCCGGCAGGAACCGGCGCAGGCGCGGCGTTCAAGCGCATCTCGGCCGGAGAAAGCGTCGCGGCGGGCGTCGCGGCCGGGAGTGGTTCCACCGACAGATCGGCAATCTCCGCGGGACTCATCGCAGGCGATTCGGACGGCAACAGCGGCGCTTCGCCCAGTTCCATCTCCGCGGGCTCATCGTCGCCGCGGGATTTCCGCTGCATCGCCAGGCCGGGCCCGTCGATGAGTTTTTTCCACACCGGCGCATCGTCTGACGGGAATTCGTCGTGCACGCCATCGTCGTCGCCGTCGGGCACACCTTCTACGGCGTGAATCGGGATCGTTTCGCCGAGATTGCGCGGCAGCGCCATCACGGCGCCGGTCGTCCGCATGGTGACCGCCGTCGACCAAGCCAGGATGACCACGACATGGACCAGGATCGACAGGAAGAACGACTTGCCGGCCGGGTTCTTGTCGCCCCAGCGCGACATCATCATCGTGAAGAACTGAATCAGCGCGAAGAGCGAGCAGGCGATCAGCGCGCCGATCAGCATCAGCACGCCCGGCAATGCCGAGAGGTCGCCGTGCGTGAGCGAGTCCGCCAGCCGGATTTGCCAGTCGCCCGTCATTCGTCCCCTCCGATCGGACGATGGGCCAGGGACAGGTTTTTGATTCCCCCGCGCCGGCAGGCCGACATCACATCCATGATCGTCTGGTACTGGCCGGAGCCGTCGCCGCGAATGATCACCGCCTGCCCGGCGAATTTCTGATGGGCGAGCCGCATCACCGCCTCAAGGTCGGCGAGGCTCAGCGTTTCGTTGCGGACCGTGACCGTGCCGTCGGCGGCGACGTTCACCACGACTTCATCCGGCTGGCCCGTCAAGGCCGTCGCATCGGAGACCGTCGGCAGTTGGACGTCGTACTGCTTTTCCTCTTCCCGGAACTGCGTCGACAGCATGAAGAAGATGATCAGCAGCAAGACGACGTCGAGCATCGGCGTGAGATTGATGCTCGGCTCTTCCAGTTGAGATGTCTTCAGCGGCATACGGCGATCCCTCCCCCGTCCGGACCGAGAACCGGTCCGCGACGAGTCCGCGTATCATACCAGAATCGACCCGTTCCCCACCATTTTCCAGGATTTTCCGCAGCCATTGGTCTGACGAAGACCCGCAAACTTTGCCGGTGGCACAGCGGACCCTACAACCCTTCGAACAGCCGGCTGCCGACGCGGACTAAAGTTGCGCCTTCTTCGACGGCGACTTCGAAGTCGCCGCTCATGCCCATTGAGAGTTCCGGCAGCGGATGCGAGCCGCCGGAGAGTTCGGCCAATCGGTCGCGCAATTCCCGCAGTTGGCGGAACACCCAGCGGATCGATTCGGGTTCCTCGGTGAGCGGGGCCATCGTCATCAGGCCGACGATCGGCAAATTCGTGGCGCGCAGGCCGTCCCACTGAGATACGAGTTCGTTCGGCGCGAAGCCCCCCTTGCTCGCCTCGGCGGAAATGTTCACTTCCAATAGCAGTTGCGGCAACGTCGCGGATTTCGCCGCGTGCGCCGCCAGGCTTTGGACGAGCCGCGGCGAATCGACGGAGTGAATCCAGCGGACATGCGGAGCGACGAAGTCCACCTTGTTCCGCTGCAGATGGCCGATGAGATGCCATTGTGCGGAATCCGGCAACTCCGCGGCGCGCTGCACGAGTTGCTGCGGGCGGTTCTCGCCGAGATCGCGCTGTCCCAGGTCGATCAGCTCACGAATCCAGTCCAGCTTCGCAGTCTTGGTGACGGCGACCAATCGGACCGACTGCGGATCGCGCTGCCGCCGCGCGCAGGCGTCGGCGATGCGGGTGCGCACGTCGTACCAGTTACGGGCGAGAAGGGAGGAGACCGTCATGACTGTAGCGTCAAGAGTCGAGCGACCGGAGTCAAGAGCGGGAGAGTTGCGGCGTTACACGCCGGGCTGACGCCGCGACGCTCGCCTTCAAATCACAGATACCCCGTCAATCCTTGTCGTTCGATTTCGGCGATGAGTTTGCGGAGCGCGTTTTCGTCGCGTTTGTCGGCGACGAGGGTTGCCGTCGGGGTGTGGACGATGATCAGGTTTTCCACGCCGTAGGCGGCGACGAGGTGGTCCTCGGTCGTGCGGATGATGCTGTCCTTGACCTCGACGCCGCAAAAGGGGCCGTCGACGGTGTTGCCCTGTGCGTCGGGTGGGTTCCAGCGCGAGAGGGCCTGCCAACTGCCGACGTCGTCCCAGGTGAACGGGGCTTCGAGGACGCAGACGTCGCGCGTCCGTTCCAGCACGGCGTAGTCGATGGAGATCGACGGCATCTGCGGAAACTGCTCGGCGAGGGCCTGCGGCCAGCCGGGCGTGCCGAGCGCCGGCTGCAACGATTTCAGCCGGGCGGAAATCTCCGGCTCGAAGGCGTGGAGCGCGTCGAGCAGCGCCCGCGCCCGCCAGACGAAGATGCCGCAATTCCAGTAGTACTCGCCGCTGGCGAGATATTGCTGCGCGGTGGCGAGGTCGGGTTTTTCGCGGAAAGCGGCGACGCGATACGCCTTTCCTCCCCCCGGGGCGGGATATGGTGGCCGACGGCGGGTTGCGGGGGAGGTGACTGACGCCGCGGTTTCAAATCCCGGTTCGTCTTCTAACCGGGATTCGCTTTGCGAAAGCAAATCCCGGTTAACAAAGCTGAACCGGGATTTTGATTCATTTACGTCGGTGACATGGGGGGGGCCCCCCCCCCCCCGCCCGCCAGGGGGGGGGGGGGGGGGGGTTTTAGG
>CAZDGB010000113.1:0-20138 GCA_964504645.1 uncultured Planctomycetaceae bacterium | reverse complement strand
ACGCCGTAGATCACCTGCGCCCCGGCATGCTCGAGGTCGCGGGCCCATTCGATGTTGCGGGCCTCGTCGAAGCGGGCTTTCAGCTCGACGACGGCCGTCACATACTTGCCGTTGCGCGCCGCCCGGCGGAGCGCGGCGACGATGGGGCTGCGGGAACTGGTGCGGTACAGCGTCTGCTTGATCGCGAGCACGTCGGGGTCGTCGGCGGCTTCTTCCAGCAGGCGAACGACCGGCTCGAAACTCTCGTAGGGATGATAGAGCAGTACGTCGCGGCGGGCGATCGTTTCGAACATCGACTCCGCCGGGTCGATCTCGGGACTCGAATGGGGCGGCCACGGCGGATAGCGGAGCGCATCGAAACCGGGCGAATCGGTCAGCCGCATGAACGCCGCCAGATCGAGCGGGCCCGGCAACGCGATCAGTTCGTCGTCGGCGAGCCGCAGGCTTTGACGCAGCATGGTCCGCACGGCGGCGGAGGCGTCGGCGGAGATTTCCAGCCGGACGCAATCGCTCTCCTTGCGGGCGTCGAGAATCTCCTGCATGCCGGCCAAGAGATCGGCGGCGTGATCCTCGCGGATTTCGAGGTCAGCGTTGCGGGTGATGCGGAACGGCACGCATTCAAGGACCGGTTCGCCGGAGAAGAATTTCGACACGAACATCCGCACGACGTCTTCCAGCAGGATGTAGCTGTAGCCGACGTCGCCGGGCAGCGTGAGAAACCGCTGCGTTTTGCGGCCGAAGGGAATGACGGCGAAGCGAGGCGCGTCTTCCGGTCCGAGGCGGACGCAGACGACCAGCGTCTGATTGGCCAGCAGCGGGAATTCCGCGTCGGACGTGACGGCCATCGGCGAAAAGATCGGGAAGATTTCCTGGTCGAAAATCTGCTCGACGATCTTGAATTGCCGCTCGGTCAACTGCTCGGGCTGCATGCGCCGCAAACCAGCGGCGGCGAGCGCCGGTTCGAGTTCGTGCAGGAAGCAGCCGTACTGCCGGCCGGTGAAATCGCGCACCCGTTCCCGCAAGGCGAGCAATTGTTCGCGCGGCGTGAGGCCCGCGGCATCCCGTGCGGCGTTCTGCTGATGGACGAGCATCATCAGGCTGCCGACGCGGACGGCGGTGAACTCGTCGAGATTCGACGCCGTGATCGCCAGGAATTTCAGCCGTTCGAGCAGCGGAATCGACGGATCGTCGGCTTCATTCAAGACTCGCTGGTTGAACTCGAGCCAACTGAATTCGCGGTTAAAAAATCGGATCGACGGGTCCATGACGGATTGGGTCTCGGGTCTATGTCGTTGCAAGAGCAAATCACGGAATACACCGAAGAAGGCAAAGACTAAAGACGGTAACCGCAGATTTCGCAGATTGACGCAGATAAGAAAAGTTTGTCAGCAAGAGGGGAAGCTCTCTGTTTTCAAATCTGAGATCTGAAATCCACTCTGTATCTGCGAAATCTGCGGTCCACTGCATTACTGCATTCGCCTTTTTCCGTGTGCTCCGTGTGTTCCGTGGTTTGCTCTGAGATTACACGCGTAGTTTTCTCAGCAGCACCGGCATGCCGTAGGTTTCTTCGAAGAGCGTGCCGGATTGCTTGAGGGTCAGTTGTTCGAGCGACAGATCGTCGACCTGCGGGATGGAGATTACCAGCCGGCCCCCTTCGCGGGAGAACCGCAGTTCGTGGAATCGCTGGCTATGCGACGCGTCGAGCGCGTCGGCGACGCGCAGCAGCGCGGCCATCTTCACGACGGCGATCCGCAGATCGCGCTCCAGATTCGTGAAGCCGAAATGCGTCGGCTTGGGTGAGGCCCGACGATGGTAGCGGGCCGTCAGCGCGACGAGCATTTCGTCCCGCTTCGACAGTCCGAAGAGTTCGCTGTTCTGGATCAGATACATCGAATGCTTGTGATAGCCGCTCGCCCCGACGTACAGGCCGATCTCGTGGAGATACGCCGCGCAGCACAACAGGAGTTCGTAGCGCGGCTCCAACTGATGTTCGTCGCGCAACCCCTGGAACAGAATCTTGCAGAGCTTGGCGACATGCCGGGCGTGCGGCTCGTCGAATTCGAATTTCCGGCCGAGCTCGATGGCGGAGCGGATCACCTGGTTGCTGAAGTCCTCGTTCCAACTGCCGCGGTGGGCGAGGTCCTGCAACAAGCCGTCGCGGAGATTCACGTTCGAGACGATGAGCTGCTTGAGCTGGAACGTTCGCGCCAGATGGACGTACGCCAAGAGTGCGGCTCCCAGCGTGCCGGCGTCGGGGAACGTCACGTGGTAGCGGTGCACCAGCCGGTCTTCGTTGAGCGAGAGAACTTCATCGGCCAGGCGTTCGAGCTTCTCCAGCGGCAGCCGCGCGAGGTCGGCCGGCTGCCAATTCGGGATCAATTCTTTCGCGGCGAACCGCATGTCGCCGCCGATGGTGACCAGTTCCGTCGGCGGTTCCTGCGGCGCCTGCTGCAACATTTGCTGGGCGATGCGGTGGATCTGCGATTCCAGAATCGCCCGCGACGACGAATGCGAGGCGTGATAGCTGTCGAGCTGCGCCCGCAGCCGCAGCGAGCCGAGCCGATAGCTGTGCGAGAAGAGGACGTCGGCGTTCTGCACGATGAGAAGTTCGGTGCTGCCGCCACCGACTTCGGCGATGGCGACGCGGGCATCGGTCAACTGCGGATCGGCGCGGAGCTGCGGCTGGATGCCGAGGTACGTGATCCGGCTGACTTCAGATTCATCGAGCGGTTCGACCTGAAAGCCGGTCGCCGTGTAGACGCGGTCGAGAAACGTCAGCCGGTTCTGGGCTTCGCGGACGGCGCTGGTGCCGACGACGCGGACCTGATCGGGACGCTCGACGCCGTACTCGCCGAGGATGCGGCGATAGCTTTTCAGCACGCGGACGCATTCCTCGATGGTTCCGCGGTCGAGGCTGCCCTTCATGAACGTGTCGCGGCCGAGATTCACGGCCTGCGACAGCGCGGTGAGGGGCCTGACGCCGAGCTCTTCACTGATCTCACCGATGGCCATGCGGACGGAGGCGGTGCCGATGTCGATCACGGCGGCGGTGCGGACCGGCTTCGCAGTTCGAGCGGCGGCCTCGGCTCCGTCGATGGGGTCGGTCTTCAGGAGGGAACTGCGTGATTTGGCTGGCACCGGTCAACGTCGTTTCAATCAATTTCCCCCCTCTCCCCTGGAGGGAGAGGGGCCGGGGGTGAGGGGGAGGTCATCGACGGAATGATTTCTGCATTCGACGTCCGTGACATCCCCCTCCTCCGGCCTTCGGCCACCTTCTCCCTCCAGGGGAGAAGGAATTCAATCCACGTTTTACTTGATTTCTCATCCCGCGACGCCGGCGATCACGCGCGGGCGCTGCGTCGATTCGGATTGCGCCCACGCGGCGGCGCCCATCGCTCCGGCGTCGTCCGACAACTGGGCGACTTTCAATTCCACCGCGTGCTCGAACGCCGGCATTACATGTTGGCTCATCGCCGCCTTGACTTCCGTGAGATAGATCTGCGACAGCGATTCGATGAGGCCGCCACCCAGCACGATCACGTCGGGCAAGAGAACGTTCACGAACCCTGCGATCGCCGTGCCGAGATGCCGCGCTCCGCTGCGGACGATTTCTTCGACGACCTTGTCGCCGGCCATGATGGATTCGGCGAGCGTGCCGCTGCGGATGTTCGCCAGATCGGTTCCCGCGAGCCGCAACAAGTTCGGCGCCTGGCCGCGATACGCCGCCATGGCGATCTCGGCGGAAATCGCCAGCCGGCTGGCGACGGTCTCCAGGCAGCCGCGGCGGCCGCAGCCGCAGAACTTGCCGTTCGGATCGACCGGGAAATGGCCGATTTCGAGGCACGACGCCGTCGCGCCGCGATAGATCTTTCCTTCGTAGACCAATCCGCCGCCGATGCCCGTACCTGGAAAGACGCCCAGCACGGAGCGGGCTCCGGCGGCCGCGCCGAAGCGATACTCGCCGAAGACACCGGCGTCGACGTCGTTGCAGATCGTCACGAAGCAATCGAATTGCTGTTCCAGAATGCGGCGGAGCGGAACGTTCCGCCAGCCGAGATTCGGGGCGTCGAGGATGACCCCTTCTTCGAGATTGAGCGGGCCGGGGCAACCGACGCCGATGCCGGCGAGTTGCGACGCCGGCACCTGGGCTTCTTCCAGGAGTTTTTCGATGCTGGCGGCGATGCGTTCGACGCCGGCCTCCGCTCCTTCGTTGCCGCGGGTCTTTTTCTTCCGGCGGGCAACCACCTGGAACCGGCGATCGAACAAGACGGCCTGCATCTTGGTGCCGCCGAGATCAAATCCGATCCAGTATCCCTCATCCTGACCAGGCTTCATGGAATCCGTCCCCGTGGCAGAAGTGCTCGCCAGTCCCCTGCCCATAGGATACCACGGGGAATTTTGTCCGCCAGAGTCCGCCGCGCGGAATGATGATTTCGAAGTCGGAAGGGCCAAGTAAAGGTGGGTTGGGTGGCACGCCCTGAGTCCTCGAAGGGCGTGGTGAGCCGGCAAAGACCACGCCCTTCGCAACGCCTCAGGGCATGCCGCCCCGTACTCCCAGACACGCCCAGGCGTTACTATAAAGTCCGTGGGGATCGCGCACCTTCGAGGCGCTGTCGATGGCTGTCACCTGTCCCGATTTCGAGCGGCTGCGCGCGCTGGCGCTGGGGCAAGCGTCCGGCAACGACCAGGACGACGTGCTCCTGCACGTGGAAGCGTGCGCGCAGTGCCAGGAACGCCTGGAAGAACTCGAAAACGCGGCGGACGATTTGACCACTCAATTGCGGCACATCTCCGGTTCGTCGTCGCCGGAGCTTTCGCGCGATGAGCCGATCGTGCAGGCCGTGCTGGCGAAAGTCTCGGCCTCCGGGCGATTGCCGTCGTCGCTGACGACCGACGCCGGGCAGGATTTGGCGCGGCGTCTGCTGCAGGAGGACGTCCGTCTCGACCGGTTCGAGTTGCGGTCGGAGCTCGGCGTCGGCTCGTTCGGCTATGTGTTCCGCGCGTGGGACCCGCGGCTGGAACGGGAAGTCGCCCTCAAAGTGCAGCGAGCCGGCAGCCTTGCCACGAAAGAGGAAATCGAACGCTTCCTCCGTGAAGCCCGCAGCGCGGCTCAATTGAAGCACCCGTCGATTGTCTCGCTGCACGAAACCGGCCAGACGGCGGACAACGTCTGGTACCTGGTCTGCGAATTCATCGACGGGGCGACGCTCGAACAACGGTTGAAGGAAGGCGCTATTCCGTACCGGCAAGCGGCGGAAATCGTCGCGGAGCTGGCCGATGCCCTCAACTATGCGCACGGCGAACGCGTGATCCATCGCGACCTCAAACCGTCGAACATCATTCTCGACCGGCAAGGCCGCGCGCATCTGATGGACTTCGGCCTCGCCAAACGCGACACCGACGAACCGACGATGACGTCCGATGGGCAAGTGCTCGGCACGCCGGCCTACATGTCGCCGGAACAGGCCGCCGGCAAGTCGCACGAAGTCGACGCCCGCAGCGACATCTACAGCCTGGGCGTCGTCCTCTACGAGATGATCACCGGCGAACGTCCGTTCCATGGCAATCGCCGCTTGATGCTCCTGCAAGTCCTCGAAGACGAGCCGCGGCCGCCGCGGGCCATCAGCCCGCTGGTGCCGCGCGATCTGGAAGTCATCTGTTTGAAAGCGATGAGCAAGTCGCCGGCGCGGCGGTATCAGACCGCCGGAGAGCTGGCGTCGGATCTGCGGAATTTCCTGCAAGGGCAGCCGATTCGCGCCCGGCCGATGGGGACGCTCGAACGGACGCTGCGGTGGTGCCGCAAGTATCCGCTGGCGGTGACGGTGCCGCTCGCCGTGCTGATCGGTTCGATCGCCGGTCTGTACTACCTGTCGAGCCTGTCGGAGTTTTTCGTCCGCCAGACGGCGCTGGAGAGCGCGCGGCTGGAAACGAAGATGCTCGACGAAGTCTGGCGGTTCTATAGCGACGAGATTTCGGATATCAACCCGCAGACGACCGGCGTGCAGATCACCGAGAACTATCGCACCATTCATCCGGCGATGCCGCTGCCGGCGACGTTGGCCATCGATCTCGGCGAACGAATCAGCCGCCGCAATCCCGGCATGGAGGTCCGCGTCTATAGCCGCTATCCGTGGCCGAACCGCAAAGACGGCGGCCCGCAGGACGACATCGACCGGACCGCGCTGGAATGGCTCGAAACGCACGCCCAGCCCGGCGACGACCCGCCGACCGAGTACGCCCACTTCGCCGCCGGCGATCAATCGCGCAAGCTGATTTACTACTCGGCCCGCCACATGGAGAAAAGCTGCATCGGTTGCCACAACCATCCGACCAGTCTCAGCCCGAAGAAGGATTGGAAGGAAGGGGACGTCGTCGGCGTCATGAAAATCGTCCGGCCGCTCGAACGCGAAATCGAGAACACGCAGCAGGGACTGCGCGGCGCGTTCGTCTTGATCGGCACGATTTCGTCGCTGTTGATCCTGATCAGCGTCGCGATCACGGTGTTCGCTCAGCGCCGCAAGGCCGGGAGGCTGGCATGACGGCTTCCCGCGCGGACGACGATCGCAACGGCACGTCGACGTCGCGCAGCCTGCTGGCGCACGCGAAACGGGACGATCCCGCCGCGTGGGAACGGCTCGTGCGGCTCTATGCGCCGCTGGTCGCGTCGTGGTGCCGGCGGGCCGGCGTGGCGGAACAGGACGTCGCCGACATTCTGCAGGATGTTTTCTCATCGGTATCGGGCAACCTGCACCGCTTTCATCGCGACCGGCCGAGCGACACGTTCCGCGGGTGGCTGTCGACGATCACCCGCAACAAGGTGACCGACCATTTTCGCCGCCGGCAAAAAGAGCCAGACGTCGCCGGAGGGTCGGAGTTCTCGCGTCGGTTGCAGCAGTTCCCGCAGGTGGAACGGTTCGCTGACGCCGAGGAAGCCGATGCGAAATCGTCGTCCGATGAAGAGTCGATGGTCTGGAACGACTTGTTGCGGATCGCGCTCAATACGATTCAGCGCGAGTTCCACGAGCGGACGTGGCGGGCGTTCTGGGGCGTCGTGATCGAAGGCCGCACCGCCGCCGATGTCGGCGCCGACCTCGACATGAAACCGGGCGCCGTCCGCGTCGCCAAGTCCCGCGTTTTGCTCCGCCTGCGCCGCGAACTGGGGGATGTGGCGGATTGAGAGGCGTTTCTCGCAGAGGCGCGAGGTCGCAAAGAAACGCAGAGAAGAAAGGGGGGATTGGGGATGAGGAATGGAGTTGGTGCTTAGGAGCCCTCACGGAGGCGGGATTAATTTTCGACGGTCCAGTCCCAAGCCTCCATCCTGTGGATCAATTTGTCGATGGGCTTCAATCGCCGCTCGAAACTTCTGCAGCTGTTCCGGAGAAAGGACAGTTGTGGCAACTTTGTGAACCAAAGAGTCTTTTAGAAACATCTGGATCGTTGAGTTCGACTTGGCTACGTTCAGCAGAGGTGCGACATCTTGGAAAGCGAGTCTGCAAGCGGGGAGAGTTTTCTGTTGGCAGACGCGACGTACGCCCGACTCGATTTGATCAAACAGCCGCTTGATTTCCATTCGACCGGCAAACCTTAATTTGTTCTTTTGGCCAGCCGACAAATCGCAAGTCACTGACAGTAACTCGATATCCAGTTCGAGTTGCTTTTCGAGATTGTCGCGGTCCGTTTTCGAAGGGCGGATAGTCTCCATTTCGGATGCGACTTGCTTGACCCAGGGCTCGATCGGTTCCTCTGCGTCGTCATCGCCGTGGTCATCGTCAGCCAGGCCGACGGTTCCGATTAGCACAGCGAGGATCAAACTCAGCGGCAATTTCCACGCTGCCATTTGTTCGTGCCCTGGGGAACGCAGGTTGAGTCGAACAGAATGCTCTCGCAGTCCACGGCGGGTGTCAATCGGAATTCAAACGGCCGCGTTAATCGTGCAGCTCGCCGAACAGAGTTTCCATGCCGTCCATTTGGCTCTTCAGGACATCGCGGCCGGCGGCGGAGTTTCGTTCGATCCAGACGAGCGGATAGTAAGCAATCACCATCGCGTTGAAGGCCGTGGAGCTTCTTTTCACGCCGCACTTTCTCAAGACGTAGACCACGGGCACGGCGGAAGACAAATAGAGAATCGGCGACAAGGCGACCAGCAAAACGAGAATCCACCGACTCCACCGCCACGGCATCAGCACGAGCCGTCGGAACGGAAGACGGGCGGCGGGTTCAGGCGCGGTTGGCATCGCGACAGTCTAACACAGTCGTCAATGAGGCCCGATGGAGGGTAGTGATCTGGCCGACCCCCTCGAATTGTGAATTCCGAAAATTATTTTTCGGGAAAAAGTTCGGGAGGCGGCGACTGCCACCTTGCATCGGTGGGGTAGCCTTCCCACTCGCCACACTCTCCACACATCCAGCCTTGGTTGACCCAGCCTTCCGGGCGAAAGTGAAGCGAGAAGATTTCAGTGCCATCTGGACCGCGTACCCGTCGGCCATTGGAATAGAGCAGCACATCGGCTGATGCGTGTGCTCGCTCGCCGTGATTGACGCCGATGCAAATGACACCGCAAGCATCAAGCTTTAAGATCGGGCTGACGCTCCCTCGGATATCCACGCAACCACCGGAGTTCGCGTACCCAGGCTCGTCCTCGATGAAAAACGAGGTTGGCACAAACTGAATGCCGGTGTATTCGGAAATCGACTCCACAAGTCCCGTCAATATCCTTCGCCACTCGGCATCGGAACGGTGGCCAGGATTGATGTCGAATACCGCTTCCATGCCCCCATCCTCCCGCCCGGCGCGGTGGGCGTCAATCGGGGCAAGCGAGCCCCGCCGGAAATCCGCTATACTGGCGGCATGGACGAGAAGCCCGCGACGCGACGTTCGATTCTGGCCGTCTGGAAATGGCCAAGTTGGGCATGGTATGTGGTCGTGGTGCTGATGTTGGTGGGTTATCCCCTGAGCATGGGGCCATACGCTTGGCTGGTCGAACACGAGTATCTTTCCCCGCCTGTCGAGATGGCGTTGGGATACTTTTTTATGCCGATCCGATTGCTCGTGATAATTGTCCCGCCGTTGGAAGCCCCCTACGCTTGGTATCTGAGGCTATGGATGCCGATCAATGCTGGCTGACGCTCCCCCTCCAAAGCCTTCCGTGTTCGCCGTCTGGCGGTGGAAGTGGTGGAAAGTGGTGCTGATGATCGGGGCGTCTTATCTGTTGAGCATAGGGCCGATATTTTGGTTAAGTAATCGGCATCGAATCGCCGGATGGGCCGGCATTCCCTACCGTCCGCTGGGCGCGTTGATTTCTACCGGATGGGATTTCGGTGTGCTGAAGTGGTACTTGCAATGGTGGGAGTGACTGACGAATCGGCAACCAACGCAACTTCCTCGCCTCTTAACAATCCGGAGAGGATCGGAGATCACTATCCGATGGAGGGTAGTGATCTGGCTGACCGGCCCGAATTGCGAATTCCGAAAATTATTGTTCGGGAGAAAGTTTGGGGGCGGCTTCGTCTGGCGGTTTCCCCAGCCGTGCGGTAGGGATGTCGTTTGAATCCCGAGTTGTGAATTCGGCAGGGACGCTGACGGATTTATTTCTCGCGCCTGATCTCACCGCGGGGCGCGGAGCGAAATCTACCGCTGCGATCCAGCTCAGTCCAACGAGGGCCAGCGCCAACAGTCCGAGCGCGACCTGGTCTTCCATGGGCCAGCGCCACGGGGCATAGCGAATCCACGGTGGCGGTTTCTCGTCCATGCCCTCATCCTCTCGCCCGGCTCAGTCTTCGTGCCTACTCCGCGATGCACAAAACACCAGCCAGAGCGGCACAACCACAACGTACAGAACGAGGATCACGGCGAGCGGGATTCCGGCCCACGGCGGAAGATAAGCCCCACCGTTCTCGTCCCAGCCCGCTGCTGCGATTGTCGCACCCATGCCCCTCAGTCTCCCGCCGGGCGCGGTGGGCGTCAATCAGGGAACATTCTTGGCGAACGATGTCTTTCCGGTATGATGCCCACATTCCCCACGGAAGGAACTCTGCATGTCGACGCCGGTGCCGATCAGCGATTTGAGGCTCGAAGCGCTTGCCGAGGAGCCGGCGGAGGATTTGATGCCGGTGATGGCGTCGGGCGTCGCGTTTGCTCCGTGGATTGTCGTGCTGGCGTTTTTGCCGCCGCTGGCCGGGTTGCTGACGTGGTCGCTGGATGAGCGGACGGCGGATTGGGGACTGCGCGCCTTGACGCTGCTCTATCCGGCGGACAGCGTCGCGCGGAGTGCGGACCTCGCCGGGGCTCCGCCGCTCATGGCGTGGCTCACGGCCGGCGTGATGGCGGTCTTCGGCGTGCCGCTGCCGTGGGGATTGACGGCGATTTCGTATCTCGCCGCGGCGTTCACGGTGATCTGGGCGGCGAAGCTCGCGCGGCGGCTGTGCGTGCCGCGCGTCGCGTTGCTGACGGTGCTGGCCTGCGCCGGCTCGCCGCTGTTGTTGAACAGCGCCCATGCCGGCGGACCGGAAGCGCTGGGGTTGTGCCTGGCGACGATTTCGCTGGAGCGATTCTTCGCGCATCTCGACGCGCGCGTCGGACGCTGGTCGTGGCGGCTGTTCGGCTCGGCGCTCGCCTGGGGGGGATGCTGGCTGGCGATCGGTTGGCCGGCGCTGTGTCTCGGCATCGCGATCTCCTGCTATGCGTGGAGTTTCGTGACTCCACCCGTCGAAGGCGATGCTACGGCCCGTTCGCCGCGACGCCGCTTGCGCGGCAGCCTCGCCGCGTGGTGGGTGGTCGGGTTGCTGATCGGCACGCCGTGGATGGCGCATGCCATCGTCCGACATGGCTGGGCTTCCACCACGAATTGGCTGCTGGATGCCGCGCCGAACGTGATTTCGCCGCTGTTTCCGTCGACGACAGCGATTGAAACCTGGGGCGGCACGGTCGGGCTGATGTTTCTGTCGGGCTGGGTGCTGCTCGGCTTTTTCGCGATGCGTCATCGTCCGCGGTCAATTTTTCCCGCGGGCGAGGACGGCCGGATCGCCGTCCTCATGTGCTGGTGGGTCGTGGTGATTGTCGGCCGGGTGCTTTGCGCCGCCGTCGGCGCAGACCCGACGTTGTGGGACGTGCTGCAGATCGTCCCGGGGTGTTTCGCCGCGGCGCTCGGCATGGAGTTCGTGTTGCAGCGGTTGGCCGGCGCGACCGAACTGGCGTGCGGTCTTCTCGTAGGAAGCCTCGCGATTCTGCTGCATTTGCCGCACGTCGAATCGCCGGAGTTCTCCGCGGCGCTGGGGCTCGGCGGGGCGGCGTTATTCCTGCCGATCGTGTGGAACCTGTTTCAATCGCGTTCGTTCCGCTGGAGCGAGCCGCAGAAGCGCCGCGCGCTGCAGGGATTGTTGATCAGCACGTGGGTGGCGCAGCTGACGTGGGGCGTCGCCCAATCGGCGCCGCATTCCGCCGCGGATGCACAGCTGTCGGCGCAGTTGTCCGGCGTGAACAAAATCGTTTCCGAGCCGGGAGGACTGATTATCGTCTCGGCGACGTCGCCGCCCCGGACGCTGGAAGTTTTATTGCGGCGGCAATGGCCGTCGTGCCCGCTGACGTCGGCGGATCGCTGGGAAACGGCATTGTCGGGGATGCTCTCCTCGGTCGACAACTGGGCCGAGACGGAGTTTCTCGTCATCGAGCTGACGCGCCGCGAGTCGCAATTCCGCCGCCCCGGCGTCGGCTGGACAGTCGCCCCCGTCGGCGAATCGCGCCGGTACTACGGCGACCAGTTGACGCTGCACCGCGTCAGCGTGCTGAGTCCGTGAGGAAAAGGCTTGAGGTGTGGTCGTTAATTGTGGGATTAGCCCGCAGGGCGAAAGAACTTAGCCCAGGGCGTCAGCCCTGGGACGGTGATGATCGACTGAAGCTCAGCCCGTAGGGCGACAGAAACGTCTGCCGCCCTACGGGCTAAATCTTATGTGAGCCCCTTTCGTCCCAGGACTCACGTCCTGGGCTAAGTTCTGGCGCCCTCCGGGCGACAATCGGCGACACCGTATTGGGTGTGAACCAATCTGATCCACCGATTGAAGACCAAATCCGAGGCTTGAGGAAACAGAAACTTACGCGCTGCGTCGCTCGAGCCTCACGTTTTTCATCAGGCGTTCCAGCGCGGTCCAGACGCGCAGGGCGTCGAGTTCGCGGAAGCAGGCCAGATGGTTTGCGCCAGTCTGCGGGCAGGTCTTGTGGTAACCGGCGCGGCAGGCGACTTCCGTCGAGACCGTTTCGTGCGGTGGTCCCGCGGGGCCGGAACGGACGGCGTCGGTGCAGGTGAAGATGCCGAGCGTCGGCGTGCCCAGACCGGCGGCGAGATGCATCGGGCCGGAATCGTTGCTGATCACCGCGTCGACGCGCTGCAGTACGGCGGCCAACTGTTTAAGCGTCGTCTGCCCCGCGAGATTCTTCACGCCGGTGCGAATACCGTGTGCGGCGAGATTGCCGGCGAGTTGCTCCGCATCGTTTCGTTCCGCGGAACTTCCCAGCAACAGAATGCCGGGCTGCCACGCCTGCGACGCCCGCCGCAAAACGTCGGCGAACTTCTCCGCCGGCCAGCGTTTCGTCACCCACCGGGCGCCGGGATGCACGGCGATGAGCGGCCGCGGCATACCGGCGAGTTCCGTTTCGGCCCACCGCTGGTCTTGTTCCGAAATCGCGATCTGCGTCGCGGCGTGCGCACGCTCCGCGCCGAGCGCGTCGAGCACGCGCAGATACCGTTCCCACGCCGGCACGTTGCGGCCCGTTTCCGGAACGACGTGTGTCAGCGTGAAACGCGAACCTTCACGGGCGGTCTCCAGCCCGATGCGAACGGGAGCGCGGGTGGCGGCCGTCATCACGCCGGTCCGCAGCAAGCCTTGCAGATCAATCACGGCGTCGAACTTCCGCGACCAGAGTTCGCCGCACAGTTGCCGCCAAGCCCGCCAGCCGCCGGTGCGATGATAAACGAGGTAGTCCTCCAGATCGGGATGCCCCGAGACGAGCGCTTCCAATCCGCCTTGAATGACCCACGTGATCTTCGCGTCGGAAAACTTTCGTCTCAGCGCCGGTAACAGCGGCAACGACTGCACGACGTCCCCCAGCGCGCTCGGCTTGAGAATCGCCAGGCGGGCCGGTCGCAACGACGAGAGAGAGGACTGCTTCATGCGGATGGACTTCAAATCGAAAAAGGCATCTCTCGCTAAGGCGCAAAGTCGCGAAGAAACGCAAAGAGCCGGTAGTAATAAGTAAGTCGAGGCGTTCGCATGCTCTCGGAATTCGCTGCTTGGTTTTTTCTTCGCGAACTCTGCGCCTTCCCGTCTTTGCGAGAGGCGGATTTCGATTCGGCATTTCCTGCTGATGCCTTTTTCACTTCGGCGAAAGCGGCCGGATGGTACTGTCGGCGGCGACGGGGCGGCAAGAGCAACCCGTCGAACTGCGATGCCGAACGTCATTTTCTCTGCGCGTTCCCAGTCATTTTTACAAAATGCGGCGCAGCCACGAATTCGCATTGACGGAATTGTCCGACCCGCATATGTTCCCGCCGCCATCACTGAACCGCACGTCAAACACAGTGACGGCCAGACCAATCCGAAACCAATTCCCTCACAGGAAACAACAGTAGAAGACACCGGCCCGGTGACGGCGGCATGGATGCTGCCAGACCGAGACGGTTACGGGGACTCGTTGACACGGATGTCGACTTTCCCCTGGAATCATCGGCGCGGCCGATCGCCCCGGAAGCAGTGTGAGTCCTTCGCCCCCCTGGGACCCTCTGCTTCCGGGCATTTTTTTGCGCTGACGGCGCGGCGAAACCCAATGCCAGCGAACGTTTGACCGGCGCTACGCGATCTCCGCCAGCGGAAGCCTGCGCGATCCTAGTTGAGGGCTTGCTGCAGCGGACAACTCTCACCGCTTGCCTGGCCTCGCCGATATCGGGCCAGCAACTCCTTGGATCGTTGGGCCAGCAGGCGTCGGACTTCGCGGCGTTTTCCTTTGATCCGCGGAATCGCCATGTGGTCGTAGCCGGTTGTCTGGTGCCGCATCCAGGCGATGACGGCCGCTTCGGCCCGGCGTTCCACGGGAATTCTCTTCGTCCGCGCCACGGTCCCGGAACCGACCGGCGTCGCGTGAGCGGTGACGGCCTGAGCGAGTCTCTGAGCCAAAGCGGCGTGATCGGGATGAAAGGCCAGAAAAGAAACCACCGCCGCATGAAAGTCCTCGACGTATTCCGCCTGGACTTTCTCCCGCCGCTGGGCATCCGACGCTTTTCGCCTGGCGTAAGTTTCCGTGGATCGCTCGGCGGCGAGGTCGGCGCGAATTTGCTCGATGGTCGCGGCCGGCGCCCAGACTCCTCGTGAAAAGACCTTGCGGCCCTTCTTTTCCGCCACGACCCAGTGATCGCCCGCGGCCTTCACGCGGCGAGTCAGCGCGGCATCCCCGGGCGGCAAAAGAATCCAATCCTTCGGCGCCGTGAGAACTTTGCCATCCGCAGTACGAACCGAATTGGGGTTGGGGCCTGGGGAGAACGTAGCGCTGCTCATTTCCGCATCCGTGCGACGATGTTTGAATCTGGAAAGATCGGCCGAATTAACTTCAATTGCCGACTGGCTGTCAAGCCGCTGACGCCGCTCAAAGAAGAGAGTATCGGAACACCACCACCTTCACGATCAGCGGCAGGTCCAGTTTGCCGAGTTCGTCCAGCATGAGGGCCTTCGTCCGTTCTTGATTGAAGCGGCCTGAACCGGCCCCGATGAGCGGCAACGCGATCGATCGAAATCCTTTTTCATGAGCCAACTGGACGGCGTTGCGCGTGGATTCCCGGATGGAGAATTCCGAAGCGGTCCACAGCATGTTGATCCCGGCCACGTGAATGATGCCCTGGAAGGGCAACTTGCCGGCTGAGGTCAGCACGGCGCCGCCGAGAGGAATGGGACCGTGCCGCGCGACTTCCTGAAACGGAACCGTTCCGCCGCGCCGCTTGATCGCTCCTGAAACTCCTTGTGGCAACAGCAGCCACCACGGGATGATGTTCCGGTTCCAGGCATTGACGATGACTTCCACATCCTGGTCGAGCAGATCGCCTTCGACGACTTCGACCTGAATGGCAGTCATATGTCTCGCAGCCGTTCCGAGTCCAAATCTTTACGCGAACAGTTCGCGAATTGCTTCCCCGCCCGGCAACAGCGGGATTGGGCGGCCGGAGAAGTCGCTCGGGGCGATGTCGGTCGAGATGCCCAGGAAGCGGTACATCGTCGCCAGCAAATCCGCGGGGCCGAGCGGACGGTCGACCGGCACGCCCCCTTTTGCGTCGCTGGCGCCGATGACTTGGCCGTGCCTCAAACCGCCGCCGGCGAACAGCGCGGTGAAGACGTTGCCCCAGTGATCGCGGCCCGCCGTGGTGTTGATGTACGGCGTGCGGCCGAATTCTCCGAAGACTTGCACGAGCACGCGGTCGATCAGGCCGCGTTCTTTTAGATCGACGATCAGACTCGACAGCGCCTGATCGAGGTGCGGGCCTTTGGTGTTCGTGCCGACGATGCCTGGACCGCCGACCGTACCGTGAAAGTCCCACTCGAAGAACTCGTAGTCTTTCACGTTGACGAACGTGACGCCGGCTTCGACCAGCCGCCGTGCGAGCAGGCACGCCTGGCCGAGCCGCGTACGGCCGTACCGGTCGCGCAGGCGTGGATCCTCGGCGTCGATGTGGAATGCCTGCTTCACCGCCGGGCCGGAGAGCATGTCGTACGCCGCGGCTTGGAACGCGTCCATCGTCGCAGCCTGAGCCTGCGCATCGATGTCGCGGCGGAAACGGTCGAGTCCGCGCAGAATCTGCACGCGGTCATCGAGCCGCTCGGTCGTGATGCCGTCGGTCAATTTCAGATTCGGAATAGCGAAGTCGGACTTGTTCGGGTCGGGAACTTCCAGCGGGTTGTAGCGCGCGCCGAGATACGCCGAGAGGCTGTAGTAGTAGCCTTCGGGAATCGCCACGTTAGGCGGCAAGCCGGGCTGGTTCGCGCCGCGGTACTTGGCGATGACGGCGCCGGTCGCGGGATGGTGATTCGTGCCGAGGATGAAGTTGTTCGGGTAGTAGCCCGTCTGCAGCCAATGGACGCTGTGATTGTGGCTGCCGTCGCCGTGATGCACCGACCGGATGATCGAAAATTCATCCCACATCGACGCGAGCCGCGGAAAGAGTTCCGTGACCTGCACGCCGGGTAGAGCCGTCGAGATCGCGCCGAACGGCCCGCGGCATTCCGCGGATTGGGTTGGCTTCGGGTCGAACGTGTCGTGCTGGCTCGGCCCGCCGCAGAGAAAGACCTGAATCACGGCGGTGTCGCGGCGCGATTCGTTGGCCGCCGCCCGCTGCCGCAAGACATCCGCCAGCGTGATCCCGCCGGCGGCGAGCGACCCGATCCGCAAAAACTCGCGGCGCGACGCGCGACGATCTTCGGCGGAGAAGAGATTCCACATGGAACACGGCCCTTGAGCGTCCTGCGAATCTGGTTATTAAGATAAGTCGCTGCGGAGCAGGGGGCAAGGCCGTCATTCGGTGCTTGGGGACTCTGGGCTCGACTCTACGTATTTGCGCTCATCAAACCAGGCGTCCCACGATTCGACGTGTTCCGGTTCGCACCAGAGATTCACTTCGAAAATATCACCGCGGCCTCGCCCCATCGTGGAAAAGACCGCGATCGCTCGTCCGTTCAGATGAAAGATGAATTGCTGTTGCATCCAGGCCGCCAGCGGGGACGGGCAGGGGATTCGTTCGAACCGGAAGTTGCGGTGAACGAGTCGCCCTTGTTTGACGAGCGCATCGCGGTGATAGCGAGCCCACTCTTCAGCCGCCTGCGGTGACAAAAGCTTTCCCACCAGGCCGGGCTTGCCGGAATAGATGGTGCCCAATTCAGATGCCGCCATGCCCAGGCGGTGAAAGCGGCCGCCGGTCAGCAAAATGACGGTGATGACCGCCGCGATCACACACGCTGCGTACTTCAACCCGCGGAGGAACTGCCGTCCGCTTGTTGTAGACGGCATCGAAACGAGATCGGGTTCCACGATTGTCGCCAGAGAGTCGAGTGAATTGCCTTTACGGAAGCGTTATTCACCACGAATTCTGACGATCAACCCCTCGGACAATCAACCCGGACTAATCGACTTCAGCGCGGCGAATCCTGCCGCAGGGCGCGGCGGGGGGGCTTCTCGGCCATCGGGACGCCGGATCCGGTGTCGGCTGCCGGGCGGACCACCAGCGGGCGCTGGAGGTTCGAGCGGCTCAGGACGACGGTCTTCGCCGGCGCCGAGGCTGTCGGCGGTTGTTCGGTCGCCTCGCCCAACTCGCGGGTCTCCTCCGGCGTTTGGCCGCGGATCGTGACGTTGCCCGTGTCAGCCAGCATCTGGTCGGCGGGGGTCAACTGCGACGGGCTGCCCGCCATCACCCATTGATCCCATTCTTTCTCCAGCGATTCGACCTTGACGTAGCCGTAGTGCGCCTTGAGGGCCTTGTCCCAGCCGCGCTGATGGGCGTCGTTGAGGAACTTCAAATACGTCGCCTTGTTGCTGCGGCCGATGAGATAATCGGCCAGCGAATGTCCCTCGGCGTAGAGGGTGAGGACTTGATGCTGATCCGAGGGATACTCTTTCATCTCCAGCAGTTTCCGCAGCGGAATCTTCCGCGTCGTGTTCATGACCTGATCGTGCAGCTTGCGCAACCGCATCCGTTCGGATTCGTGTTCGATCAGCGAAGCGGCCCCCTCATCGGCCCAGCGGGGCAACGGCCGGCGGAAGTAGCAGGCGAAGATCGTGTGATTGATTTCATGCGGCAGCACGGAATCGAGGATCCTCTCCTCGCTCCCTTGGATGTTCATTCGCCAGCCGAAGACTTCGCCCCGTTCGAAATTGAACGTGGTCGCGCCGCCCGCGCCCATCGCGCCGACCGTGACGTGGATCGGGCAGGGGGATGACCAGCGCGGCATCTCCTTACCGGTCCATTCCAGCGCCAGCTCGCGGCGATAGATTTCGGCGGCATCGCCCACTTGTTTGGCGAACTCCGCCGAGGGGGCGTTCACGATGAAGTTGGGGGTCTTGTAGGTTGCGCCGAGCGAACTCAACACACCCAAGACGAGAGACACGCGGAGGAGAGCGTCCATGCTCGGTTCCGGAAACTAGAGGTGAACTCGTACGTGTGCGACGACCGTCCTGTCGTCGATAGGCCTCACCGGCAGCAAATGCCGATCCAAGGGGAGATTCATTATGATGTGCCTCCGGATTCTGAAACGCAAGTCAAAAATCCGTAAATGGTTGCGGCGTTCACCTCTGGTTGCGCAGCGACCAGTCCGAACGGCGGTTTCGCCGGAAACATTGTAATTCTTGCAAAGTTCCGCCAATGGCACGGTCGATGTTGCACAGTGACCCGGCGACGGAGGGCCGGGCTGGGTGACCGAACCGGAAGCCCACCCATTGCGATGGGTGGGCTTCTTGTCACCCGCCTCAATTCGCCGTCACGGATTTCCCCTGCCTCGGAGACCCTCCGTGCCTCATTCCCACCTGGTGATGCAGCATCTGATGAAACAACTGGAACTCAAAGCCGCGCGGAAAGAGACGCGGGACTGCCGCCCGCAGTGGCTGTCCGACGTCATCCTGCGCTGGTCGGCGGTGTTCGAGCCGTTCGCCGGCGTCGGCCGCGTCGGCTTCGCCTGCGAACCCGACGAAGGGGGCTGGAACGTGCGGCTGTATCTCGGCACGACGGAAATCGTCGGCGGCCGCGACGACGGCGAATGGAAGCATCCCGGCTTCGAGCTCGATTTCTCCAAGCTCACCGACGAGTTTACCCAGATCGACGAGTTCCGCTGGAACGTCAGCGCCCCCGGCGTCGACGGCACCCATTCGTTCGTCACGCTCCGCGGACAGATCGGCGAAGACGTCGTCCAGGTGAAGATCTACTCGCGGCCGCCGCGCGAAGCGGGACCGGCGTTCCGTAAGCACCTCGACGGCACGGTCGAGCCGGTCGCGCGGAAGTGAACGGTCCGCATAGCGGCGGACCCTACTCGTGCCGCATCGCGCTGCGGCCGATGAGGTTGCCCGTCTTGATGTACGTCGCCGGCAAGATCGACACCTTGCTGAACGGCACCTGCACGTCGACGGCAATCAGGTCGCGAGCGGTTGCGGCGGAGCATTGATTCGCCGGATCGGGATTCCCGGCCGCCGGCGTGATCGTGATCGTCACGGCGACGTCGGCGGGCTTCACCTTGAGCGCGGCCTGCAGAAAATCGTGCACGGCCTGCGTCACTTGGGCGTTCGACGAGCCGTCGAGCACCGCCATGCGGGCTCCCTCGCGGGCCGAGTTCGTGACCATGTTGGCCACCATCATGGCCCGGCCGAATTCGATGATGCCGAAGCTGACCATCAAAAAGATCGGCAGCACGATGGCCATTTCGACCAGTGCCGCGCCGCGGCGGAGTTCCGGCTTGTTCGTTCGCAAAATACGCATCGGGTCGGTCCTGACGAAGGGCATCGTTACCTCTTCAAATCTAGGTCACTCGGCGAGCCGGTCAAATCGGAGCCGAGCATTAGATTTGTCTTTCCCGATGCGTTCTGTTAACTTCTTCCGAGAGGCGTAGTTGCTTCCATTCACGGAGCGACGCAACCTGGAGACGGGGCGGTATGGCGGCGGGAAAAACGCTATTTCAGCGGATTATCGACCGGGAGATTCCGGCCGACATCGTCCACGAGGACGACGTATCGCTCGCCTTCCGCGACATCAATCCGCAGGCGCCGACGCATATTCTGATTGTGCCGAAAAAACCGATTCCCGGACTGGCGACGGTCGAGGATGCTGATGCCGCTACTCTCGGACATCTGCTGACGGTGGCCCGCAAACTCGCGGAGAAGAATGGTTTGTCGAACGGTTATCGCGTCGTGATCAACAACGGCTCCGATGGCGGTCAGACGGTCGATCATTTGCACGTCCATCTGCTCGGCGGCCGCCGCCTGACCTGGCCGCCGGGCTGACAGTAAATCAAAGCAGCGAGATAGGAACCGACTGATGAAAGTGCCGCGTATTCTGGTGGGCGGATTGGCCCTGGCCGTGATGGGTGGGCTGTTCGCGGCCCAAACGAAGACCGAGCCGCCGACCGGCGCC
>CAZDGB010000112.1:0-20139 GCA_964504645.1 uncultured Planctomycetaceae bacterium | reverse complement strand
TGATTGAGCACGACGAGACGATCGGCAAGCTGCTGAAGACGCTGGACGATCTCAAAATCGCGGATAACACCATCGTCATCTACACGACCGACAACGGCCCGCACATGAACACCTGGCCCGACGGGGCGATGACGCACTTCCGCAGCGAAAAGAACACCAACTGGGAGGGCGCCTTCCGCGTGCCGTGCCTCGTCCGCTGGCCGGGACACATCAAGGCCGGCACGATCACCAACGAACTGATGAGCCACAACGACTGGGTTCCGACGCTATGCGCGATCGCCGGCGAACCGGACATCGTCGCCAAGTGCCAAGAGGGTTATGAGGCGAACGGCAAGACGTACAAGGTGCACCTCGATGGTTTCGACCAGTCGAAATTCCTGACGTCCGTTGCCGGGACCGTCGGTAAGAACAATGGTGTCAAAAGCGCCCGCAACAAGTTCTTCTACTCCGATGACGACGGACTGCTCGTTGGATTGAGAGTCGCGGATTACAAGATGAGTTTCGCGGAACAACGAGTGCCCGGCACGATGCAAGTCTGGGCCGAACCCTTCACCGTGCTGCGGCTGACCAAAATCTACAACTTGATGCAGGATCCCTTCGAGCGGGCGGATATCACGTCCAACACATACTGGGATTGGATCATGAACCACGTTCCCCAGGTGTATCAAGGGATGGAGGGAGTCACGGAGTTCATCGCAACCTTCAAGGATTATCCCCCTCGATCCGTACCGCCGAGCTTCAACCCGGCGAATATGCTGGAAGACACGCTCCGCGACATCAAAGCCAAGCAGAAGCTGGAGCGGGCATTCCCGCTGCTCGTCCCGTCTGCAGCAGGGAAGTCTGCACGCGAGAAATAAAGCCGACCGACTATGAAATGGCGTCAGCCCGGCGAAATCACGTCGGGCTGAGGCCTCGACGCTCGCCGGAAATCACTGTCCTCTGAGGAGTCTTCGCATGCGCACGCACACGTTGTTGCTCGCCGCGGTTACGATCGTCGCCGGGGCTTGGCTGGGGATGACGGCGGCCCAGGACAAACCTCGAACCGCTGCTGCCACGAAAGCCGGCACGCCGCTGGTGTTGCCGCGGCCCGATTTCCGCTTTCCGGGAAATGTCGGCCGGACGATTCTCGATTCGGACAAACCACAATTTCCGCAGCCCGTGCAGCCTCCCGCCGGTGCGCCAAACGTCGTGCTGATCCTGCTCGACGACACCGGCTTCGGGCAGTACTCCACGTTCGGCGGCGGCATCCCGTCGCCGACCATCCAGAAGCTTGCCGATGAGGGGCTGCGTTACAACCGGTTTCATACGACGGCACTCTGTAGCCCGACCCGGGCGGCGCTCATCACGGGCCGCAATCACCACTCCACCACGTTCGGCACGATCGGCGAAGCTGCAACCGGCTACGACGGCTACACCTGCGTGATGCCGCGCAGCTGCGGGACCATCGGCGAAGTGCTGCGGCAGAACGGCTACATGACGGCGTGGATTGGCAAGAATCACAACACGCCGACCTGGGAAGCGAGCGCCGCCGGGCCGTTCGACCGCTGGGCCAACGGCCTCGGGTTCGACTACTTCTACGGCTTCAACGCCGGCGACATGAATCACTGGAACCCGGTGCTCTACGAGAACCGCAATCTCGTCCCGGCATCGACCGACCCGAACTACCATCTCACACCCGATCTAGCCGACCACGCCATCTCTTGGGTGCGGCGGGTGAAGTCGATCGCGCCGGACAAGCCGTACTTCCTCTACGTCGCGCCGGGCGCCAATCACTCGCCGCATCACGCCCCGAAGGAGTGGATCGACAAGTTCCAGGGGCAGTTCGACGAAGGGTGGGACCAGTACCGTGAGGAAACGCTGGCCCGGCAGAAGAAGCTCGGTGTCGTCCCGCCGGACACGAAGCTGACCCCGCGGCCGGAAAGCCTGCCAGCGTGGGAAGGTCTCAATGCCGAACAGAAGAAGCTCTACGCCCGGATGATGGAAGTGTTCGCGGGCTATGCGGCCCACTGCGACTACGAAATGGGCCGCGTGATCGAGGCCGCCAAACAGTTGCCCGACGCGGACAACACAATCTTCGTCTACATCGTCGGCGACAACGGCGCCAGCGCCGAGGGGGGCATCGAAGGTTCGATTAATGAGAACCTGTTCTTCAACGGCTTCCCGGAGAAATGGGAGGACAACCTCAAAGTGATCGACGACATCGGCGGGCCGAAGTATTTCAATCACTACCCGTCGGCGTGGGCGCACGCCATGTGCACTCCGTTCCAGTGGACTAAGCAGATCGCCAGCCACTTCGGCGGGACGCGAAACCCCCTGGTCGTGTCGTGGCCGGCAAAGATCAAGGACAAAGGGGGCCTGCGCGAGCAGTTTTTGCATACGGTCGATCTCGTGCCGACGTTGTACGACGTGATCGGCATCACCCCGCCGAACGTGCTCAACGGGATTCCGCAAAAGCCGATCGAAGGCGTCAGCTTCGCCGACACCTTCGACGACGCGAAAGCTAAGGGCCGGCGGAACACGCAGTACTTCGAAATGGGGTGCGCCCGCGGCATCTACCAGGACGGCTGGATGGCGTCGTCCAACCCCGTCGTCCCGTGGAACCCGATTCGCGCGGCTCTCGACATCGACAAAGTGAAGTGGGAGCTGTACCACATCGACCAGGATTTCTCGCAAGCCATCGACTTGGCGAAAGAGAATCCGGAGAAGCTCCGCCAACTCCAGGACTTGTGGTGGGTGGAGGCGGCCAAGCACAACGTCTTGCCGCTCGATTGGCGGGCCGTCGAACGCCTCAACGCCGAGCTGCAGGGCCGGCCGTCGCTCGGCGGCAACGCCAAAACGTTCACATACTATCCGGGCCAACTCGGACTGCCGAACGACGCGGCGCCGCGAATCCTCAACAAATCGTGGGGCCTTACGGCCGACATCGAGGCCGGAGACAAGGCCGAAGGCATGATCGTCACGCACGGCGGCATGGTCGGCGGCTACGGCCTCTATCTGCGCGACGGCAAACCGACGTTCGTTTACAACTACCTCGACATCGACCGCTACACGATCGCCGGCAAGGATGCGCTACCGAAGGGCAAGGTGAAGCTGGCCGTCGATTTCCAATACGACGGCCAGGATGGCGAACGCGGCCAGGGGGCTACCGTCACGCTCTCGGCGAACGGGAAGCAGGTGGCCCAAGGAAAGTTGCCTAGAACGATCCCGTTGCAAATCTCGCTCGGCGAAGGAATGGACATCGGCACAGACGTCGGTTCGCCGGTGGATTTCACTTACCAGTTGCCGTTCACTTTCACGGGGCGGATCGAGAAAGTCGCGTTCCAGTTGAAGTAATCCCTCGTGGAGACTCATCGTGCGAATTTCCATCCCGTTGTCGGTCGCAATCGCATTGACGGCTGCGCACGCCATTGCGGAAAACGCGGCGCCGTTCCAAGGAGGCTTCGCTCCGGCCACGAAGGCGGAGAAGGCCCGCGACGACGCCGATTATCAGCGGGCGATCACCGCGTACCGCTTCTGGTATCCGACCGTGTCGTGCGAAGGGATCTTTCACGGCAACCGTGAGCACGGCATCGAGGACAACGAAAGTATTATCATTCTCTCCGCCGGGCCGCGGCAAATGGCGTTCACGGCAAACTCCGACACGCCTTATGGAGCCGGCGCGCTGGACGTGAGGGATGGGCCGTTCGTCGTCGAAATCCCTCCGGGATTATTCGTGGGCCTGGCGAACGACCGCCACCAGGGATGGATTCTGGATTTGGGGTTGTCCGGACCGGCGGGGCCCGCGGGGGGCAAACATCTGATCCTTCCTCCCAGTTATGACGGCGAAGTTCCCCAAGGATATTTCGCCGGCAAGTCGCTCTCGAACAAAGTCCTCGTCGCCGTGCGCTCGCTGCCGCTGAACGGGGACGTGCAAGGAGCCATCGACGCGCTGCGGAAGATCAAGATTTATCCGCTGGCGTCGGTGAGCGATCCGAAACTGTTGAAGTTCATCGACGTTTCTGAGATGAAGTTGGACGGCACCTGCCTGAAGTGGGAAGACAATCTGGAGTTCTGGAAAACGCTGCATGCCATCTTGCAGGACGAACCCATCGTCGAGAAGTTTTTGCCGATGTATGGGCTGCTCGCTGCGCTCGGCATCGAGAAAGGAAAACCGTTCACGCCGGATGCGAGAATGACGGTGATCCTGAAAAAAGCGGCAAAAGCGGGCCGCGATCAAATGCTCGTCTCCGCATTCGCCAGTAATCGTCTGGACCGTCTGGCCTGGAAAGATCGGAAATGGGAATGGCTCGGACTGGTGCCGGACAGCGCCCAGTTCGAGACGCCCGCCGGCATCGACCTGGAGGCCCGCGACCGTTGGTTTGTGCAGGCGATCGTCACGTCGCCGGCGATGTTCCGGCGGACGCAAGGGGCCGGTTCGCTCTATTGGCTCGGCCACCGCGACCAGGCCGGCAACTATGTGGACGGAGACAAAACGTACAAGCTCACGGTGCCTTTGCCGGTCCCCGCGAACCTGTTTTGGTCGGTGACGGTTTACGACGCAGCGACGCGCTGCGAGATTCAGACCGAACAGGACAAAGCCGCGCTCCGTTCACTGTTTGAACTGAAGGATCTGGGCGACGCGAGTACGGTCGATCTGTATTTCGGCCCGAAAGCACCGCCCGGCAAAGAGGACCGGTGGATTCAAACGATTCCCGGCAAAGGGTGGTTCACCTACTTCCGCATCTACGGCCCGCAAAAACCGGCCTTCGACGGCAGTTGGAAACCGGGCGACTTTGAAGAGGTGAAGTGACGGCAATCCTCGTGTCGCCGGGCTTGCAACTTTCCCAGTTCCCTCGAACAATGAAAGGAATCTCGCCAGCTTTAGGCCCGCCATTGCTTGAGGAATCCCCATGATCCCAGTGTCTATTGGCCGCATCCTCCCCCGCATCGCGATCGCCAGTGTCGCCGTCCTGGGAGTGGGGACCTTGATCCGTGCCGCCGAGCCGAAAGGCCTGGCGCCGATCGTTCATCCGAAAGACAACGCCCCGTCGGACGAGAAAATTTCGCTCGGCAAGCAGTTGTATTTCGATCCGCGTTTGTCGGTCGACAACACCGTGTCCTGCGCCACGTGCCACGATCCGAAAAAGGGCTGGAGCAACGGCGAAGCGGTCGCGACCGGCGTGGGCGGCAAGAAGGGTGGCCGCAGCGCTCCCTCGGTGCTGAACACCGCCTATTACACAATTCAGTTCTGGGATGGCCGCGCGGCGACGCTCGAAGCGCAGGCCCTCGGGCCGATCCAGAATCCCATCGAAATGAACATGGATTTGGACAAGGTCGTCGAAAAGCTGAACGCGATTCCTGGCTACAAAGAGCAGTTTCAGAAGGTTTTCGGCACCGACGTCACCTCGGACGGCATCGCCAAGGCGATCGCCGCGTTCGAGCGGACGGTCCTTTCCGGCGATGCCCCCTACGACCATTTCAAGGCCGGCGACAAGATGGCCCTGTCTGAAGCGGCGCAGCGCGGAATGAAGTTGTTCTTCGGCAAGGCGAATTGCTCGGCGTGCCACTCTGGTCCGAACTTTTCGGATAGCGCCTACCACAACATCGGTTACGACTCGCCGGACGAGGGTCGTTTCGCCATCAGCAAGATCCAGGGCGACACCGGCGCGATGAAGACGCCGACGCTGCGCGATATTGCCCGCTCGGCTCCGTATTTCCACAACGGCGAGACGAAAACGCTAGAAGAAGTCGTATCGCACTACAACAAGGGGGGGAACAACAACCCCTATCAAGACGAGGAGATCTTTCCCCTCAAGCTGACCGACGCCGAGCAGGCCGACCTGGTCCTGTTCCTCAAAGAGGGTCTCGCCAGCAAATCCTACCCCGACGTCGAGCCGCCGGAATTGCCCAAATAGCATGACATTTGGCGGAACAGACCCTGTTCGGCGAAATTGCATCCCGGCGGCGAGTGGAGTAGCATGGCCGCTTCCCCAAAGGTGACGTTGTAATCAACGATTTGCCGTAAGTCCCGAAGGAACACCCATTATGATTCGCAGTGAGTGGCGCCGCATGACGTGGATGACGGTTGCCGTCTTCGCCTTGGCATCGGCCCTGTCCGCCCAGGACGAGAAGAAGGACGAAAAACCGGCCGATCCCGCCGCGGGTCCAAAGCCGAAAGTCTCGGTCATTCACCTCGACAACCCGTCGGGTGTCGCCGTCCATCCGGCTACCAAGCAAGTCTTTGTGACATCGAAGCAAGGCGTCTTCCGCTTCGTGCCGGGCAAGCCGGGCAAAATTTACCTCGAAGTCGACGGCTTCCCGACCGACATTTATGGCAAAGGCCCGATGTACAACATCGGACCGCTCGGCTGTGCGATGTGGGGAACCGACCGGTTGATCGTTGCCGACGGCAGCCGCAAGGACGGCGAAGAGCTCGTCCGCATCTACAAAGTGGAAGACGCCGTGCCGGAGAAGCCCCGCAAGGAAGACGCGGCGGAATTCACGCTCGGCCCGATCGCTCCCGGCGACCTCAGCCCGAAAGGTGAAGGAAACTTCTACGCCGCCGTCGTGTGGAATGACGCCATCTACGTCACATCGAACGGCGACGACACCAAGGGCTGGATTGCGAAGTCGGTGATCGCCGACGGCAAGCCGGGACCGCTCACGCCGACCATTGCGACGAAAGAAGCGACCGAAGTCGACGCGCCGATCGCGATCACCGTCTCGCCCGACAAGTCGAGCCTCGTCGTCGGTCAGGGAGGTGAAGTCAACCAACCGGGCGACTCGCTGCTGACGTTCTACGATGCCGAAGGCAAGCTGACGAAGAAGTTCACGACCGGCTTGCACGACATCACCGGTCTGGCGTACAGCCCGACGGGCAAGCTCTACGCGACCGATTTCGCGTGGGCCGCGGATAAAGAAGGCGGCCTGTTCGAACTGGTCATTGAAGGCGATGCCGTCAAGACGAACAAAATCATGTCGCTGGACCGTCCGACGGCTTTGGCGTTCGATTCCGACGGTGCGCTCTACATCACCGTTTTCGGGCTCGGCGAGCTGTACAAGGCTTCGACGGGAACCGATCCGGCGAAGGAAGAGGAAAAACCCAAGGGGGGCCTGATCCGTCTCGAACCGGGGCTGTAAAGCCGACCTCGGTTCTCCTGTTTCAGTTGACCGCGGCTTGGCGAACAAGCCGCGGTTTGCTTTTTTGAAGGGTAATGTTTCGCTTGCGCTTTGCGGTCCGCGAAGCGCAAGCGTTTCCGAAGACGTCTTCTCCATGTCCCATCCCAATTACGACGACGCCATTCGTAAGGCCGACGTGCTGCTGGAAGCGCTGAACTGGATTCGCCGGTTCCGCGGGCGGCACATCGTCATCAAGCTGGGCGGCAGCACAATGGAAGAGACCGAGGCCGTCAAGCATCTCTTGACGGACGTCATTTTCCTGGAAGCGGTCGGCATGCGGCCGATCCTGGTCCACGGCGGCGGCAAGGCGATCAACAAGGCGATGGACGCCGCCGGCATCGTTCCGAAATTCGTGCAGGGACGCCGCTACACCGACGACGCCACGCTGGAGATCGTCGCGAAAGTCCTCGCTGGGGAGATTTGCAGCGACATCGTCCACGAAATCAACCACCAGGAGGGTGACGCCGTCGGACTCAGTTATCTCACGGTGAACTGCCTGTTTGGCCGCCGCCTGACGCTGGCAGGCCCGCAGGGCGAACAAATCGACCTGGGCCGTGTCGGTGAGGTGACCGACATCGACCGGGATTTGCTCCTCTCGACGTGCCGCGAAGGCCGTATCCCCGTGTTGCCGTCGATTGCGCTCGACGCCGACGGGGGCAAATTGAACGTCAACGCGGACACGGCGGCGGCGGCGGTGGCCCGGCTGATTCAGGCGGAGAAATTGGTCTTCCTCAGCGATGTGCCGGGGATTTATCTTGATCGAAAGAATCCTCAGACGCTGCAATCCCATCTGACGTCGGCTCAATGCCGGGAGCTGATCCGTCAAGGCGTGATCGACGCCGGCATGGTCCCGAAAGTCGAAGCCGCCCTGGAAGCCCTTCAGGCCGGCGTGAAGAAAGTCCACATCGTCGACGCCCGCATCCCGCATTCGGTGCTATTGGAGATCTATTCGAACGCCGGCGTCGGCACGGAGATTGTTTTGTAGCCCCTCAGCGACGCTTCGCAGAAGCGTTGTTGTAATCTCAAGATCGGAACAAAAATGTCCCTCGCCACCCGCAGCAGCCAGGAAACGATCGAACAATTCGAGCGGTACGTCATTCCGAATTACCGGCGGTACCCGGTCTGCATCGTCCGCGGGGAAGGGACCACGGTGTGGGATGCCGAGGGACGCAAGTACCTCGACCTGTTCCCCGGCTGGGGCTGCAACATTCTCGGCCACTGCCCGCCGACGGTCGTCCGGGCCGTGCAGGAGCAGGTCGAAAATCTGATCCACGTGCCGAACACCTGGTACACCGAAGCGCAAGGAAACTTCGCCGAGGCCCTGTGCACGCGCAGCTTCGGCAAGGCGTTCTTCGCCAATAGCGGCGCGGAAGCCAACGAAGCCGCGATCAAGTTGGCCCGGCTCCACGGCGGCCCGTCGCGGTATCGCATCGTCACGTTCACCAACGGCTTTCACGGGCGGACATTCGGGGCGCTCTCGGCGACGGCCCAGCCGAAGTATCACGAAGGACTCGGCCCGCTTATGCCGGGGTTCCGCTACGCTCCGTACAACGATCTCGCCGCGGCGGAGCAGCTCATCGATGACGAGACGTGCGCGGTAATGCTCGAGCCGGTACAGGGCGAAGGAGGGGTGAACATCGCCTCCGACGAGTATCTGCAAGGTTTGCGGCAACTCTGCGACGAACGCGGCGCGCTGCTCATTTTCGACGAAGTGCAGACCGGCATCGGCCGGACGGGGCACTGGTTCGGCTATCAGATTAGCGGCGTCGAGCCCGACGTGATGACGCTCGCCAAGGGCCTTGCGGCCGGTGTCGCCTGCGGGGCAATGATCTGCCGCGATGAGCTCGCTCCCAGCCTGAAACCCGGCATGCACGCCAGCACGTTCGGCGGCAACCCGTTGGCGATGGCGGCGGGCATCGCCACGATCGAAACCATCGAGCAGGAAAATCTGCTCGACAACGTCCGCCTCATGGCCGAACGGTTCCGCCAGCACTTCATGGCGCTCGCCCAGGAAACAAACCTTGTCAAGGAGCTGCGGATCCAAGGCATGATGGTCGGCGTCGATCTCACCGTTCCCGCGACGCCCGCCGTGCAGAAGTGCATGGACCGCGGTGTATTGATCAATGCGACGCACGACACGGTGGTGCGGCTGTTGCCGCCGCTGAACATCACGGCGGAGGAAGTCGACAAGGGGGCGGAAGTCGTCTGCCAGGCGATTCGAGAATTGAACGGCTGAGCGATGCGACATCTGAACTCCCTCATCGAACTGAGCCGGGCCGACGTCGAGGCGATCTTCGCGTTGGCGAAGTCGCTCAAGGACCGCTGGAAGAAAGGCGAACGGCCGCAACTGCTCACCGGCCGGGTGATGACGCAGCTCTTCGAGAAGCCGTCGCTGCGGACCCGCGTCAGCTTCGAGTCGGCCATGCTGCAACTGGGGGGGAGTTGCATCTTCCTGAGCGCTCTCGAAGCCGGCCTCGGCGGTCGCGAGGCGGTCCGCGACGTGGCCCGCGTCCTCGGGGGCTATAACGACGTCATCGTCCTGCGCACGTTCTCGCAGCAACTGATCGAACAGTTCCTCGCGCATTCCGGCACGCACATCATCAACGGGCTGTCCGACACGCGGCATCCCTGCCAGGCCCTCACCGATCTGTTCACGTTCAGCGAACTCTGCGGCGACGTCCGCGGAAAGAAGTTCGTCTTCGTCGGCGACGGCAATAACGTCGCCACGTCGCTCGCCATCGTCTGCGCGCAGCTCGACGTGCCATTCACGGTGTGCGCTCCGGAAGACTACCGGCTCAATGAAAAGTTCCTGACGAGCCTGCACGCCAAATTTCCACAAGCCGAGATCGTGCAGACGAAAGATTTTGCCAAGGCGCTGAAGGACGCGGCTATCATTTATACCGATGTCTGGACGAGCATGGGGCAGGAGGCGCAGGACGAGGAACGCCGCAAGATTTTCAGCCCGTTCCAAATCAATGCCGCGCTGCTCAAGCATGCGCCGCTGACGGCGAAGTTCATGCACTGCCTGCCGGCGAAGCGCGGCCGCGAAGTCACCGACGATGTACTCGACGGCCCGCAGAGCATTGTCTGGCAGCAAGCCGACAACCGGATGCACCTCGCGAAAGGGCTGCTCTGCTGGGTGCTGGGCGTCACGGCATAGGGTCGAATTCAACGAACCTCAATGCCGTCCATTCCCCCGAAGTTTTCCTCGAACTGCTGATAGAGTTCGGGATCGCTCTTCTTCACGGAGACCAGAAATTGCTGGGCCGCGACGGCTTGTGAGGCCGATTTTCCATCGGTTAGGACCGCGGCGCTCGCTTGAAGATAGGACAGAATCGACAGCTTGATGGCCGGGTCCTCGTAACCGCACGAGCCGAAGAGCCGCGTCACCGCGGGTTGTGCGTCCCAGTCTTCCATGCTGGCGAGGGTTTCCACGGCGGTCCCGGCCAAGTCCGGCCGGTCCAGCAAGAGCCGGATGGATTGCCGCAGCCGCTCTCGTGCGATCGTCTCTGGGAAGAATTCCTCCAGACTGACAAACGCCGCAAGCAGGCTATCGCAGTCGTAGGCGGGACCGTTTTTCAGCACCGCATCGTCGAGAAAGTTCATCCCGCGCTCTCTGGCGAGCAGCAGATAACCGACGTGCAGGCCGCGGCGGTCGAACCAGAACTCATCGCCGTGTTCCAGCAGCATTCCTTCCAGCAGTTGGGCATCGGCCGGCACGCCGCACATTCCCAGCATCAGGCCGAACAACTCGCGATGCGCGGACGAAACCGTCTTCGAGCGCAGCCACGAACGGAGTCGAACGCGGGGAAACTGATCGGCGATCTGGGCCAGTTCGTTCCACGGCACCTGATCGAATTCGGCTAACGCGTCGTTGGCGATTGCTTCGTCCGGGTCGTCGAGGAATCTCAGAAAGTATTTCAGCCGGGTTACGGAACTCTCATCGCCGCAGCCGTCCGCCGGGGGCGGAGCGTGACGAAGGTAGTGATAGACCGCTTCGCTGACCGGCTCCGATGTATGCCAGTCGAGTTCCGGCTCAACAGTCGGCGCGTCTTGACCGTCGCCAGCATCTTCGGCCGTGAAGAGGTCTTCGTCCCGCGTGCCGAACAAGAGGAACAGGTCGCCCCGCTGCCCTTCGACGTGGAAATCGAGGACCAGGCCGCTGCGCGGCGAAAGCGAGGCCGCTCCGGGCTTGAGGACGTCGATGATCTCGAACGTCGTCGAATCGGAAGCTTGATCGTCGTCCATGTCGACCGGCGTGTGCGACGTCCACCGCACGAGATAGACGGCCTGCGCTTCCCGCACGTTTTCGCTCAGCGTGGTCGGCGCACCGAAACAGCCGCCGCAGAACACCTGCGCGTTCGCCGTTGATGCCGTGCAGCAGACCGCGATTGCCGCGAGCGCCCAAGACAGCATGCGGAGCATGATCGTCACTCCTTTTCAGCCCGATCTGCGAGGCCGCGCTACTTCACCACGAAGAACCGCTTCGCGTCGCTCACCGTCTTCGGGTCCTTCGCTTCCAACTGTGCGAGATACTTCTTTCCTTTGACGACGTGCTCCGGCTCGGATTGTTCCGGCGTCTGCGGCTTGAACTTCGCGCTCACCAGCATGTAGCGGATGATGGCCCGCTTAATCGACGGAATGTCGTAGTCCGGGGCGCCGTACAATTCCATCAAACGGTCCTGCGCCTCCCAGTCCTCCATGCGGGCCAGGTCCGCAACGACGAGGTCGGCGAGCTCCGGCCGTTCCAGCAAGAGCCGCATCGACTCCCGCAAACGGGCCGGCTCGATCTTTTCCTTGCCGTACTGCCAGATGAAGCGAATGGCGCCCATCGCCGCGTAGGTTTCGCTGAAGGTCGATTTCTTGTCCTTGAGCTTGGTTTCGTCGAGGACGTCGAGTCCTTTGTCGCCGGTGAGGAGCAGATAGCCTCCCATCACGCCGTCGATCCCCAACCGGAAATCGCCGCTGACGGTGGTGATCTTCTCCTTCATCGCCGCCGCATCCTCGTCGTCGCCGCACAGCCCCAGCAGCAACCCGTACAAGCCGAGCCGGCTGGGGGACGTCTCCTCTGCGACGAGCCATTCCCGCAGCTTGTCCTTCGGAAAGTCGTCGGCCAACTGGCAGATGTCTTCGTAATTCGCCTTCGCAAATTCGCCGTAAGCGTCGGCGGAAATCATGCTGTCCGGATGTTCGAGAAACTTGAGGAAATACCGCAGCCGGTCGACGGCCGGATCCTTGGGGGACGGAATGTTTTTGAGATAGAGAAAACCGTCCTTCGTGATTTCCAGCGGGCTGCCCCAGTCGAGCGCGGCGCCCGTTTTGGTTCCCAACAGCAGGAACAAATCGCCCGGCTTGGCCGCGCGGTAGCGCGGCAGGGAGACGTCCGAGCCGACGCCGATCTTTTTGGCGGCCGGCAGCGCCGTCTGCGTCATGACCTCCACGACTTCGTAATCCGTCGTGCCGGGATTCTGGTCTTTAGCGGGAGTGCCGCCCGTCCATTTCACCAGCAAGACGGCGTCGGACTGCTGGACCTGTTCGGCCATCGTCAGTTGCGGGCCGGAACAGAACGGGCAGGCGTAAACTGCCGCCGCCGCGAGCACGAGGAAACCGGCGACAGCACAGCGCACGGGCGCAGAAATCATGGATTTTCTCCCTTCGGAGTCGATGACAATCCTCTCCCGTCGATTATACAGCGGTCCCCGCGTGAGAACAGCATGATTCCCGGCGCCTCAGATCCACCGCCCGTTTGAGCCTGGTGATTTTTCTCTAGTGACACCGGCGTGAGTTACCCCCGAGGAATACGGGCACGGTGTCACCGTCAGCTTCCGGCGGGAAATCACCCCAACCTATGTCGAGGAGATCCTCAACAAAACCTTCCCCGCTTTTCCTGGAGATTCGGCGGCGCGCACGGCCTCCGAAATCTTTTCCAAAGGGAACGTCTCGCCGATGTCACTCGTTAGCACACCGTCGAGAATCAGCCGGCTGATCGACCGGATGAGCCCCAATTTGCCGAGCAGCCCGAGGGAGTTCATGTAATTCGACAGCCAGAAGCCTTCCACCCGCGCGCCGACCGACATCAGGTCGCGCGGTGAGAAGGAGATCGGCTCCGCGGATAACGTTCCGTACAGCATCAGCCGGCCGTTCGGCCCCAGGCAGCGGACCATCGCCGAGGCCGTCTTGCCGCCGACCGGATCGATCGCGTAGGTCACGCCATCGAACGGACCCTGTTCCTGGTAATGGTCGCCGCCGAATTCTTCGACCTCTTCCATCGCCAGGATCGCAGCGAGCCGGTCCCGCAGGACGCCTGGTTCTTCGCGGTCGCCATCGAACACCACGACTTCGTTCGCGCCAAGTTTCTTCAGTTCGTCGACTTGCTCGGAACGGCGGACAATGTTGACGGTGTCAAAATGAAACCGCTTTCCGAGCCGGATGACCATTTTCCCGAGCGCCGAACCCGCCGCGGATTGCAGCAGCCATTGTCTCCGCGGAACGGCGAGCAGCCGGCGCGTCATGATGAACGCCGCGGCGGGATTCACGAAAAACGTCGCCGCCTGCTCCAGCGTCAAGCGGGCATCCAAAGGCACAGCCTGTTTTGCCGGCAGGAGGACTTCCTCGGCCCAGTTGCCGCCATGCGAATTCAATACGGCGACCCGTTTGCCCATCAGATAGTTGCCATAAAATCCCGCATTCGCCGCCGTGACGACGCCGACCCCTTCATATCCAGGGACGACGGGCAACGCGGGTTTCTTGCCGTAGATGCCGCGGACCGTCATCAGATCCGACGGATTGATCGGACTGGCGAGCATGCGAATGCGGACCATTCCGGGCGTCAACCCCGGCGACGGAACATCGCGAAGCATGAGAACTTCCGCGGGTTCTCCAAATCGGTCAAAGGTCGCGGCGCGCATGGGAGGAATTCGCAAAAGTTCGAGACGAGAGTTCGCGAGTTGTACCGATTTACTTCGCGTTTGTCGCGAGCGAAATCGTCCCTTGTTCGAATTCGCCAGTCATCCTAGAATGACACTAGGAGTCGAAAATCGTCTGCTGGATTGAAGTTGTGGCAAACGGATCGCCCGACGTATGAACCGCATCGCCGTTCTTGGAGCCACCGGTTCGATCGGCACCAGCGGACTGGATGTGATCTCGGCCCACGCGGGCCGGCTGTCCGCCGTCGCGCTCACCACCCAACGCCGGTGGGAAGAACTGGCCGCGCTGGCCCAGCAGCATCGCCCGCGGTGGGCCGTCATCGGGGAGGAATCGCTCAAAGAACAGGTCGACTACGGCCGTTTTCCCCAAGAAACAGAGATCCTTTTCGGACCGGACGCCGTCGAACGCGTTGCCTGCGCGGCGGAGGTGGACACCGTCCTTTGCGGCATCGTCGGCGCCGCCGGTTTGCGGGGCGCGTGGCCCGCGGTGGAGAGCGGTAAGCGGGTCGCCTTGGCGAATAAGGAAACGCTCGTCGTCGCCGGGCCGCTGATCATGCAACTCGCGGCGAAGACCGGGGCGCAGCTCATCCCCGTCGACAGCGAGCACAGTGCGATTTTTCAAGCGCTACATGCGGGACGGCGGGGCGAAGTCGAACGAATCGTGCTGACGGCGAGCGGCGGCCCGTTCCGCGGCTGGACGGCGGACAAACTGACCAACGTCACCGTGGAACAGGCGTTGGCTCACCCGACCTGGCAAATGGGACCGAAGATCACGATCGATTCCGCGACGATGATGAATAAAGCACTCGAAATCATCGAAGCCCGCTGGCTGTTCGGCCTAGAGCCGGACCAGATCAGCGTCGTCGTTCATCCGCAATCGATCATCCATTCGCTGGTGGAATTCGACGACGGCTCGGTGATCGCCCAGCTTTCGCCGCCCGACATGCGATTGCCGATTCAATATGCCCTCACGTATCCGGAGCGGTGGCCGGGGATCAGTCGGTGCATGGATTGGAGCAGCGTCACGCGGCTGGAGATGTTCCCGCCGGACCTGGAAGCCTTTCCGGCGCTGCAACTCGGATTCGACGTTGCCAAGCAGGGAGGAACAGCGGGGGCGGTGCTGAACGCCGCCAACGAAACCGCCGTGCAACGTTTTCTGGACGGAACGATCAAATTCTGCGACATTCCCCGCAGTTGCCGGGACGTGTTGCATTCACATCACTATCAATCCCAGCCGTCGCTGTCGGAATTGCTCCGGCTCGACCGCTGGGCGCGTCAGGAGATGGAACGGTGGACAGCTTAGTTTGGTTGCAGGCGGCCTCGCTGCTGGATAACAGCCTCAACATCGTCACCACGGCCCTCGGGCTGGGGCTGGTGATCTTCTTCCATGAACTCGGCCACTTCGCCGTCGCCAAATGGTGCGGCGTTTACGTCGAACGGTTCAGCATCGGGCTCGGTCCGGTCCTCTTCGGCTGGAAATGGGGCGAGACCGATTACGTCCTCTCGGCCATTCCGTTCGGCGGCTATGTGAAAATGCTCGGCCAGGACGATTCCGATCCGTCGCAGCTCACCAACGAGGAGATCGCCGCCGATCCTCGTTCCTACTCCGCCAAACCGGTGTGGCAGCGGATGGCGATCATTTCCGCCGGCGTGACGATGAACCTGATCACGGCGATCCTGTTCTTCGCCATCGCCTTCCATTACGGCGTGCAGGTGTCGCCGCCGATCGTCGGCGAAGTCCGTCCCGGCATGCCGGCGTGGATCGCTGGCATCGAAAGCGGCGACCGCATCGAAAAGATCAACGGCCGCCACGTCTCGTCGTTCGCCGACATTTCGCTGAACACCGCGCTGTCCGACGACACGGTCCGCCTGGAAGGAATCCGCCGCGACGGCAAGACGACGTTCGACGTCACGCTGACCCCATTCACGTCGAAGACCCATCCCGACATCACCCGCCCGCAGATCGGCCTCGGGCCGACGCGCGGTCTGGAAGTCATCAAGATTCCCAAGATGGACATCAAGCCGGCTCTCGATGGGAGCGCCGCGGCGAAAGCCGAGCCGCCGTTCGAGCCGGGCGACAAGATCGTGAAAGTCGACGGCCAGCCAGTGGGTTCATTCGCGGAATTCCAACGGCTGATCGCCGCGCGGACGAAGCCGGAGTCGGACATCGCTGTCGAACGGACCAAGGAGGACGGCAAGGGTTCTCCTTCTGAAGTAGACGTCCGCGTCGGCGCCGATCACTTCCGCCGGCTCGGCCTGCGGATGGATTGCGGCCCGATCGCCGCGCTGCAAGTCGATTCGCCCGCCGCGAAAGCCGGACTCAAGCCGGGCGACAAGCTGCTGTCGGTGAACGGCCTGAGCGTCGGCACCGATATCGATCCACTCAAGCTGCCGAATGAATTCGCCAAGTGGGCCGGCACCGAAGTCGAAGTCAAAGTCAAACGCCAGAAAGCAGGGGGCGGCACGGAGCCGATCACCGCGCTCGTCACGCCGACCGACAAGCCCGGCTGGCTGGAGCGACCCGAACTGGAACACGAACCGCTGTCGATTCCGTCGATCGGTCTGGCGTTCCACATCATTCCCAAAGTCGTCAGCGTGGAACCGGGCAGTCCCGCGGAAGAAGCGGGCATCAAGCCCGAAGCCCGCATCACCAACCTCACGCTCACGCTGCCGGCCGGCGCGCCGGACGACGACCTGCCGAAGCAGCGGAATCTTTCCATCAGCCTGTACGACGAGAAAGATCCGCGGAAAGAAAACAACTGGGCCTACGCCTTCTGGCTGATGCAGGAATTGCCGCAGCGGACCGTCACGGTAGCGGTGCAGGATGACCCCAAGCCGATCGAACTCGTGCCGAAGGACGATCCCGAATGGCTGCTCCCGATGATCGGCGTGCGGCTGATGGGACAGGCGGAAGTCAAGAAGGCGGCCAATCTGGGCGATGCGTTCGGCATGGCGATCGATCATACCCGGTCATCGGCGCTCAACATTTATCTGACGCTGCGGAGCCTGTGCACGGGTCGGCTGTCGATCAAGGAATTGCACGGCCCGCTGGGGATTGCCTCGGCGGCGTTTTATGTCGCGTCGGAAGGGATCGTGCCGCTGCTGTTGTTCCTCGGTTTTCTCAGCGTGAATCTCGCCGTGCTGAACTTCCTGCCGATCCCGGTGCTGGACGGCGGGCACATGGTGTTTCTGCTGTGGGAAAGCATCACGCGGAAGAAGCCGAACGAGAAAGTCCTCGCCGGCGCGACCTATGCCGGCATGCTGTTCCTGCTGGGGCTGATGGTCCTGGTGATCTACCTGGACGTCTTCGTGCACAAACTCGGCATCGGACGGTAAGCCGTCTCTCGCGAAGGAAAACGTTTGCGAACTCGCCAGCGACCACGGAGATCCCGGGCGAATTCGCAGTTTCACTTCTGTTTCTGCCGCGCTTTCTGCTGGACGCGCTGCAGAATCGTATTGGCCCGGCGTTCGCCGTCCGACGAGCCTTTGTGCAGCGCGGCCTGCACGGCTTGCAGCGCCAGCTTCAACGATTTGAGATGGGCGTCGAAGTCCACAACCGCCTGCTCCAGTCCCGGGAAGGCAATGCGCGGCTTGATGAACTGCTCGTAGATCGTGAGAAACCGGCTCCGCTGCTGCGTCGAATTCTGCAACTCCACGTCGATATCGCGCAGCGTTCGTGTCAGCGAATGGGACGCATCCCGCAACCAGCGGCGGGCATCCTGCCATTGCTGCTTGTCGGCGCTGTCGGCGGCGTACGTTTCCTCGAACGTCAAATCGCGATCGAGCGCATTGATGCGGGAAACTGACTGATCGAGTTGCTGCCGGGCCCGCCGTGTATCGGATTCGAGGTAGCCGATGTTCGTCCACAACGCGTCGAGCACTTCGAAATACGCGGCGGGATTCCCTCCCGTGGGGACAAGCGGCGTCTGGAATTCCGCGGTCTCCGATCCGCTCGCGTCCTTGGTTGTCGGCTTCGCCGCCCCCAGCGACCACAGGATCAACTGGGTGTCTGCTCCCGCTTGGCTCGGCGGCAGTTGCGCCTCGAGCCATTTCATCGTCTCAGCGCTGAGTGGCATCGATTGCCCGTAAAGCGTCCAGCCGATTAACTGATCAACTCCCGTCGCGTTGGCGAACAACCGCAGCGTCAATTGCTCCGGCGGAACGCCCGCTTGCCAGAGTTCCGGCGGCAACTGCAAAGCGACCGTCAGCGGCGCGGCGGACGGCTTGAACCAGCCCCACACGACGACCGGCGGCTTGGTCGGCAATGGCACCGGTTCCCAGCCGACCGATGGTGCTCGATGTTCGAACGACATGGCGATGGCCCGCGCGCATGGACATGGACTTATGTTCCAATATACGCATGGAAATGGAGAGCCGACTAGTTCAATTCGTGGCGGAAATTGCCTGGGAGACCGTCAGCGTTCCCTCATAGAGCGCCCGGCCGACGATCGCCCCGACGAGTTTCGGTTGCCGGCGATAAATGGCCGCCAGCCGCCGCACGTCGTCCGCCGAAGTCACGCCTCCCGACGCGATCACCGGCAAGCCAAGATCGGCGAGCGATTCCAGATCGGCGAGCGTCCCGTCGTCGATGCCCTGCATCATTCCGTCGTTGGCGATGTTCGTGTAGATCACCGCGGCCATCGGCAAGTCCATAAACTGCCGCGCCAGGTCCAGTGCCGACGTCTGCGACACGTCGAGCCAGCCCGCCGTGGCGACGTTCCCATCCCGCGCATCGAGACCTAACGCCACGCGCTGTGGAAACCGGTTTGCCGCCGCGCGGAACCAGTCCGGCTGCTTGAGGGCCTGCGTGCCGATGATCGCCCGGTCGACGCCCCACTCTTTCAGCACGAGGTCGAGCGATGCGTCATCGCGGATGCCGCCGCCGAGTTCGCACGGAATGCGCACCGCGGCGAGAACCGAGCGGATTGCCGCGCCATTCACCGGCTGGCCGGCCTTCGCGCCGTCCAGATCGACCAGATGTAGCCGCGTCGCCCCGTCGGCCTCCCACTTCCGGGCCATCTCGGCGGGATCGTCGCCAAACACGGTTTCTTGCGCGTAGTCGCCCTGCCGTAATCGCACGCACTTACCGCCGCGCAAATCGATGGCGGGAAGAATTTCGAGCACTGTTATCGCCTTGTTGATGTGGATTCGGTTTGCCGCGCCGCGGAGGCTTTGCGAGCGGAGCGCTCCGCTCGGAAACCCATCGCCGCGCGGCGAACCGACAAACACGCAAAAATCGCCAGCATATTCAGCCCGACCTGCTGGCTCTTCTCCGGGTGGAACTGCGTGGCGAACAGATTGCCTTTCGCCACCATCGAGACGAACGGGCCGCCGTAGTCGGTGACCGTCGCGATCACGCTCGGGTCGGCGGGGACCACATGATAGCTGTGCACGAAATAGACGGAAATCGGATCGGCGATGTCCGCCAGCACCCGATTTACCCGCTCAATATCGAGTTCGTTCCAGCCCATGTGTGGAATTTTCAGCCCGGGCTGCGCTGCGAATCGAACGACTTTGCCGGAAATCACCCCCAGTCCCGCCCATTCGCCGTCCTCATAGCTGACCTCGAACAGCAACTGCAGGCCGAGACAGATCCCCAGAAACGGTTTCCCAGCCCCAATGTGTTCGACGATCGGTTGCGACAATTCGAGCCGATTCAACTCCCCGATCGCATCGCGAAACGCCCCGACCCCCGGCAGCACGAGCTTGTCGGCTTTCCCAATCGCCTTCGGCGACGACACGATCTCGGCGTGATGCCCGATCTTCTCAAAGGCATTCTGCACGCTGCGAAGATTGCCCATGCCGTAGTCGACGATGGAGATCATGGGGAGGGACGTTGGGGGTGGTGGGTCGGGGGTTGGAGGACCGTGATCGTAACTTCCCCAACCTACAGGCAACTCCCCCCACCGACAACCCACGGCAACAGGGGGTTCACCCGTCCGTGAACCGCCGGGCGGACCGTCGTGTCCACTTCCCGTCGGGCTTGTCGAATTCCCTCGGCGTCCGTTACAGTGTCACCGCCTTGCCCGATAGTGTAACGGTAGCACAACAGATT
>CAZDGB010000111.1:0-20226 GCA_964504645.1 uncultured Planctomycetaceae bacterium | reverse complement strand
AACTACGAGATGAAGCATCTCGCCGGACAGTTGCAGAACCTGTCGCTGGACGACTTCCGTACGATTCGCAGTATCCTCGAGTTCGTAGTTAGCGGCAGCGGTGCGCCGGCGGCGGTGATTGACGTTCCGCCGGCAGCGGTTCCGACCGTGGAACCCGTCGTCGCTGTCGCGTCTGTCCCCACCGCCAACCCACAACCCACACCGGTCGCTTCCTCATCGGCCACGCTCAACCGCGACGAAGTCTTGTCGTTCATGATCAACTTCGTCGTCGATCAGACGGGTTATCCCGCCGAAATGGTGGAGCAAGACGCCGATCTTGAAGCGGACCTCGGCATCGACAGCATTAAGAAAGCGCAGCTCATCGGCGAACTCGCCGAGAACTACGAGATGAAGCATCTCGCCGGGCAGTTGCAGAATCTGTCGCTCGATGACTTCCGCACGATTCGCAGCATCCTTGAGTTCGTCGTCCAAAGCGGGGCCGAAGGCGGCAGCGGCAACATGGCCGAGCCGGTTTCCCCACCAACCACCCCTAATCCTCAACCCACGGTCCTGGAGCCAGCCTATGCCGTTGCCACGGCGACCGCTGTCGCTCCCGCTCCCAACGCCGCCGACATCGTCTATCCGGATGGATTCAACCTCGTCCACGGCCACGGCAGCGCCTACGAGATCGGCAAGCAGCACGGAGCGCAGCAGGCGGTGCAGATTCGCACGATCATGGAACGTTACGCGTCCATGCTCGGACCGCGGCTGCAGAACATTCCGGAACTCGACGAAGCCCTCGCCAAGCCGACGCTTTACTTCTGCGAAGACGATCTGGAAGAGCTGCACGGCATCGCCGACGGGGCCGGGCTGCCGATTCCCGCCGTCGTCGCGCACAACCTGGGGATGTATCCCGATTACGTTCCCGGCTGCACGCAGTTCGCGGTGACGTCGCGGCACAATTCGAACCTGGGGCTGATTCACGCCGTCAACGAAGATTCGCCTTTGTCGCTCACGCTGCCCGATTGCCTGTCGCGGGTGGTGCAGGTCCGCATGCCGCGCGGCCGGATTCCGCATGTGACGTTCAGCGTGTCGGGCCAAGCGGGCGGATTGAACGGGCTGAATGCCATGGGCATTGCCGTCAGCAGCACGCTGCTCTTGGACCGTCCGCGGCGGGCCGGGTCCGACGTCGGCAAGGTCCATCCGGTGATCGTCAAGCGGATTCTCGAACGGGCCTCGACGATTGAGGAAGCCATCGATATTGTCCGCAACCTGGATCGCGTCGGAGCGTGGAGCCTGTGCATCAGCCACTATCCGACCGACCGGCTGTGCTACCTGGAGTACGACGGCAAGTCGCTCGCCGTGCAGGAGAACCCACCGTTCGTCCTCACGACGAATCACTGCCTGATTCAGCCCCCCGTCGCGGAAGTGCCGGAACATTCGAAGCATCGCCTGGCCCGGTTGCATCAGTTGCTGGGCGAACAGGCTGACGGACGCTGGACGCTGGAGCGGGCGCAGCGCACGCTGCGCGACCAGTTCGATCTGGGCCGCGGCCGCCAGACGACGCATGCCACGATGAACACCGTCCGCCGCGTCGACAACCAGATCAGCGTCGTGATGTTCCCCTCGACGGGCGAGCTGTGGGTCACCCCCGGGCCGCGGGCCGGCGCACGGCAGGATGAATACTTCCGGTTCAATGTGCAGCAACTGTTCCAGGACGTCGTCTCCGCCGATGAATCGGGCGAACTGACGCCGGAACGGATCGTGCTGACGAGCGCCCAATTGCGGGAAGGCTTGCCGACGGAAGCGGAGAACCAGGTCCATCGCCATGTCATGCGGACCGTCGCCAGCCCGTTGCCGACGGGCGGAGCGGCGATGCCGACGTGGCACGGCCCGATCCTGCTGCTTGGAGAAAGCCGCGTTGGTGAAGCCCTCGCCACGAAATTGCGGTCGGCCGGCGCGACGGTGCATGAACTGGTCATCGGGTCGGACGTCGACGCCACGGTGAATGAACTCAACCGGCTCTGGTCGCTCGGCGCAGCGCCGCACCTGTTCATCACGACGGCCCGCGAAGACGCCACCCAGACGACGGAAATCGACTGGTCGGAACGGCAACTCCGAGGCATGCAGATTCCTTATTTCGTCGCGCAGCGCTGGACGCAGCTCGTGCAGGAAGCCGGGCTGACGGCTAAAGCGACACTGGTTGCGGTGACGGGGCTCGGCGGCGACTTCGGCTTCAGCGGCCGCATCGTCGCGGTGGAAGGGGGCGGGCTGTCGGGCCTGTTCAAGGGAATTCGCCGCGAACTCCAGACAATGACGGTCAAAGTGATCGACGCGCCGCTGGAGGAATCGCCGGCGCTCTTGGCCGATTGCGTCCTTAAGGAACTCGCTGCCGGTCTGCCGCAAACGGAAGTCGGTTATCAGCGCGGCGAACGTCTGCTGCCGCGTGCCGTGCCGCAGCCCGCCTCGACGCAGCGCCGCGCGGCGAAAGTGCCGCACGGGACGTGGGTCGTCACCGGCGGGGCGCGCGGCGTCACGGCGGTTGTCGCCCGCGAACTTGGCAAGCGGTTCGGCCTGAGGATGCATCTGCTGGGCTCGACCGTGCTGCCGCAGATCGACCCGACGTGGAAGAACCTTACCGACGAAGGTATGAAAGCGCTCAAGCGAACGATTTCCGATCAGGCCCGCGCCGCCGGCAAGAATCCGGCCCAGACCTGGAAAGAAATCGAACGCGCCATCGAAATCGATCGGACGTTGCAGGCGTTTCGCGCGGACGGCGTCAAAGCTGTCTACCATGCCTGCGACGTTTCCGATCGGGCTTCACTCGCCGCGACCTTGGATCAGATCCGCAAGACGGACGGCTCCATCCATGGCGTCATTCACGGAGCGGGCCTCGAATACGCCTGCAAGTTCGAAAAGAAGAAACGGGAGAACGTGCAGGCGACGCTCGCCGTCAAAGTCAACGCGGCGATGACGCTGCTCGATCTCACGGCGATCGACCCGCTCGGCTGGTTCATCGGCTTCGGCTCGACCAGCGGCCGCTTCGGCGGGCTCGGCCAGACCGACTACTCGATGGCCTCGGACCTGTTGTGCAAGATTTGCGACTGGGCCCACACGCGGCGGCCCGATCTCGCTGCGGTCGGCTTCCATTGGCCGCCGTGGGCCGACGTCGGCATGGCCGCGCGGCCGGAAAGCAAGATCGCGCTGCAATCGGGCGGGCTGGCCTTCATGCCGCCGCTCGAAGGCGTCGCCCACGTCATCGACGAGCTCTCGACGCGGATGCTCGAAGGCGAGATCCTCTGCATCGACAAGCCGGACATGCTCGACCTCGACGGCACGATGTGGACGAAGGCCGAGTACGAAGCTTACCGGCAACGCGACGGTGTGCTCCGTTCGGTGGCGCTCGTCGACGGCATCCATCACCTCGATAACGACAATCTGACGTCAACGGCCACGTTCAATCCGCTGGTCGAGCCGTTCCTGTTGGAACATCGCCATCAAGGGGTGCCGATTCTCCCCGCGGTCGTCGGCATGGAAACGATGGCGGAATCCGCGTTGATCCTCGCCGGCGGCGGGAAGAAAGTCGTCGGCCTGAGGAACATGACGGTCCACCAGGGCTTCCGGTTCCACACGCCGCGGCCGCAAACCGCGGAAGTCCGGACGCATCGCAGCGCCGACGGCATCCGCTGCGAATTGCGGGCCGACTTCTGTGACCGCAACGGCCGCCTGGTCGAGCCGCACCGCCTGCAGATGGACGCGACGATCGAACTGGCCGACGGTTACTCCGCGCTGCCGACGGTCAACCTCGGGCCGATGCCGACGTCGTGGATCACGCACAAGTACGCCGACGACTGGCAGACGATGAAATATCCGGACGACGGCCGGGTCTATCACGGCTATCCGTTCCGGGGCTTGCGGGACTATGCCGTCGTTGCAGATGGCGCCTGGGCGAAGATCACTGTGCCGATGGTCGCCGACATCGCCGGCGAACGGGACGTCGACGGCTGGTTGCTGCCCTCGGCGACGATCGACGCGGGTCTGGTCGGCTGCGATCTGATGATCTGGAAGATGTTCCGTTCGGGCCGCTTGCCGCAGGGCTTCGAGCGGATTCGCATCGCCCGGCCGCTGCAGGACGGCGAACCGCTGATGTACCGCATGTGGCTCCGCAGCGGCGTCGCTCCAATCATGACGGCCGATTTCGTCATGGTCGACGCGAACGGCCAGGTCGTCATCCAGGTCGACGGCTTCAAGATGGTCGAAGTGAAAACCGGCACGGGGGTCGTTGGCCGGGTCGAGATTCCGCCCGGGACGAACATTCCCGGTACGCCGAACTTCATCGAACGCCGCGCGGTTCCGCGGCCGGAGAATGCGACGCAATCCATCCCCGCGGAGCGCGTCGCCGAACTCCCGCTGATCGATGAAGCCCGGTGGATCAACACGAACGAACTGTACGCCGAGTGCAAGTTCGACCCGGCGCAGGACGTGTTCCTCGCGCAGCACAAGATGGGCGGCCGGCCGATTCTGCCGGCGGTCATCGGTCTGGAAACGATGATTGAAGCGGCTTCGCTGGCTTTGCCGGGCAAGTATCTGGGATCGGTCCGGGAGTATGTGATCTCGAACGGCCTGCGATTCAAGACCGACGACGCCCAGTCGGCCCGCGTGCAGATCAAAGTCGAGAACGGCAAAGCCCGCTGCCAGTTGGTCGGCGGAGAGAACTACGGCACGGTGTACCAGACGGCTCTCATCGAAATGAGTGACGCGGTCCCCGCCGTGAGCATCCCCGCGCCAGGCCAGCCGCCGTTCCCCTACAACCCGATGATGTACCCGGACGACGCGCAGCTCTTCCACGGGCCGATGTTCCGAGCGCTGAAGCAGCTCTTCCTGCACAGAGACGGGGGTTGGGCCGTCATTTCCGGTTATCCGGTCAATAACATGGCCGGGCAGCGGACGGGCGAAAAATGGTTCCTGCCACCGGCGGTGCTCGACTCGTGCCTTGTCGCGTGCGGGGTCGACATGTTCATCCAACTCGAAAAACGGGTGGAAGTGCCGCACGGCTGTGAAGAATTCAAGTTGGTCCGCCTGCCCAAGCCGAAAGAACAATGTGTGTTGCGGCTGAAATACCGCGGCCACACGGAACGGCACACGACCTACGACTTCACTTTGTTCGGGGCCGACAACTCGGTGGTCTTCACCGGGACCGGTTACCGGGGCATCGTCACCGGCATGGACGGCGACGCCTCGCACTGGGACGGCAAGTCGAACGTCGGCTGAGAATCCCGGTTCGGGCTTTGACTAACCGGGATTCGCTTTGAAAGCCTGTCCGGAAATGTCCGTGTTAATACGCGGATCGATGGGATTCTGACTTTCCGGACAGCTGACGAACAGCGGAACAAAAGCAAAACCCGGTTAGAAGACGAACCGGGTTTCGGCGGGAGACGACCATGATCGACCTCTCTGGAAACATCGCCCTGGTGACCGGCGGGTCGCGAGGCATCGGCAAAGCCATCGCGCTGCGGCTGGCGGAAGCCGGCGCGGACGTCGTCCTCAACTTCGTCTCGTCGCGCGCCGCCGCCGATGAGACGGCACAAGCCATCGCCGCGCTCGGCCGCCGCGTCGCCGTCGTGCAAGCCGACGTTAGCGAGCCGGAAGACGTCGCCGCGATGATCGACTTTGTCGGCGAGACGTTCGGCCGTTTAGACATCGTCATCAGCAACGCCGCGGCCGGCGAGCAACGCCCGATCCTGGAAACCACGCCCGATCAATTCACGCTGGCGATGAACACCAATGTCGGCGGACTGATCACGTTGGTCCAGGCCGCGCGGCCCTGGCTGGCGAAGTCGCCGGCGCGGGGCAAGGTCATCGGCATCTCGAACCACGCCTCTGAGTACGCCTTGCCGAACCTCGGCCTTGTCGGCGCGTCGAAGGCAGCGATGGAAAGCGCGCTGCGGCACCTGGCCCGCGAGCTCGGCCCGGCGGGCATCAACTGCAACATCGTCCAGGCGGGACTCGTCGCCGGGCACGGCACGACCCTCGTCGGCGACCGCGCGCTCGCCGCCGCCGACGTCGCCAACGCCGTCCTGTTCCTCGCCAGCCCCTTGAGCGACCTGATCCAGGGCCAGACGCTGGTGGTGGACGCCGGCGCGGCAATCGCGGCCTGACGTCACTTCGATTCAAAACCGTCTCTCGCAAAGGCGCTAAGACGCAGAGAAGCGCCAAGAGAAAATGCTGATCAGGGAAATCGAGACGTTCAGGAGTCTCTTCTAACATTCCTTTATTGATGAACGTCTTAATTTCTCTAAGAATTATTCCGACTCTTCTTGGCGGACTTTGCGTCTTAGCGCCTTTGCGAGAGATGGTTTTGGATTTTGGAGCTTAACCCCCGATGGGTCTCTTCTCCTCGCTGGTGCAGAAGCTGCTGGAGAAGACCGCGGCCCGCGATCTCGTGGCGTTCGCCGAGGCCACCAAAGATCCGACGACCACGCAGCGGAATCTGCTGTTCGAGATTCTCCGCCGCGAGCAGCCGACGGCGTTCGGCCGCGACCACGGCTTCGGCGAGATCCGCACCGTCGCCGATTTCCGCAAGAACGTCCCCATCGCCCGCTACGAACATTTCGAGCCGTACATCGAACGGGTGAAAAACGGCGACACGGAAGCCCTCTTTCATCGCCAGAAGGTGCTGATGTTCGCGCTGACGAGCGGCACCTCGAGCGCCCGCAAATTCATTCCCATCACCGAGCGGTTCCTCCGCGATCATCGCCGCGTGTGGACGGCGTGGGGCCTGCACGTCTTCATCTCGCATCCGCAGTTGTTCCGGCTCGGCAAGCTGACGTTCGTTAGCGACGACGACGAGTTCCGCACGCCGGCGGGCATTCCGTGCGGCAGCATCAGCGGCCTATCGGCGAAGATGCAGCATTGGCTCGTCCGCGGCAGCTACGTGATGCCTCCCGAAAGCGCCAAGATTCACGACGTCGACACGAAGTATTACCTCGCCTGGCGGCTCGGCGTGCAGCGCGAGATCGGCATGTGGGTCTCGCCGAACCCCAGCACGCATCTCAACCTCGCCCGCTTCGGTGAACGCCACGCCGAGACGATCCTCCGCGACGTCCGCGACGGCACGCTCAGCAACCAATTCCCGCTGCCCGACTCCGTCATCAAGAAGATTCGCCCGCAGCTCAAACCCAATCCGCAGCGCGCGGCCGAACTCTCCGCCATCGCCGAGCGCGCCGGCACGCTGCGCCCGAAAGACGTCTGGCCGATGCTGGAGCTCATCGGCTGCTGGATGGGGGGCAGCATGGGGGCGTACCTGCGGAACTTCCCCGATTACTTTGGCGACGCCGTGCCGCGCGACATCGGCCTCATTGCCAGCGAAGCGCGGATGACGGTGACGAAGGACGACGCCACGCCGAGCGGCATCCTGGAGATCACGAGCAACTTCTATGAGTTCGTGCCGGTCGAGGAGATCGATTCGCCGCAACCCACGGTGCTCGAAGCGCACGAACTGGTCGAGGGCCGCGATTACTACATTCTCTTGACGACCAACAGCGGCCTCTACCGCTACAACATTTTCGACGTCGTCCGCTGCGTCGGCTGGCACGAAAAAACGCCGATGCTCGCGTTCCTCAACAAGGGGAGCGGCATCTCGAACCTCACCGGCGAAAAGTTGACCGAGTTTCAAGTCGCGTCGTCCGTCGCCGCCGCGCTCGCCGAATTGCAATTGAAACTCACGAGTTATTCGCTGGCCCCGATCTGGCGGGACGATGCGCCGTTCTACGGCTTGTTCATCGAAGCACCGGACGTTTCCACGCCGGAACTGCGCGAAAAACTCGCCGCCGCCGTCGAGCGACAACTCCACGCGGCAAACATCGAATACGCCACCAAACGCGATTCACACCGGCTGGGCCCGGTCGCGGTGAAAGCGTTGCCGGCCGGAACGTGGCGCGAGTGGGACCGCAAGCGTTTGGCCGCCGCAAAAGGCTCCGCCGAGCAATACAAGCACCCGTGCCTGATCCCCGACGTCGAGCTGCACAAATCGCTGCCGGTGCTGCCGAATGCTTGATCGTTTTTTTTCCGGCTCGGACCCTACGGCGTCAGCACGATCTTGCCTTGCAGCGTGCCCGCTTTCTGCAGCGTGTTGTCCTCTTGCAGTTGATGTGCTTTCGCTGCCTCGGACAGCGGCAGCGTGACGCCGATTTGCGAGCGCCATTTCCCGGCGACGTAGAGCCGGCTCAGGTCCTCGCCGGCGGCCCGTTGTTCGTCGGGACTGGCGTTGAACATCGCGAAGCCGAGCAGGCGCAAGTCTTTCACGTAGAACGGCCCGACGGGAAACTCGGGCCGCGCGGCTCGGCCGGCCATGAGAATAATGCGACCGCGCATGGCCATCAGGCCGATCGTCCGCTCCAGCGTCGGTTCGCGCTGCGTTTCGAACCAGACTTGAACGCCGCCGTTCGGCTTGGCGAACTCGCGAATTTGGTCGTCCATCGCCGCGTTGTGGTAATCGAGCACCAGGTCGGCCCCCAAATCGCGGCACGCCTTGAGGCTCTCGGGCCGGCCGGCGGTGGTAATGACCTTCGCTCCGGCGGCTTTGGCGAGTTGTACCACCATCGAGCCGACGCCCCCCGAGCCGCCGTTGACGAACACGATTTCGCCGGCTTTCAACCCCGCGTGCAGATGCAGCCCCATGTGAGCCGTCAGCCCGACGAGCGCACTCGCTGCCGCGCAGGCGTCGGTCTGTTCTTTCGGCGTGGCATAGAGCCATTTCTCATCGACGGCGGCGTACTCGGCAGACGTCCCCTGCCGGCCGAACAGGCTCTGGTTGCTCCCCCAGACGCGGTCGCCGACTTTGAATCGCTTCACCTGCGCGCCAACTTTCTCGACCGTCCCCGCGAGATCGCAGCCGAGGATGTACGGAAACTTCGTCGCCATCGCCACAATGCCCGCGCGGATGTACGTGTCGATCGGGTTCACCGACACCGCAGCGACTTTGACGAGCACGTCCGTCGGCCCCGGCTCGGGCGCCGGCAAGTCGCCATACTCGATGACCGACGGCGCGCCGACCTGGCGAATGAATGCGGCTTTCATGAAGTCTCCTCGGCGCTCCAAGTTTTGTCCCCTCGCCCCCGCTTCGGGGGAGAGGGTTAGGGAGAGGGGGCGAGCGTCTCAACACACTCCCGATGGTTCTTCTGCGAATGTTGCCGGATGTCGATTTCCCAATTCCGAGTCCGTGATCCCTCGACCCCCTCTCCCTAGCCCTCTCCCCCACGGGGGCGAGGGGACCGGAAAAAGACCACGCTTGCGCTGAGCAGGATGCCGAGCGCCACACAGCTAATGATGGCTCCCCAATATACGCTCGCCGGCTGATACGACCAAACGACGCGATGCTCGCCCGGCGGCAGCGTCACCGCACGAAACATCCCGCTGCGCTCAACCGTGGCCGGGTCGCCGTCGACGGTTACGGTCCAGCCGGGATAGCTCAGATCGCGCAGAATCAGCGTGCCGCCGGACGGCGATTCGCAGTCGATGGCGACCCGCTGCGGTGCGTAGTCCGTGATCCCGGCTTTCCCATCACAGGCTCCCTCCCACACGACGCGGCCGGTGGCCGTCTTCAATCGGTAGAGATGAAACGCGTCCTTCCGCGACTGGTTGAACGCCACCGACAGCACCGGGTCCTGACCGCTCCAAATCCGTTCCAGCGGCCATGCCTTTGACGTCAGCGGCGTCAACGACAGGATGTGCGTCACGCCGTTCTCTTCCAGCCAGCGAATCTGTTCCGCATTGCCGGAGGGGTCGAGTCCCCCTTGCGGCCCGACGGGTATGACATATTGCGGATCGAAATACTCTGCCGGGCCGATCCCCAGATACACGGGCGTCGAACTGACGTCGAGCAAATTCGCGACGTTCGCCATCGGCGCGAACAGCCGCGGCGGCTGCGGCTCTTGCGACAACACCTGCCGCAGCGGGCTGTCGCCGCGGCGCTCGACCACCTGGATCGGCAGGAACTGGGCGTAGCCGACGAGCTGCGCCACCCACCACAGTTCCGCCGTGGTGAGCGCCAGCCCGAGGACGCCGACGATGACGTCGCCCGGCCGCGGAATCCGTCGCACCAGCCGGCCGAACATCACCCCCGCCGTGACGGCGACGGCGAGCGACGTTACGATCCCGTAACGCCCCGGCCCGCGAAAGAAATTGAAGCCCGGCAAGTGCCGCGCCACCGGCAGCAACCAGCCCGGCGTGTAGAGCAGAAATAAGAGGCCCAGCAGCATCCACCAGCGCAGCACGCGGTCCGTTTCGGTTTTGCTTCGAAGAAACACGAGCGTCCCGCCGATCGCAAACAATAGCGGCAGCAATCCGAAATAGAGATGCGCTTCGACCTGGTTCGTCCCCGCGCCGCCGGAGTAGTTCGGCAGCTTCACCAGTTCCGCATCCAAGTCATGCGGATACCACTTCCACGGCAAGGCGGCCTGCGACCAATACTGCGGCGGCATGTGGCCGTAGCCCGGTTGATGCTCCTCCGACACGATCGCCCGCTGGCTGCGCTGCTTCAATTCCCATGTCGGCAATACCTGCACCGCCGCGAGCAAAAACGCCACGAGGATGGCCAACCAAATGGGCAGCCACGTCTTCCCATCTCCCCTGGAGGGAGAAAGTGGCCGAAGGCCGGATGAGGAGGAGACCGCGGCCGCGGAATTGAGGGACAACGGTTTATTATCCCTCGCAAGCGATTCGGGCTCGTTCCTCCGCGGCGTCGAGGGCATCCCCCTCACCCCCGGCCCCTCTCCCTCCAGGGGAGAGGGGGGGAAGAGTCGCCAGCGCAGCGGCGCGTAGATCGCCAGCAAGAGCTGCGTAATGAACGCCAAATGAAAATGCCCGGCGAGCAGTTGCAGCGCGAGCACGACGCATAAGCCGATCAAGTATCTCCTGCGAGGCTGCTGCAGATAACTCTCGGCGCACCACAGCGCCCACGGCAAATACGCGCCGCTGACGATGGCCCATTCCAGGCAAATCCGCGGCGGGAACCAGCCGTAGATGAAACTCACGCCGGCGAACAACGCGCCGAAGTTCGTCGCTCCCAGTTTTCTCGTAAGCAGCCAGGTGCCGAGAAAGCCGAAGACGTAATGCAGAAGCTGCACCGCGTTGTACGCTGTCGTCACGGACAGAAATCGGTACGCGGCGAGATCCGGTGGATAGCAGACGCCGGTCTGGCTCTCGGCGATCGTCGGATAGCCGTCGCCCGTAAACGGATTCCACAGCGGAATCGCGCCGGCCCGTAGTTGCTCGGCGAGAAACACCTTCTGCGGAAAAAAATACGGAAACAGATCGCCGCCGATCAGACTCCCGCCGCGCCACAACGGCTCCCAGAAAACCCACGTGAGGCCGACGGCGACGATCAAAGGCGGAAGTGCGAAGGTGGAAGGGGGAAGGAAAGAAGGTCTGTTTTCACTTCCGCCTTCCGCCTTCCGCCTTCGCATTTTAACTACGTCATTCACCGGATTTTCCCCGGCGGTTTCTGGCCTTTGGGAATCAGCGACACATACGACCGGTCTTTCATCCGTTGCTGAAAGTCCTGCTTCGCCGCCGCGACGACGTCCGGTTTCTCCAACAGGTCCAGCCCGATGACCGCCATCAACTGCGCGCCGTAGACGATTCCCTTCTCCCCGATCGTCGAGCCGATGGACGCGACGTTCTGCCAGCAATGTCCGGGCGAACCCGCGGGGAAGCACGCCGTCCGCAGGCCGCACGTCGGCAAGTGCCAACTGATGTCGCCGACGTCGGTCGAGCCTTTGCTTTTCTCCGGCACGGCGTCGAGCGGATAAATCTGCTCGTCGAGGGCGACGGGGAAATTCAGGCCGAAGTCGCGAACGAGCGGCTCCTGCAAGCGCCGGGCGAACGCCTGTTCCTCCGCCGTGAACTTCGGCGGCGCGAGTTTCCCAAGGTTCGCCTGGATCAATTCCGCCAGCGGGGTGTTCGGGATCAGCTCGTGGCAATCGGTGTCGATCGCCATCGCCATCTTGGTTCGCGTCATCAGCGCGGCGCCGCGAGCGATGTCCTGCACGCGGCTGAAATACTCCTCGACGTCCTTGTGGTCGTCGGCCCGCACGTAGTACCACACGGTCGCCGTTGCCGGCACGACGTTCGGTGCGCCGCCGCCGTCGGTGATGACGTAGTGCATCCGGGCGTCGTCCTTCACGTGCTCGCGGAGAAAGTTGACGCCGATGTTCATCAACTCGACGGCGTCGAGCGCGCTGCGGCCCTGGTCGGGATTGCCCGACGCATGAGCCGCGACGCCGCGAAACGTGAACTTCGCCGAGACGATGGCCTTCGAGCTGCCGTTCCAGACCTGATTCTTCGTCGACGGATGCCAATGCAGGCAGACGTCAACGCCTGCAAATGATCCATCCAGCAGCATATAGACTTTGCCGATCGTCGTTTCTTCCGCCGGCGTGCCGAACAGCTTGAGCGTCCCCGGCAACTTGTGTTGTTCCATCGCCGCTTTGATGGCGAGCGCCGCTCCCAATGATCCCGCCGCGAGTCCGCTGTGGCCGCAGCCGTGACCCGGGCGGCCCGTTTCCACCGGCTCTTCCTCGGGCGAAACTTTCTGCGAGAGCGCCGGCAGAGCATCGTACTCCGCGAGCAGCGCGATCACCGGCTGGCCGGACCCGAACGTCGCCACAAACGCCGTCGGCATCCCGCCGAGTCCCGTTTCCACCTGGAACCCGGCGTCGCGCAGAATCTGCATCAACAGCGCTGAGGACTGTTTCTCTTCGAGTCCCACCTCGGCGAAATCCCAGATCTCACGATTGACGCGCTTCAACAGCGCGGCTTGCCGCTCGACGGTTTTCAGCGCCGTCTGCTGCGATGGCCGCAACGGGGGCGCATCGGCGGCGAACACCGGCAGCGATACGAACAAGAGCGACCAAGCGGGAAGTAAGCGGCTGGGCATTGAACTCTCCCCCGTCCTCAGGAAATCTGCGTTCCTCTGCGAAATCTGCGGCTCAGTCTTTTTCCCCTCGCTTCGCCCGCACCGCCCGCGTCAGCTTTTCGACCACCGCCTCCAGGCTCAAATGCGACGTGTCGATCACGATCGCGTCATCGGCCGGTTTCAGCGGGGCGCAGGCGCGGGTTTCGTCGCGGCGGTCGCGTTCGGTCTGCTGGACGAGGAGTTCCGACATCGACATATCGCGACCCTGGGCGGAAAGTTCCTTGAGACGCCGCACCGCCCGTTCTTCCGGCGAGGCAGTGAGGAAGAACTTGCACTCGGCGTGCGGAAAAACGATCGTCCCCTGATCGCGGCCTTCCGTGACCAGGTTCGCGTCGACCACGCACGTCCGCTGGAGGGCGACGAGGTGCTCCCGCACCGCCGGGTTCGACGCGACGACCGATGCGGCTTGCGTGACGTCTTCGTGCCGGAGCTTGTCGGTGACGTCGCGGCCATCGAGTTGCGTGCGGTTGTCGGCGAAGCGGATGCTCACACGGCGAGCCAGTTCAGAGACGCGCAACTCGTCGTCGGGAGGAATGTCCCGTTCCAGACAGGCGAGCGCGACGGCCCGGTACATCGCGCCGGTATTGAGGAACTCGAACCCCAACCGCTCGGCGAGAATACGGGCGACGCTGCTTTTCCCGGTTCCCGCCGGGCCGTCGATGGTGACGATCATGCGTCGAGAATATCAAAGTGCTGCGGGCGAAGTAAGCCGCGCATGAGGGAAGTGCGAGGTCATCGACGCGCGACTGTCGTCAAAGCCCGCCGTCGGCGACGGCGGGTCCCGGCGATACCATCGCCGGGCTTTCATGCAACCCGCTCCAATAGCGCCTGATACCCCCCGTCTGCCGGACTGCCGGGAAGAAGCCACTCCGACTCGATCAGCTCGAACGACGGATGCTGCTGCAGAAACTCCGTGACGACGTGCTCGTTTTCTTCCACTTCGATGCTGCACGTCGAGTAGAGCAAGCGTCCGCCTGGTTTGAGGAGCCGAGCCGCGCGGCGCAGCAGTTCGGATTGCAGCCGGCTGAGTTCGAGGATCGATTCCGGCGTGAGGAGACGGTCCACTTCCGGCCGGCGGCCGATGACGCCGGTGTTCGAGCAGGGAACGTCGGCGAGAATGTAATCGAACGGACCGCGCGGCAGATCGTGACCGTCTTCGCTGACGAGAAGAGCGTGGACCGACTTCAGGCCGAGCCGCTGCGTGTTCTCGACGATGCGGTTCAAACGCACCGGTGTGACATCGACGGCGAGAACTTCGCCAGTGTCGTCCATCAGCTCGGCGAGATGGCACGACTTGCCGCCGGGCGCGGCGCACAGATCCAGCACGCGGCTGCCGGGCGTCGGAGCCAATCGCGGCGCGGCTTGCATCGCTGTGAGGTCCTGCACGGAGAATAGCCCCTCCGCATAGCCGGGCCAGTCCTCAATGCGGCCGCCGGAGAGAACTTCCAATGCCGCGGATGGTATCCGCGGGTTTTCGTTTTCGGTAGATCGAGGCAAATCCGAAGATCGCGGTTGCCAACCGCGGCTTTGTAGCGCTGGCACAGCATTCAATCCAGCGTGCTGGAATTGTGCCAGCAAATCATCGCGGGTCGTTTTCAGGCGATTCATGCGGAGAAACATGGGCGGCGGCGAGCGATGCCAGAGGCCGAGGCGATGCAGCTCGTCGGGAGTCCAGCGGGCACACCACCGCGCGGCAAGCCATGCGGGGAAACCGTAGGCGCGCTGGAAGTAGCCGGGGAAATCAGTTGCTGGATTGGGGAAGACGGGTTTTGTCAGGCGGCGAAACCGCAAGCGATCGTCGGGGCTGGAGACGGGAAGAGCGTCGGGGGCGGCGACATCAGTGTAGTCGTCGGTGATCAATCGCGTGGCGCCGCGGAGGATGCCGTTGACGAAGCCCGACCAGCGCAACCGCCCGACTTTCTTTGCGAGTTCGACCGTCTCGTGCACGGCGGCGTGCGGGGGAATCTGCTCGGCGAAGAAAAGCTGGTACAGCCCCAGCCGCAGCAGCGTCTTCAGCGGCGGCTCAATGTTCTCAAGCGGTCGCGTCACCAAATGGCCGAGCAGGGCGTCGAGCGTGATCTCGCGGCGATAGACGCCGAAGGCAAGTTCCCGCGACAGATTCCGATCCATCGAGTTCAGAGCCGCGGTCGCCTGGACCTGCTGCCAGGCATCGGAGAGACGACGTGACGGATCGTTCATCTCTTCGAGCGTCTGGAAAGCGGCTTCACGGGCGGTCGCCGCGGCGAAAGATGGAGAAGACGGGAGAGACAATGCTGAAAGCCTTCTTCGAGCGGGGGGCGTGAGCCCCCTGGATGTGCGCGCCACCATCGACGACGCCTCAATCAGGGGGCTCAGCCCCCCGCTCGGGAGTTTCATTCTACCGGAACGGCGCGCAGAGGCGGTCCAGGTCGGAGAAGAATTCCGGGTAGGTCTTCGCCGTGCATTCCGGGTGCAGGATCGCCACACCGGGCTGCTTGAGGCCGACGAGCGCGAAACTCATGGCCATGCGGTGATCATCGTAGGTCTCGATCGTCGCGGCGCGGAGTGGTCCAGGGTGAATCGTCAAACCGTCGTCGCGTTCGTCGACGCGGACGCCGAGCCGGCGGAGTTCGGTCGTCACGGCAGAGATACGGTCGGTTTCCTTGTGGCGGATATGGCCGACGTTGCGGATGTTCGTCGGCCCGTTCGCGAACGGAGCCACGGCGGCGAGCGTCTGCACCGTGTCGCTGATGGCGTTCATGTCGACGTCGACGCCCCGCAATTCGCCGCCGTGAACGGTCACGCCGTGCGCCGCCCAGTGGACTCGGCAACCCATCTGCTCCAGAACGTCGAGGAAATGCAGATCGCCTTGGAGCGCGTACTCCGAGAGTCCATCGACCGTGACTTCCCCACCGGTAATCGCGGCGGCGGCGAAAAAATAACTCGCCGCGGAGGCGTCGGGTTCGATTTCATAGACGGTTCCTTTGTAGTGCTGGGGAGCGATGTGATAGATGCCGGGCTGGCTGGTATCTACCGTGATGCCGAAGCGGGCCATCACGCCGAGCGTCATGTCGATGTACGGTTCCGAGACGAGCGGGCCCGTGAGCCGGATTTCCACCGGCCCTTGCGCGCACGGGGCCGCCATCAGGAGCGCGCTGAGATACTGGCTGGAGAGATGCGCGTCGATCTCCGCAATGCCACCGGACAGCCCTTGGCTGGTGATAACGATTGGCGGGCAATCGGAATCGAGTTCGCAACGGGCCTCGATGCCGAGTTGCCGCAGCGCCCGGAGCAGATCGCCGATGGGCCGCTGCCGCATGCGGGCGTTGCCGTCGAGCCGGAACGTGCCGCGACCGAGCGCGCAGAGCGCGGCAAGAAAGCGGATGCTGGTGCCGCTGTTTTCCAGCCACAAATCGGCGTAGGACGCGGGCGGCAAGCCGCGGCAGCCGTCGGTCTTGATCACGCCCTGTTCGAGATCCTGCGCGACGCCGATCCCCAGCACCCGCAGGCTTTCGATCATCACGCGGGTATCGACGCTGTCGAGCACGCCGAGCAGCTCGGAACTCCCTTCAGCCAGCGCGGCGACGATCAGAGCGCGGTTCGTCAAGCTTTTGGAACCGGGCGGGCGCACGGTCCCCCGCACCGGCTGGACGACGGGCTCGATGAGTTTACGGTCGGGTTGTGTGGCGGTCATCATCCAAGGTATTCCGCAGAGCTGTGCGCGCCGTTCCAGAATACCCGCGGCGCTAGCGGAACTGCAATTCGCTCGGATCAAACGGGGCGAATGCGTAACGGGGCGCGCGGCATCCGCGAAGCGCAAGCGATAAGCGACGTCGTCTCGCCTACTCCGCTTCCGGGGCGACGCGGATCGTTTCGTCGCGGTGCAGCGGGCGATTGAGATGATCGGCGGAGATTTGCAGTTCGATCCGCGTGTCGCCTTCCTGTTCGCCGGCGACTTGCACGTCGAACGTGACCATCTCGCCCGGATCGAGCGACGCGAGCGGCTCGAACGTCACCAAATTCCCGTCCTGCTTCCAACCAGTTTGCCCCTGGCCATTGACGAGCCGCAACTCGGGCGGAAGCTGCGCGGTGAGGACGACGTTCTTCGCGGCCGCCGTCCCCTGGTTCTTGCACGAGATGCGGATTTTCGCCTTCTCGCCGATAGAGATCAGGCGGGTGTCGCTCTTGGAATCGACAGCGACGGCGGGAAAGCCGTCGACGTTCATCTGGGCATCGACGGTTGCCACACTCCCCGCCGGACCGGTGACGGTGACGGTCGCACGATGATCGCCGAGATGCTTCGGTGTCAGTCTGGTCGAGATCTTCAGCTCTTCGCCAGGCGCGATCGGCCCGACGCTCCAGGTGACGGCGCGGGTCGAGGGATCGAACTTGCCGTTGTCCGACGCAGAGACGAATTCGAAGCCCACGGGGATGATCTCGGCGACCATGACTTTGCCGGCCGGCGCCGTGCCTTCGTTGGCGATCGTGCTGGTGAAGACGGCGGGCTTGTCGACGTAGAGGCGATTCTTCCCCGTCCGCGTGAGGAGCAGTTGCTCGCCGACGACTTCGACGGGCGTTTCTTCTTCGACGTGAATGCCGCCGTCGCCGGTGATCACCATTTTGTTGACGCAGGAGCCGTTCTTCGTAGCGATGAGATCGAGCTTGATTTCCTGCGTCTCCTGGGATGCCAGCTTGCCGAGCGCGTATTCCAAATCGGCTCCCGCCGGATGCCGCAGGCCTTCCGGGATCACGTTGCGGATGACGATGTTCTCGGCGTCGGCGCGGCCGGCGTTGCGGACCTTGAACACCAGGTGCAGCTTGTCGCCGAGACGGACCTGCGACGGCGATTCGACGCTGACGAGAATCTGCGGCGCGGTGACTTCGATTTCCGCGGTGATCTCCGCGACGAAGTTCACTTTCGCCACGCTGCCGATCGGTCCCTGCTCGTGGGGAATGACCTTGATCGAGATTTTCTTCTGCTCATCGGGCTTGAGCGTGCCAAGCTTCCAGATCAACCGCTTGTCGACCATTTCCGCTCGGGGCGACGTTCCTTCGAGCGTGGTCCCCTTGGGAATGCGATCCTCGACAGTAACCTGATGCGCCTCGGCGGAGCCGGCGTTTTTCACGACGACGGAATAAACCAACGGCTGGCCGAGCAGCGCCCGCTTCGGCGCGATCTTCTCGATGGTGAGCCGCGGCTGCTGCAAGCCTTTCGGGGCCGATTGATCGGGCGTGCCGTCGCCGATCAGATCGTTCGGATGCGATTTGCCGCGCGGAGACTTCGGCGACGAATCGTCGAGTTCCGGCGGCGCGCCGCCATCCAGATCGTCAGGCAGCGGCGGGAAATCGTCCTGGTTTTTGTTTTCCGGCACCGGCAACAGGCGCGGCGTCTTCTCGGCCGGCGGCTCATTTCCGCGCGGCGACGAGCGGCGCGAAGGGATCGGCTTCTCTTTGGATTTTGGCTCGTCACGGAAATCGTCGGCCGGCAGTTCGATCGACTTCGAACTGCCCAACTCGGGTTGAGGTTTCTGCGCGGACGGATCGCCGCCGAAGGCGTCTTCCACGGCGTCATGATTCGGCACAGCCTGCTTGGGCGCACGGCTCGGCTTTTTCTCTGGGGGGTCTTCCGAGGGAATTGCAATCGACGGATCGCTTTCGTCCGGCTTCGAGCCGAAATCGAGCGGTTCCAGCGAGGGAGGCATCTCGGTCGGCTGGGCTTCGCCCATCTCCGGCGGCGCTGCGCCGGCGAAGGGATCGTCTTCTGTCGAAGCCGGCTCGGAATCCTGGGCCGGTTCTTCCGCGGCAATCGTCGCACGGCGGCGAGAGTGCTTCGGTTTCTCTTCCTCGTTGCCGATGAGCAGCACCGGCGAGTTCGATTCTCCAAAAGGATCGGACTCGTTGTCCTCAGCGGCCGCTTCCATCACGGGCGCGTCGTCCTCGGCAGACTCCGGTTCGGGAATGAGCGTCGGCAACTTGCCGCGCGAATCGTCGGCGATCGGCGTCGGTTCGGCGTTCGAGAAAGGGTCGGACTCGGAAGTCTCATCCGCTTCGTTCGAGTCTTCGTTCGGCAACGCGGCAGTTCTCACGGGAATCGGCGCGCCGAGCGATTTCGCGGGATCGGGCGAGCGTTGGAACTTGCTGGGGATCGAATGCGGTAGTTGTGCGGTGTCGGCACTCTCTCGCGGATTCTCTTCCCAGTTCGCGGCGATCTGTCGGGGACGCGGTTGTTCGGATTGCGACTCCGGTTCGGAGTCAGCGAGCAAGTCTTCCGGCGATTCGTCTTCGGTCGCTTCCGAAGTGGAATCGTCCTCGCCCTCGTCGGTGGAACTCTGCGCGGAGAGCAGCGGATTCTGAATCCCCCGCTGCGCCTGCCAGGCGACGCCGCCTCCGGCGGCAATGACGAGGAGCAAAGAAAGAAATTTCAGCGAACCGGTCGTCATGGGAATCCTTTCCCCTTCCGTCCCTCAACGCCAAGGCTCGGACCGCTTTCTGGCCCGGAAAGCGAACCGATTGGGCGACGGAAACCGTAGACATACGGTGACTCCGCTGCCGCCAATCGGAACCTGTAGCAGATGCCGCAAATTGGGGGAAGAGAAGTTCGGCAGATTTCGCCGGAGGTAACCGCCTCAACGTCGCGACGCTTCGCGGCAGCGTTCCCGCTGTCGCCGACGGCGGGCTTTGCGATGGGCTTTACCGGGATTCGTCGCCCGAGCGGAACGTGAGCGGGCGATTCAACCAGCTCCACCACGAACCGGACGGAGCGGCGGTTGTTTCCTCGGACTCGAATTCGTCGTCCGTTTCCGCGGCAGGCTGCGATTCGGGCTTCGTCTCGCTCACGGCGGACGGCAAAGCGGACGGCGGCAGGACCGGCGGCGCCTGCATCGACTGCTGCAGATAGCGATAGTAGCTGCTGCTGAACCCCTGCGGCTGATGATAGACGGGGATCATGCATCCCGCGCACAGGCCGCAGAACAGCCCGGCAGCGAGGACATGATTTCGCGGCTTTTTCCCCGTATCACGCATATTTCGCAGACTTCCATGTCCGCAAAGAGATCAAAGGTTCCTTTTTCTGTTATCGGATACAGCAGAAGCCCGGCTTTGCTCCGAAAGCCGGGCTTCGTGTCTGTGTCTTACAGACCGCGGTTGCCAACCGCGGCTTAACGTTACTTCGCGGCGGCGTAGCGGCGAGCGACTTCCGGCCAGTTGACCACGTTCCAGAACGCCGTGATGTAGTCCGGGCGGCGGTTCTGGTAGTTCAGGTAGTAGGCGTGCTCCCACACGTCGTTGCCGAT
>CAZDGB010000110.1:6957-20307 GCA_964504645.1 uncultured Planctomycetaceae bacterium | reverse complement strand
GAAGTCCGCACGCTGTTCCGAAAGGACACGAATCGCCGCCGTTTTCGCCGCGGCGCGGCGTTATTTGTCGCTTAATGGACGCTGCGCGGTTGCTGGATGGCTGCTAGCTGTCGCTAACTGCGCGCTGGACGCCGCGAAAAGGCCACCCAACGAATCGCAAACACGTCTTTCCGGCAAGCGCGGCAATTTCGGTCGCCAAGGCGAATTCCTGGCCGGTACCATTAGCAGGCGTTCCCCACGTCCTTCGAGGAATTCAGAAAAGCGGATTGGCCACAAGAAGCACAAAAAAAAATCACAAGAAGCTGAACCATTCCACGAGGAATCAGACCGCATCCGCCCGAATTCTCTTTGTGATTTTTGTGGCTGAAATTTTTTGGATTGGAATTCTCGAATCGATTCTCATCCCAGGACGCAATCGGATCATCACGATGATTCCCCGCGGCGTGCTCGATGTGACTTGGGCCGATCTCTGGTTCGCCTGGCGCGCCAGTGTCGACGCCGAGGAAGCGACCCTGCGCGCGGCGGAGGCGGAACTCGAACGGTTGTGGAATCCGGTACGGCCGACGTTGGCATGCTGGACGGTGCGCACCGCGTGGGAACTGCTGTTGCGAACGCAGGCGTGGCCGGCGGGGAGTGAAGTGTTGATGTCGGCCGTCACGATCCGCGATATGGCGGACCTCGTGCGGCGGCATGCATCGATTCCTATTCCCATCGATGTTGATCCGCGGACGTTAACGGTCGATCCCGCGCACGTGCGGCAACGGATCACGCCGCGGACGAAAGCGATCGTCGTCGCGCAGCTCTTCGGCAGCCGGTCATCGCTGGCAGAGCTCAGTGTCATCGCGCGTGAGGCCGGCGTGCTGCTGATCGAAGACGCTGCTCAAGCCTTCGCGGGCCGGAACGATCGCGGCGACCCGGCGGCCGATGTCTCGTTCTTCAGCTTCGGGTTGATCAAGGCGCAGACGGCCTTGGGCGGCGCGCTGGTGGAGTGCCGCGATCCCGCTCTCGCCGAGCGGATGCGTGCAGCAGCCGAGAAGTTCCCGCGCCAGACGGCGGCCGAGTTTCGCCGGCGCATCCACCGTGCGGCGTGGTTGCAGGGACTCGCAAATCATGGTGTCTTCACGGTCGTCGTTAACGCGTGCCGCCTGATCGGGCTGGACTACGATCAGCGGCTGGCTCAATCGCTGCGGTCATCTCGCGGCGATCTGCTGACCAAACTCTCTCGACGCCCGTCCAGCGGATTGCTCGCACTGCTCACCCGGAGATTGCAGCGGGCCGACACGCGCTGGATCGAACGGAAAACGTTCCTCGCGGAAACGATTCGCGCGGAACTCGCTCCGCACGTGCGGCTCGGCGACGCAGCGCACTTCCCGTCGCAATGGGTCTTGCCGATCCGCGTCGGCGAACCGGCCCGCGTCTGCCGATCGCTCGCCGCCGCCGGGTTCGACGCGACGTGCCACGCGTCGAATCTGACAGTGATCGCCCCGCCGCCGGAACGTCCGGAAATCGCGACGCCGCTGGCCGCGAAGTGGGCGCCGCAATTGGTCTATTTGCCGTTGTCTCCGTGTTTGACGGAGCGGCGAGCGCGGGAGATGGGGCGGTTGGTCAATCGGCTGGGTGACGTTAGGAGCCCCACTCCTCCCATTGGGCCGTCAACTCGGCCTTGAGACGTTTTAATTCGGTGGCGCTCGCGGCGGCGGCGAATACGCGCCAAGCCGGCAGCTTGCGGTGCTTCTGCATAAAGTCTTCCCACTTGAGGAAGCAGACGGCCCACTTCGATTGCTTGTAGGCCCGCATCGCATTGACCTCGCCGATCAATGTCCATTGCTCGTCCAGCGTGACGCGGGTTGCTTTTTCGTCCACATAGCCGACAGCCGTGTGGGTCGCGGCGCCGCCGAACGAGGCCTGCCAGACGGCCATCACGTTCAGAAAGGTGAAGCAAGAGTCATGTTCGGGATGCCATTCGACGCCTTGGTCGTGGCGGTTCACGCCTTGGAAGACGGCCGCATCAGGAAGCGTCTTCTGAAGAACCGGAACTCCCCAGTAGACGACCCACTGATTCTCTTCCAAGAACACGAGACGATCCTCATCGATCCACAACTTGTCCGGCGCAAGCAAACGGTTGTGAACCTGATTGATGTGCTGTTCCCGTCCCGCGAGAAGATAGTATTCCTTGAGCGACTCGGGAAGCTTGACGCCGAGGCGCTGCTGAGCAAGATCTATCTCAGCCAGCGAACAGGCGTCTTTACGGCCGAGACGAACACCGAGCGTCGCAAACGTTTCTTGGTAGGCATCAGTGAACACGACGCACCATCGAAAAAAAACTCCATCATTTCTTAGCTCGCCGAAGTTGTGGCGACCTACTTGACGAGATTCTTTTTGCCGCGATCCTCATAAACCGGCCATCCATAATCACCAGTCGTGGGATCTTCGACTCCCAACTCGCACCGATTGGCCTTGGAAAGAGCAGCGAAGACGCCGGTATCGCGAGCTTCCAGGAGCATCTCTACGAGGAACTTGCCAATGATTTCCGAAATTGCCGGGTAGTCGCATTTTCGTGTCTTGCCGTTCGGCAGGACCATGCTCACGGATTCCCCTTCGCACACGGCCTGCACAGCTGGAAGCCATTCCTTCCGAGTCAGTTTGGCAAAATCCGGGTGGGTCGGATCGCCATCCGGATTGCTTCCTGGCTTGGTGTCGAAGTGCAGATGCACCCAGGGAACGGATTCACCGTCGCCGAGAGAGAAGACGAGATCGATTCTGGAGACAGGCGGATGTTTTTTTGCCGAAGCCGCTGTTTTTCTTTTGGCGGTGTAGCTTCGAACCGCTTTTGCGAGCAGCCCTTGAACGTCAATGGCGTCTTTGCGGAGATCGATAATCGCCACGAGTGATCTTCCGTCGAGTTGCGTCTCGATTGCTAAACACTAATTTGGCACGAAGGAATCACGAGTTCAAGTTTGTACCGGCCACCCGGCAATGGTGACGTGCGGAGCGTTCCGCCGGCCCTTCGGGACGGAGTCAACGGACTAACCGTCGACCACGGGTTTCGCTGCGCTCCACCCGTGGCTACACTCCTGCGCCCCGCCGGGGCAAAAACGGTCGTAGCATGAGCGGCATCGAGCCAGGATCAATCATCGCCCGGCGCGATGTCGAAGTGCAACACGTCTTCGCGTGGGCCGAGCTTTGAGTAGAGGGCGATCGCGGGGGCGTCTTCGAGGTCGGCCTGGACGAAGATCACGCCAATGCCGCGCTCGCGGGCGAACTGTTGCAAGCGGTCGATCAGGGCGGTCGCCACGCCTTGCCGGCGACAGGCGGCATCGACGGCCAGGTCGTAGAGATAGAGTTCGGAGCGCGCCTGTTCGAACTTGGGCAGGATGTAGCCGGTCAGCCCGCCGACGACCTCGCCGGCCTGAAGCGCGGCGAGGGCGACGAACGTGTCGCGGGCGAGCAGGTTTTGCAAATACTCGTCGTCGGGCTGGCGGTGCAGATACGCGTCGGCGTCGGCGTCGGCGTCGTCGAACGCGCGGCCGAATAGATCGAGCATTCGCCGCAGCAGCGCGGCGTCGTCCGGCGCAAGGACGCGAACCTCCAGCATGGGGAAGTCACTTGAGTAAGTAGCAGTGCAAAACCGTGTTATAGTCCGAACCAGGCCGGCCGGCAGCCCACTCCTCGGCGACCCACAAATAATTCCCCTGAAATGCCATCCCGGCAACTTTTCCGCACGCATTGAACCGCGGCAACGCCAATCGCAGTTTGGGGAGCGGCTTCCAACTCGCGGAGTTTCCGGACACTGCCGCTGCCAAGTCCGCCCAAGAGTAAGCCCATAGCTCCGCCTTGTACGTCAGGCTGTGCCAGCCCTGCGAGTCGCTGCACGGGTCTCGCTGCGCGCCCTGCCGCTGCGGCCCGTACCAGGTGCGGCTCGTCTTGCGGGCTGCGAGGAGCAAGTATCGCGGCGCCGTGAATGACGCGATCGGTTTTTGCCAGAACACGCCCGCGGTGAACGTATCGTTCTCGGTCCACTCCGGCACGGCCTTGTGCAGCCCGTCATACCGCAGCGCCCAGCGCCAGGCCGGCTCCGGAGAATCTAAATCCACGGCCTGAATGCGCGGGCCAAAGTCCACTGGATTGTTCCAGTACGATCCGCGCACCACATCGATCGAGTCGTGCCAGCCGGTCGGCACGGCCGCGATCCAGCCGCCGTGCTCTTTGATATGGGGCCTGGGGGCGGCGACATCCACGAGCCGCGTCTCGCCGGCCAGCGCCAGACTCAGCGTGCTCAGGTTCGGCTGGGTGGACGGATCGACGGCATAGTATCGGCCGTAATTGAGAATCAGCCTGTCGCCATGCACGGCCATGCCATTGAGCAAGGCCCAATGCTGTTGCGACGGCCCCAGGGCGGCGGCCACGCGATCACGAAACTCCTGCCCCACTTCGACGCGGGGCTGAAACCAGGTCGCCATCGGCGCGCGCTGCAGGTCATCGACCTTTTGCGGCACAGGCAACTGAATGACGCCAATCGTGCGATCCACACTCAGGTACAGCTTATCGGGCTGATGCGGCACGGCGGCCAGCGCCACGTAGCCAATCGGATATTTCGGCCCGAATTGATTCGCGCCGATCGCCGGCAAGCGGACGGCGCCGACGTAGGTGAGATTAATCTGAGCGTCCGCCGCCGAAGTCCAGAACGAACATAACAGCAGCCAACACGCGTTAGCGTATTTCATTCGACGAAATATCCTTTCCGACCCGCGGGAGGGTGAAACCCGCCGGACTAAGTTGAGGGGAACGGATGCGACTACGGCCCGGGGACAGGAGAGGCGGCTGACTGCGCGCTCAGCGGTCAACGACAGAATCTGCGTCGTTTGCCGGCTGGTTTCGTCCGGGGCCTGTTCTGCAACCAGGCTCCCGCCACAGTGCAGCGGTCGCGACGGCGAGAGCGTTTCGTCCTGCGCCTTGCCGTCCCGATGCCGAATTATTGAGAGCGACGGAAATTGACAAGCGGTCAATTCCGCGGACGTCGGGATTTTCAATCAAATGGAGAACAGCACTCGCGCGCGGCTGCACGCTGAGTGACCAGCATGTTCATATGCCGTTTTGTTGTTGCTCGCGCAGCCGCCAGCGGAACCCAGCTGGAAACGATGCCGGACGTCACTGAAGCCCCTGAATCCAGCGGATCGCCGCGGGGATGCCTTCCGAAATCATCGGCTGGTAATGGTCGCCGCGGGCGGCGGAGTTCAGCGTGACCTGGGTGTTGTGCGGCTGGAGCCGTGCGGAGAAGCTGAGCGTCTCGGCATAGGGGATGTTGGAGTCGTCCAGCGCGTGGAACAGAAAGACCGGGCACTTCAAGCGGTCGACGTACGTCAGCGGCGAACTCCATCTCACAAATTCGCGCAGCCCCGGGAGGAGACGCACGAGCGCCGCGTCGCCGGCCTGTTGTCGCAGCCGCGCTTCCACGTCGGAGCACGGCGCATAGGCGATGCACCCTTTCAAGCGCGGCTCGTGTGCGGCGAACAGCAGCGCTTCCGTGCCGGCGGAGCTGTGGCCGGCGGTGAAGATCCGCTGCGGGTTCACCTGGGGAAGTTTCGCGAGGACGAAATCCAACGCATTGCGGCTGTTGACGACACCCGCCGCCGCGGCGCGAAACGCCAGATACCCCGTCTGAAACTGGGCGTCGGTGGCGTGCTGCGCGTTGGCGACGCCGCCATCGAGCTCGTACAGAACAGCGACCATGCCGGCTTCGGCGTACGGCAGCGTTTCGTCGTGATAATCTTCCCCTTCCAGTTGATGGCCAAAGAGCAACGGCGTCCCAGCGGGCGCGACCAGCACGCAGGGCAGCGATTGCGGGTCCGCCTCTCCCGCCGGCAAATAGATCCGGACTTTCATCCGCCCGCCGGGAGCGCCGGGCGACGTCGGCGGCGGCGAAAACGATAGTGTCTGCATCAGGACGCCCTGCGATCCGACGGGCCGGCCGGGGCCGAGATCGGGAAATTGCGGCAACGGAATCTGGGCGACAGCGCTCGGTAAGGTCTCGCCCGCGCCGACGGGACCGCCCGGCGCTGCAGCGCCCGCCGGCATTCCCGGCGGCATCACGGGCGAATGCAACGGGGTGGCCCGCGCCTGGGCGCGGCGGTCGGGCAGAAGTCCCGCGCGGACGGCGACGCGGGCCACTAGCCCCAGGATGACCATCAGCCCGAACAGTCCCGCGCCGATTTGGGCCCACAACGCCGACCCTTCGCCGCGCTCCTTGCGTTTCTTCTTGACGACTTTCTTTTTGGGCGGGGGTTCGGGCGGCCGCCGCCGCACCGGCACAGGAAGCTCCTCCAGGACGTCGTCTTCCAGGATGTCGTCATCGGGCGGCGGAACCTTCAGCTTGGCCTGACACTTCGGGCACCGCACCGATTTGCCGGCCGCTTCGTCTTTTACCCGAATGGAGCAGTCGCATTCGCCGCAGTGAAAGGAAATGCTCATGACGTTCGACCTGCGAAGGGAAAAGAGAACGCGAGAGAACCGGTGAACGCGAATATACTCATCGCGCGGGGGTAATACAATTAGGGTTTCTTGCTCCCCTCGGGCCTGGCGGGAGAGGCCGGGGCTGGGGGGGAGGTCAACGCGTGGTTCGTGTGCAATGACCAAATGACGTCAGTGACATCCCCCTCATCCGGCCTTCGGCCCCTTCGGCCACCTTCTCTCTCCAGGGGAGAAGGGAAACTATCAAATCCAACGACACCCAGAGTCGGCGGACCGGGATTGACCGCAGGTTTTAAGGGCGGATATTCTTCGCGGGCCGAAACGCGTAGGGTCCGCTGTGCGGACCATTTGGCGGCGTCAATCCCAGGAATGGTCCGCCCAGCGGACCCGACAAATCATGGACGAAGACGACTGGTCGGCCGATGAGCTCGATCGAGCTTACGAACGGGCGCTGAATGCGCTCGATGCGATGGACTCCAGCGTGCAGGCGGTGGAGGCCGTCGCGGAACAGATTTCGGCCGACATTCCCGGCGTGCTATCCACAGAGCCGGTCGAGGAGGCCGCGCCGCCTCCGGCCCCCGTGGAACCCGCGAAGCCGGCCGAGCCGCAGGTGACGCCGCGGCAAGTGATCGAGGCGTGCCTGTTCGTCGGCGGGTCCGGGCTGACGGCCCGCAAGCTGGCGTCGATTCTTAAAGGCGACTACACGGCGGCGTTCGTCGAGGAGACGATCGACGATTTGAACCGCCAGTACGCGACAGAACGCCGGCCGTATGAAATCCGCCTCGCCGAAGGGGGCTACGTCCTCACGCTGAACGACGAGTTCGAGCGGATCCGCTTCAAGGCGTTCGGACTCGGGCCGAAGGAAGTCCGGTTGTCGCAGGACGCGCTGGAAGTTCTCGCGCTGGTCGCGTATCGGCAACCGATCACCGAAACGGAGATTCACGACCTCGGCAAGCAGAACCCCGGCGGCGTGCTGCGGCAACTCATCCGCCGCGACCTGGTCTCTCTCGAACGGCACCCCGACGAGCCGAAGACCGTGCGCTACGCGACGACGGAACGGTTCTTGTCGCTGTTCGGCCTCGGCGAACTCGACGAACTGCCGCGGCCCGAAGCCATCAACTACAAGTAGCGACTCGCAGCGCTCGCGCTTCGCGGCGCATCGACATGCGCGAGTCTCTGCCCCCACCTTGAGAACCGATCAAACAAATTCGAGACTCGGTGAGGCGCGGATCATTGCGTGTTCAATGCCGGCTCGCTAACTTTTGAATCCATCACGTCTCTTATTCCAATAGCCCTGAAAGTAAGCGAGAAAAAAATGGTCGTGTCGATGTTCAAAAGGATGTGGACTACCGGCATGTTGGCGGTTGCCCTGTGGTCCGGGATGCCGAGCCTCGTTTCCGCAGACACGATTTACTCGACGATCCCGGATTGGACTGATGGAACGATTTCGCCGTTTGGGAATCCGGACACGTCGACTTATGGTCAAACATTCGTCGCCCCGCTGGACAACGTGCTGCAGGAGTTTTCCTTTTTCCTGATTGGTTCGGCAGGTGTTCATCTGGAATTTCAGGCGCAGGTGTACGCCTGGAGCGGACCGCTGCAAGGTTTCGGCGGCCAAGCGACCGGCCCCGCGCTCTTCACGAGTCCCACGATCGCTTATGACGGCGATGATACCTACCAGCAGATTACCGCCGTGACGGGCGGCACACCGTTGACGGCAGGCAACTCCTACGTCGCCTTGTTCACGGTTTCAGACCCCGCGAACTTCGCCAACTCGAACGGAACAATCAGTTGGGCGGCCATCAACAATGCTCATGGGGCCAACAATGGCGGCGGCGGATTTGTGTTCTACAACCATGGGAACAATTCCGGAGCGTTGAATACGAGCACCTGGGATACGTTTGGTGATTTTGGCGATGCGGAATGGATCGCACGTTTCACGTCGGCATCAGCCGTCCCCGAGCCGTCGAGTTTGACGTTGCTGGGTTTGGGCCTTCTCGGAATGGCCCGCTTCATGCGTCGCAAGAGCGCAGCAGCACAGCGGCCTGCTCCGCAGAAGCGGCTCGGATTGGACCTCGTTGTCGTCCCGGGATCGCTCGTCTGAAAGTGGCGGCTCACTCCGGCAGCGTTTCCTTGAAGAAGCGCAGCCAGTTGCCGTGGAAGATGCCGATGATGTCCGCTTTCGCGTAGCCCCGCTTTTCGAGCAGCCCGATGAGCTTCTGCAGATCGGCGATGCTGTTCAAATCGGCGGGCGTCTGCTCGGTGCCGTAGCCGCCGTCGAGGTCGCTGCCGAGGCCGACGTGTTTCGTGTTGCCGGCCAGCTGGCAGATGTGGTCGATGTTTTCGACGGTGCGGTCGAGCGTGACGGTGGGCTTCGTCTTGCCGCGCTCGTAGCCGGGCTGCAGCATGATGGCGTCAAAGACCATGCCGAGGATGCCGCCCCGTTCGATAACGATGCGGATCATGTCGTCGGTGAATTGCCGCTGCCAGTCGGCGAACTTGCGGGCGTTCTGGTGGCTGGCGAGGACGCGGCCGCCGTACCATTTGACGGCGTCGTAAAACGACGGGTCCGACGTGTGGGTGAGATCGAGCGGAATACCGAGCTCTTCCATTTGCTTGAGGATCGGCTTGGCGGACGGGCTGAGACCGACTTCGGTGCGGGTGCCGCCGCCGTAGCGGTTGACGCCGTAATGCGTGAGCCCGATGGCGCGGACGCCGTGCTCGAAGAACTCCTTCACCTGATCGGGATCGATGATCATGTCGGCGCATTCCATGCTGACGATGTAGCCGAACGGCGTGCGCTGGGCGTCGAAGTTCCAGCAGTCGAGATGCTGCTGCAAATCCTTCTTGGTGTGGATCTGCTTCATCACGCCGGCCCGCTCGAGGCTGCGATAGTACGCGAGATGCGCCATGCCCATCGCGTAGCAGGCGTTCGGCGTGGCGAGTCCGGTGGTGCCGGACGGCTTGTGCTCCATGCGGTTGTAGAGCGTGGCGAGACAGATGCCGACTTCGCCGCGGCGCATTTCCGGGAAACAGACCGTGTTGGTCCCGCGGCCGAGTTCCGTCATGCCGCCTTGGGTCAGCGACTGCGACCCGTCAAGATTCGGCTTCAGATGCGCCTCGCGCGCGCGGATTTCTTCCAGCGGCAACGTGAGATCGCGTCCCCAATCGACGCCGTTCCACGCGAGATCGAGATGTGCGTCAAAGATCAGCATAGTGTTGTCCCCTTAGCGACGCTTCGCAGAAGCGTTTCGCCGCACGACGCAGCGGCTGTTGTCCACTCAACTTTCCGTTCCCGCACTGACGGTAATCATCTCGTTCACCGACTGCGAACTGCCGAAGGCAAACAGCGAATCGCCGACCCGGATTTCGGCGGAACCGGGCGGCGGCATGAGTCGTTCGCCGTTGGCCCGGCGGATGCCGATCACCATGATGCCTCGCTCGCGCAGGTCCGTTTCGATCAGCTGTTTTCCGACATACGGGCTGTTCGCGGAGATCATCACGTCGGCCAATTCCAGTTGGCTGCCGCGATCATCGGTCACTTCCAAAAAATCCTCAATGCTGGGGTTCAGCATGAAACGGGCGATCTTCACCGCCCCGCTGGTAAACGGACTTACGACCCGCGACGCGCCGGCCCGCTGCAGTTTGTCGATGGCCTTCTCGTCGCTCGCGCGGGCGATGATCTGCAACTTGTCATTTAGCAGCCGCGCCGTCAGCACGACGTAAACGTTGTCGGCGTCCGTTGGCAGCACCGTGGCCAGCGACTTGGCCCGATGGATGCCGGCCTTCACCAGCATCGCGTCATCGGTCGCGTCGCCGGACAGATATGGCCAGTTCCTTTCACGGCATTCCGTCTCCAATTGCGTTACGTCGTGATCGATGATGACGAACGGCTTGCGGCGCGACTCCAGGTACCGGCAAATTTCCTTGCCCATGCGGCCGAAGCCGCAGATTACGTAATGTCCACTCATCCGTTCGATCATCCGATCCATCTTGCGCCTTTCCAACAGTCCCGACAGTTGCAGATTGACGAGATACTGCCCCAATTGCGAGGCGCAATAGATGAACACACCGATGCCGAGGATGAGATACACGATGATGAACGCCTTCGTCACATCGCGCAGCTCGGCCTGCTTCGTCGCCGACAGCCCCACCGTCGTCATGATGATGACGGATTCGTACAGGCATTGCAGCCAGTCCCAGCCCTCGGCGATGCGGAAACCAACCATCCCGATGACCGTAAAGGACAACAGCAACGACAGGCTGAACAGTAGTCGCCGCATCGGGCGTCATCACTCCTGCACCGAGCCGGAAACGTCCGCTGCGGCGCCGCGCCGTCCAGCGCTGTCTCGCAGCCCGTACAACCACCGCGACAGTCGCGACGTCGGCAGATCGGGCTGCAACACGCTCGGCGTCTGACCATGTCGCCGCAACACATTCTCCACGGCAAGATACCCGCTGCGGACGGCCCCCTCCATGGTCGCCGGCCAGCCGGTTTGCGTCCAATCGCCGGCGAACTGCAGGTTCGCGACCGGCGACTGCTGTGCAGGTCGGAGCGCGTCGGACCCCGGCCGCACGGAGAAGACGGCCCGGTGCTCGGTGACGAGGCGCTGATGCAGCAGCTTGGCGTCGCGCGTCGCCGGCCAGATCGCGGCGAGTTCGTCGACGACCGCGGCCCGGATGTCGTCTTGCGAGCGGCCCGCCAGATCGCGGCTCGCACTGATGACGATTTGGTAGTAGTGTCCCGCCGTTGCGGACGGCGGGCTTTGGGATAGTGCCGTGCGATTGAACATCCATTGCGACAGCCGGTTGATCAGCACGGCATGCGGCAGATCGGTGATCGGCCGGTCGAACCAGAGATGAATGCTGGTGATCGGGGCCGCTTCCAATTGCGCGAGGTTTTGCACCGTCGGATGCGCAGCGAGTTCGCCCGGCACGAGATCGGCGACGCGCTGCCACGGAACCGCGAGCACGAACTCTTCGGCGGCAATCTGCGAGCCGTCGCGCAGGCGGACGGAGACGACGCTGCCGTCGTCCATTTGCAATTCTTCGACCCCGGCCTGTAAACGAATTTCTACGCCGCGTTCGGCGAGCCACGCGATCAATTGTGAACCGTACAATTCTTCGAGCGGCACGGTGGGAATCGAAACCTGCCAGCCGTCGCGGTGCCGGAGAAAGCCGTCGACGAACACCTTGCGGCCCTGCGGCACGGCGATGCGGTCGAGCGTCTCGCTCAGCGCGCTGACCAGCACGACGTGCCAGAAGCCGTCAATCGCGTTCGGCGGCTGCCGCTGGTCGGCGAGCCACGCGGCGAACGATTTCTGTTCCAACTGCGGATCGTCGGCCTTCGCCAAGGCCCGCAGCCCGTTCGCAATGGCGAGCTTGTCGCTCCACGTCAGATACGATAGCCCGCCGAACGCCCCCGCAAGATGCAGCGGACACGGCAGATTCGACGCCGCAAAGCGATCCGGCTGGCCGCTGGGTCCGATGAAGTAGAGGACGGGCTCGCGGCGGAAATCGGCTGCGAGTCCGACGGTCCGCATCAGATGGAAAAAGTTCGTGCAGCAGCCCATCGCGACGTGCTGGCAGTTGTCGACGTAGGCGTCGGTCGTCGAATCGAGAAACGAGCTCGCCCGCCCGCCCAGCCGCGGCCGCGATTCGAGCACCAGCGCGGGGACGCGCCGCTCGGCGAGCGCGACCGCCGCCGCCAACCCGGCCAGCCCGCCGCCGATGATAAGCACCCTCGTTTCGCCCGCTGCCAATTCGCGTTCCCCTTAGCGACGCTTCGGAGAAGCGTCGTGAGGATTATGAAACAGAAACAACGAATTCGCGAGGCATTCCCGAGCGGGGGGCGTCGGCCCCCTGAAAGCAGCGTCAAAGATGTTGGCACGCACAATCAAGGGGCTGACGCCCCCCCGCTCGGGGAAATGCAGTAGAATCGTCACCCATGTCCGCGCTCCATCGTCTGCAGCACGCCATCACCTTCGCCCGCCGGGCGCTGCGCACGGGGTTCGATTTCGTCTTGCCGCCGAGTTGTCCGTGCTGCGGGTGCGAGACGTCTGAGTTCGGGTGGCCGGGGCTGGACGACCAGCGGGAGGAAGCCCCGGGGAGCGATGCCCCAATCACCGGGGCTTCGCCCAAAGCGGCTCCAGCCCCGGCCACCCGCATTGTCAGCAACCTCTGCCCGAGTTGCTTCCAGGCGTTGAATCCCGCGCCGGGGCCAGAGTGCCGGATTTGTGCGGCGCCGGTCGGGCCCTATCTCGACACATCGCACGGCTGCATTCATTGCCGGGACGACAAGTTCCACTTCGAGCGGATCGTCCGGCTGGGCGTGTATCGCGATCAACTTCGCCGAGCCGTGTTGCAGGCGAAGCAACCCGCCGGCGAGGCGTTGACGCGGACGCTGGCCGATCTGTTGTTCGACGCGAAGTCGGCGGATTTGTGCTCGCTGCCGTGCGATGCCATCGTGCCGATTCCGCACTATTGGACGCGGCGGCTGTCGCCCCGGCACGCGGCGAGCGAGACGCTGGCCGAACACTTGGCACAACGAATGGCGAGGCCCTGCCGGCGCTTGTTGCGAAAGACGCGCTGGACGCCGGCCCAGGCGGGAAGTCCGCCCTCGCTGCGCCGGCAACAGCAGAAGAACGCGTTCGCCGCGTCGAGCCGAGCGTGCGGCCTGCACATTCTGCTGGTAGACGACGTCCTCACCACCGGCGCCACGGCGGACGAAGCGACCAAAGCCCTGCGCAAAGCCGGTGCGGCGTCGGTCACCGTCGCCGTGATTGCCCGCGGCATCGGCGAAACGGGGTAACAGAAGAGACGGGCCTCGCGCCCGGACGCCGCGGGGGGGGCGGAAAACACCCCGCGCGGCGAAGCCGGAAT
>CAZDGB010000110.1:0-6947 GCA_964504645.1 uncultured Planctomycetaceae bacterium | reverse complement strand
AGGTCGCGGAGAAAAACACGAGGCGAGGAGAAGACGTATTCCTCTCTCGGCATTTCCTCTGCGACCTCTGCGTCTCTGCGCGAGGACTCTTGATTTTCGTTTCCGATCTGCAGAACCCTTGCTTGCGCCGCGGGCTGGTGGTGTGATGGACGGTTATGACTTCTTCAAACGCTCTCACCGTTCGGATCGCCACGCGAGCCAGTGCGCTGGCGCAGTGGCAGGCTCGTTATGTCGCCGGGTTGTTGACCGCCGCCGCGCCCGGGTTGGCGGTGGAGATGGTTCACGTCACGACGACGGGGGACTCGGTGCAGACGACGGCGCTGCGCGAGTTCGGGGGCGTCGGCGTGTTCACTCGCGAAGTGCAGCACGCGGTGCTCGATCGCCGGGCCGACATCGCCGTGCACAGTCTGAAGGATTTGCCGACGGAACCGACGCCGGGGCTGACACTCGCCGGCGTGCCGCCGCGGGAGGTCCGGTTCGATGCGCTCGTGCTGCCGCCGGCGAGTTCCATGAAAAGCGTCGACGAGTTGCCGCCGTCGGCGCGGATCGGCACCGGCAGCTTGCGGCGACAAGCGCAGCTGCGGCACATCCACCCGGACTGGAGCGTCGAGGAAGTCCGCGGCAACGTCGACACGCGGCTGCGGAAGCTCGACGCCGGCGAATACGACGCGCTGATTCTCGCGTCCGCCGGGCTGATTCGCCTCGGGTTGGCAGACCGTATCGCGACGCGGCTGGAGCCGCCGGTGATGTATCCCGCCGTCGGCCAGGGAGCGATCGGCATCGAGTGCCGCGCGGACGATGAGCCCGTGCGAACGCTGCTCGGCCGATTGACCGATCCGCAAACGTTCGCCGAAGTCACGGCCGAGCGCAGTCTGCTCGCGGCGTTGCGGGCCGGCTGTCACGCGCCGCTCGGGGCGCTGACGCATCACGCGGCGGAACAGTTACATCTCGCCGCGGTCGTGTTGTCGCCGGACGGTGCGCGGCAATGGACGGCGACGTCGAGCGCCGCGCCCGAGCGCGCGGCGGAGTTGGGTCAGCACATCGCCCGGCAATTGCTCGACCAGGGCGCCGGTGAAGTGCTGCACGGTTGAGGGATGACTCTTCTGAGCGGGGGGCGTAAGCCCCCTGGTTGGACATGCCATGTGCAACGACACCGCTTTCAGAGAGTGTCGGCGTAACCAGGGGGCTTACGCCCCCCGCTCGGAAAGAAAAACAGATGCGTCGGCGCAAAGAGCCTGAATCTTGACGGATTTCCCGAAGTTTGGCGCGGAATCGGCCGATCTTTTCCGATGAGGGTGTCTTGCGCCGATCGGCTTCAGGGAAGAATCGCCATGGCGGAGTTTACGGAAGAGAACGTCGAGTCGATTCTGCTGGCGTGCGGCGAGCATCTCGCCGCGCTGACGGAATCGCTCAGCCAGCAACTCGGCGCGGCGTACCGGCTGGAAGTCGGCGAATCGGGCCTCTGGCCGCCGACCGATGGGAACTGGAACGGAGCGGGGGCGATCACGTTGTTCCACGTCGGGTCGCAGGCGATGGGGGTGTTGATCCCCGCCGCGTTGCCGTGTCCGGAGGAGCAGCGCGACGCGTGGGCGGCGGAATGGGCGGCGCAGCTCTTGCCGGCGGAACTCGCGGCGGAACAAATCCGGTCGCTCGCCGTCGAGGATTTGAGCCTGACGATCGAATCGCTGTCGCCGGCCGAGTGGGCGGCGACGCTGGAGCTGCGCGTGTTCGACGCGGCTGTGGAAGCGGGCGAACAACTCGCCTTGTTGCTGGTCGTTTGGCCGCTCGAACAACCGTCGCCGGAAATCGCGACGAAGGAAGCAGAACCTTCGCTGGCGCGTCGGGCTTCCGCGCCGGAGACTCCGCCGGCGTACACGCGTCCTCCCGCAGAGCCGGTCGCGCCGCGTGTCGATCCGTTTGCGCGGCTGCGGCAGTTGCCGGTGGAGATCAGCGTGCGCGTGGCGGAGAAGAAAATCCCGATGCCGCAATTGCTCGGCATCACGCCGGGCATGCTGATCACGTTCAACAAGTCGTGCGAGGATTTGCTCGACCTGTACGTCAACAACACCCGCTATTGCCGCGGCGAAGCCGTGAAGATCGGCGAGAACTTCGGGCTGAAGATCAACCAGGTGGGCGTGCGGGACGAAATCCCCCACAAAGTGATCGAGGGATAAAACACGCTTGCGCTTCGCGGGCCAACGACGCGCGAGCATCGTTCGACCCGCAAAACGCAAGCGAATCGCGAACTACTTCAATTCCTTGATCTGAATCGTGCGGAACTCGACCGGGTCGCTGTGGCCGGCGAGGCCGAAGTAGCCCTTCTTGAGGTCTTTGCCCGGGTGCGGCGAGTTCGCCATGTACTCGGTGATCTTGCTGAGGTCGGTGTCGAGGATCTGGGTGCCGTTCAGCTCGACTTTGATCGTGGGCCCGCGGACGGTGACTTCCTGGAAGTTCCATTCGCCGGTCGGCCGCAAGTAACCGCGATGCGCCGGCGCCATGCCGTACGCCGAGCCGTGCGCCTGCCGCGGGTCGAGGTCGGCGTACTTGGGATGCTCGGTGTCGAGGATCTGCAGTTCGCACATGCCGGTGTAGGCGCTTTCGCCCTGGCCGGGATAGCGGATGGCCAGCCCGTTATTGCCCCCTTCGGGGAGCTTGAATTCGACGCGGGCGACGAAATCGGCGTATTCGTCCTTGGTGTGCAGCGTGCCCCCCTTGCCGGCCTTGCAGCGGAGCGCGCCGTCGACGACTTCATAGTTGTCGTTCGCGCCGGTCCACCCGGCGAGCGACTTGCCGTCGAACAGCGGCTTGAAGCCTTCGGCGTCGCGCGACGCCAGGAACTTGTTGGCTTCGTCGGCGGGAATCTCGCGGACGTAGATGTTCTTCCAGCGGACTTCGTTGCCGTGCGTCTGCAACTGGACGGGGCCTTTCGGGAAGAGCGGAATCGACTTGTCGAAGTAGTTCTGCAGCGGAGCCTGATCGACGACGAGCTTGCCGTTCAGATAGACCGTGGTCCGCGCGCCGACCTGGAGAATGCGAAACGTGTTCCATTCGCCGATCGGTTTGTCGGCCAGCGCGATGGGATCTTTCCCCGCGCTGCCGGGGGCGTTGTTCCACAAGCCGCCGGAGCCTTTGTCGGCACCCATCTTGAAGTAGTCTTTCTCGGTGAAGTCCCAGATCTGGACCTGCGGCGTGCCTTTAAGATAGACGCCGCTGTCGCCTTTCGGGATCAGCTTCCACGAGACGTACAGCTCGAAGTCGCCGTAGTCCTTGTCGCTGGTCATGTAGGCGCCCTTGCCGTCGTTGACGAGTTCGCCTTTGTCGACGGTCCAGTGGGCCTGCATGTCTTCGGTCAGTTTTTTGCGTTCCTCGGCGGACATCTCGTCCCGTTTGCGGATGTCGACCGTCGACCAGCCGTAGAAGCCGGAAAGGTCTTTCCCGTTGAACAACGCCGTGAAGCCCTTCGGGGCTTCGTTGTCGGCGGCGTGAGCCAGCCCGGCGAGGGCGAATACCAGGGCGGCAGCCAGCAAGCGCTTCATGATGCGATCTCCGTAGGGTCCGCTGTGCGGACCATGTCCTGCGTCTCGATGCTCCAAAATCGGTCCGCACAGCGGACCTTACGCCGCCCAATCGTAATGCCGGGAGGGACGTCGTGCCAGCAATGGCGGTGACCGGATGCCGGTTTGAGCGGTTGATTGTCTTCCCCTTCTCCCCTGGAGGGAGAAGGTGGCCGCAGGCCGGATGAGGGGGAGATCACCGACGTAATTTGTTTCTTGCACATGTGCCACGTCGAGGACATCTCCCTCACCCCCGGCCCCTCTCCCGCCAGGAGAGGGGAGAAAGAAAATCCGAAATCCGCTGCGTCAACCGCCGGATGATCCGATCTTGCATGTATGTCAATCCGTCATACAATAGAGAACCAAGGGTGTTCCATGCCGAAATCCGCTGATGCTTCGCCGGAATCCAAAACCAGTCCTTTGACGGTGCGCCTGGACGCCGAGAGCAAACAAGCGCTCGCCGACGCGGCGGAACTGCGGCGGATCAGCGTCAGCGATTACGTGCGCCTGGTGACGGTGACGCAGGCCCGGCGGGAAGTGGCCAGCGCCCGCGATCAGACGATTTTGCTCAGCCCTCAGGAGCAACTGGCCTTCTGGCAGGCGCTCGAGTCGCCCGCGAAACTCACGCCGGCGCAGAAGCGGCTCGGCAACTTGATGCGGGGCAAGCGGTGAACGCCGTGGCGTTCCCGGACGGTTTCCTGCTGCAGACGCTGCAGCGCAACCATCCGCGCCGCGGATTCGATTGCGGCCACGAGCAAGTCAACGATTGGCTCCGCACCAAGGCGCTGCAGCAGCAAGACAAGCGACTCTCGGTGACGAAAGCGCTTCTCGATCCCCAGGGAGCCGTGGCCGGATTCTTCACGCTGGCGACCGGTCAGGTCGACTTCGGAGATTTGCCGGTCGAACTCGTGCGACGACTGCCGCGCCGCACGCTGCCCGTCGCCGTGCTGGCGTGGCTCGGCATCCATCGGACGCATCAAGGCCGGCGGCTCGGTGATTTGCTGTTGGCACAAGCGCTGCGCGACTGCTTCGAAGCAGGCCGGACGTTCGCTTTTGTCGCCGTCATCCTCGACTGCGTCGACGATCGTGCCAAGAGCTTCTATCAACGCTGGGATTTCGCCGAACTGCCGGGCAACCCGTATCGTCTGTTTCTGAGCGCCAAAACTTTGGCGGCGATGATGGGTCCGCCGTAACGCAGGCGGTTTTTCTCCCCTCTCCCCTGGCGGGAGAGGGGCCGGGGGTGAGCGGGAATGTCACGGACGTGGAGCGTGTGCAAGGACCAAAGTACGTCCGTGATCTCCCCCTCATCCGGCCTGCGGCCCCTGCGGCCACCTTCTCCCTCCAGGGGAGAAGGGGAAAGCAATCGACCCGTCGAATCACCGCTGCTCCGGGAAATCCTCCGCGTAGCGATTGAGCAGTGCCGGCACGTCGTTCGAGACGAAGTACGTTTTGCCGCGGATGAGTTTTGTTTCGCCCGGTTTCAGACCGCCGATGCGGATGTCGGGATGCGCGCAGTGGGCCGTGCCTTGGAAGAGTTCCTGATACGGTTCGAACGCCGTCGCCATGAGCATCTTCTCGTCGGACGAGAAGCAGCCGATCAGGCCGCAGCTGGGGACCTGGTCGTTCAGCGGGCGCGGGTTGACGTCGTTGCGGAATGCGGCCTTGGCGGCGAAGACCTGGCCCGGCGTGTAGCGGGCCTTCGTCGCCCAGTTCGGCGTCGGCATCCGCGTCAGTTCGCCGTCGAGGAACACGAAACACTTCGAAATGTATTTCTCCTTGTCCAGGCCGGTGAACTCGCCCACGCGGATGCACGGCTGCGCCCAATGGGCTTCGGATTCGACATCGGTTGGGTTGTGGGCCGTGAGCCGGTAGTCGATCTCATCGTCGCCGGCGCGGATTTCGTGAATCACCGTGACGCCGTCCTTCAGCGTGCATTTCAGTTTGAGCGACTTGCCGTCGGACCCGGCGCCGAGCAATTCCGTCGTGTGGCCGATGACGGTCTTCCCCCAGTCGCGGTCGGTCGACCCGGCCCGGCAATAGGCCTCGATGTAATTGACCGTCATCTGTTTTCCTGGCAGCTTGTCGCCGCGAATCGTGAGGAGATTCTTGTCCCACGACACCGTCAGCCCGAGCGGTTCCGCCGCCGGACAAAGGGACGCGACAACCAGACACAGCCCGGCGAAGAGAGCGCAACATCGCATGGCGAGTTCCTGTGAAGAGAGGGTCCGTCGATGCGAGGAATATGATAGTCGGAGAAAACCGTCTCTCGCAAAGACGCCAAGCCGCAAAGTTCGCAGAGAAGAAGAGAAGAGTGTTGCGCACAGAGACACAGAGGTCACAGAGAGAAGCCTTCTCTTCCAGAATTTCCTCTCTGTATTTTCCTCTGTGTTCTCAGTGCCTCTGTGCGAAACCCGTCTTCTGCTTTGCGTTTCTTTGCGTCTCCGCGCCTTTGCGAGAGATGCCTTTCTGAAGGCGCAGATACCAATGCGCTAGCGAATCGAGTATCGTACCGCACCGAAATGGCCGCGTGGAAAATCTCTCCCGAAAGTTCGCCGATCATGTCGCGATTTGCGCCTCGCCGCAGCGCCTCGAAACCGCATCGTCCGACGACGCTGGGCCCCGCGTGGTCGGGGTATCGCGGCGAGAAGGGGGACGAACGGCGGAACGGCTGGGAGATCGTCATCGCCGGGGAATTGAACGACGACCAGCGCGACTTGCATCAGAAGCTCGCCGACGTCGGGCGAAACTCGTCGGGGATCATTTACTTCGATTCCTGCGGCGGCAACGCCTACATCGGGCTGGCGCTGGCGACATTGATCCGGCTGCGGGGGCTGAAGGCGACGGGCGTCGTCGTGGGGGAATGCAGTTCGGCGGCGCTGTTGCCGTTCGCCGCGTGCCGGGAACGCTACGTCACGCCTCATTCGGCGTTGTTGTTCCACGCCGTGCGCTGGCAAAGCGGCGAGCACGTGCGGGTCGACGAGGCGATCGAATGGGCCCGGCACTTCCAGTTTATGGAGGCCGACCAGGACCAGTTGCTGTCGCGGCTGTTCGGCTGCCCGATCGAACTGATCCGCGAATGGACGGCGCCCGGCCGCTTCGTCGTCGGCAAAGACCTCGCCGCCGCGGGACTGGCGCAGATGCTCGATTTGACCGGCGGGACGCTGTGGGAGCAGATGCGCGAACTGAAGTCGTCGCGTTGAGAGCCGCTGCGTCTCGCGGCGGACGGACGCTTCTGCGAAGCGTCGCTAAATTTCGCGATTCAACACAGCAGAAGCCCTTCGGGCCTTGCGGTCCTCCGGGCTTCGACTGCTATGAAAATCGGTCTGCGTCAATCCGGACTACCGGCCGAGAAACATGGAGAAATTCCCGGTTTGCAGTCCAAACGCCTGACCG
>CAZDGB010000109.1:6144-20354 GCA_964504645.1 uncultured Planctomycetaceae bacterium | reverse complement strand
GAACTCGCCGCGTGGGATGTGCGGGCCCATCCGGAAAGCGGACAGATTCTGCATATCGAATTCCCCGAAGGATTGACGCCGGGCCGTGTTTTTCCGCTGCGCGTGTTGGCGCAGCGAGAGGTGTCGCCCCGCCAGACGCCGACGCAGGTCCCGCTGGTATTGCCGCTCGATTGCGAGTCGGCCGAAGTTCTGCTGTTGCTCGATGACAAATCGTCGCGGTTCCTTTCGCTGCCAAGCGATGCCTTCGAGCCGTTCGACGTGGCCGGCGCGTCCAGCGTGTGGAATACGCTGCAACCGGCCTGGTCGATGGTGCTGGCGCAAGCCGGCCAGTCCGCGCGGCTGCTGCAGTTCGTGCAGACCGATGCGAGCTTCCCGGTGATTCAGACTCAGGCGGGTTTCCCCGGCGACGCTTCGGCTCGGGTCGACCTTGCCATCGAAGGCCAGCGCGTGCGCGAACGCTACGAGCTTCACCTGCGGCGCGAAGCGGCGATCATGAACGAAGCGGACTTTACGCTGCCGCGCGGCGTGGAAGGCATCGTCTGGTCATGGGATGGATTGGAAGACAAGGTCTCGCTGCGACCGGCGACGCGCCAAACAACCGGCGAGACGCTCACCGTGCAATTGCCCGACTCGAAGACGGAACTGACGTTGGTCGGCGAGCGCACGGTTCCGCTGACCGATGGCTATGCGGTTCCGCTGTTGTTGATGCCGCAGCACGGCGGCTTTCAAGGGACGGTCGTGATCCGCGCCGATCAGGAAGGCGTCTATCGGCGCCGCGCCGGCGACGCCTCGTCGGAAGCGGAAGAGCCGTTTTCCAGCGAACCCCGTCAGTGGACGTATCGCGGCGACGGCGGTGAGTGGACGATCGAAATCCGCCAGCGGCACGTGACCGCGGAATCCTCCTGGACGTACGAGCTCCAATCGCGTCTGGCCGATGAAACGGGAGAGTTCGACTATCACGAGTTAACTCTCGCAAGCGCCGAACGGGTCGATTTCGATGGCTGCCGCTTTTCATTGCCGCAGCCGGCCGATTTGATCACCGTCACCCTGCAGGAACAAACGCTGGCGGCGATGCCCGACGAGACGGAGTATGTGATCGCCGGCGCCGGCCATTCGATGATCGGGAAGCGATTGACGATCACGTATCGCACGCCGGCGCGGTCCGAACTGCTGCGTGGGCACCATCTGCTCCTCGTGCCGAGCTTCCCGGGCCAATGCGCTCAATTTTCGTGGCAGGTTTCTGTCGCGCCGCCGATGCGGCTCGACGACTCGTTGTCGGGCCTGACGTTTCTCACATCGACGCCGGCCGACGACTGGTGGCGGCGATTGCTGGGCCCACTCGGACGTCCGGCAGCTGGAACTGCAGACGCTACATCCACAGAGCTAACGGTGACGCGGAGTTTCGCCGTCGGCATGGCGTTGCCGTCGCTGCAGCACTACATCACTTGGAATCGGAACTCGCTGGGCTTGCTGGCGTGGGTGCTGTTGTTGGCCTGTTTGCCGGCCGGCGTATGGCTGCGCGGCCGTACCGGCATTTGGCCGAGGCGGGTGGCCGGTTCGGCACTCGCGGCCGCGGCCTGCCTGGCGATCTTCGGACCGGAAGGCTGGAACACGGCGGGGGGCGGGATTTTCTCTGGCCTGTTGATCGCCCTGCTGCTGCCCTCGGAATTCTGGCGCTTGGGCCGTACACCCGCGCCGACCACGCCCGATGCCTCCGCCAGCACGGAAGTCTTCCGCCGCGCGGCAATGCCCTTCGTGATCTGGCTGATCTTCAGCAGCAGCCGCGAGAGTTCGCAGGCCCAGGACGAACCGGCGGCGAAAGTCCCTGCGGAGAAATATCTCGTCTTGCTGCCGGTCGATCGCGACCAGCAACCGTCGAGCAAGCTGCCGGTCGTCTATGTCTCCCCCGCGCTGAACGAAGCGCTGCGGACGCCTGGCCGCGCGGAAGCCGCCGATCCGGCGCAATTGATTTCCTCCGCTGAGTACCTCGTCCACTTCGATGAACGCCGCCGGCCCGTGTTGAAGATCCGCTACGTCATCGAACGGCTTGCCAAGGACGAAGCCGGCGAATTGCAGATCCCGTTGGAGCGCAGCTGGCGCAACGGTCTCGATCGGGCGTATGTCGACGGTCAACAGCAGGCGGTGACAGGTTCCGGGGAAGACGAGTTTCTAAAAGTTCCCTGTACTAGCAGCGCCGATCAGATCGGTTCGTGGCGACTTCATGAAGTTCTGTTGGAAATCCAGTTGCCCGCGACCGATCCGCTGCAAGGCGATTTACGGGCGTCGTTATTCCCCGTGCTCGACAGCCGTTGGAGTTGGCAGTCGCCGGAACCCTTGCGGGACGTCGACGTTCCCGCAGCGCGCGGCGCGGTCACCATGTCGCTCGACCGGAGGCTGTGCGAGGCGCAGCTCGGCGGCGTGAGAAACCTGACGTTCCGCCGGTCGAAGGACCTGCCGCTGGCGGCGCAGGAGCCGCGGACGGAATTGCAGTTGCTGCAATTGCTCACACTGCGTCCCACGTTGATCCAAGCGGCTTTCCGCGTTGATTGCCGCGTCCTCGACGGAGAGGTGCAGCGTCTGGAGATCCAGCTTCCACCGGGCGGCGTATTGCGGGACGACGTCCGCGGCTACCGCGTACTCGCCGCCACCGTCGACAAAACGTCCGAGGCTGGAACGCGCGTCCTTATCGAATTCGCGGAGCCGCATCGGCAGAATTTCGTCCTCGAAGGAGACTACATCGTTCCCCGGTCGTCTCCCGATGAGACGATCAATTTCCCGCGGATGCAGGTGCGCTGCGGGCTCTCGCCGGGCGGCGTCAAGCAACTCGTCGCCATCGATTGCGATCCCGAATTCTCTGCACAGCTCGTCAATCTCGACGATCCGGCGATTTTGCAGGTCCGCGTCGAGCAATTCGTCGCCTTGTGGGGCGACACCATTCCCCGCCAGCAGGCGCAATTTGCATTCCAACTCCAGGAGGGCGGCCAGCCCGCCTTCCGTCTCAGCCCCGTGCGGTCCGATCAGCAGTTGTTGTCCTGGCAGGAAGACGTCACCGTCTCTCGCCGCAAGCTGGATTGGGTTCTGACGGCGGAGCTCAAATCGTCGGCGTGGCCCGCGCAAACGTTTTCGCTGCTCCTCGATCGACGCTTGTCGATCGATTCGGTCTCGGTCCGCGAGCAGGGGATTGAATTGCCGTTGCGCTGGTCGAAGACGCCGCTCATCGGCTCCAGCCAGAACCGGGTGACAATATTTCTCCGGCGGGAAGCGGCGAGCGTCAGCCAGCTGCGCATCCAGGGGCGCATCCGCTCGCGGCCGACGTCATCCGTCGCGTTGCCGTCGGTGCGGTTCGAGTCGCCGCAGACCCCGGCCGGCGTGTTGACGCTCTCTCACGAGCCTGGCTACCGTCTTGAGCTGGAAGGCCGTCAGACCGACGCGGATCCTGGCGCCGCGCCGGAGTCGAAACCGGAGTCCGCCACACATCGTTTCTTCAAACGATTGAAAATTCAGGAAGGAGACTCCAACCTCGCGGTGCGATTGGAGCGTGCCTCCAATGCGAGCCGCGTGCAATCGCTGTGTCTGGTCGACCCCGAGCCGTCGGCCTGGCGGCTGCGCGGACTGATGCAACTCACGCCCGCGGAAGGAACGCGGGAAATCCGCGTCCGTCTCCCGAATTGGCTCCCCGCGGATCGGCTTGAAGCCGCCGGCATCACTCCGCCACCAATCGAGCAGGCGGAAAACGGCGAACGCGTGCTGCTCGTCCATTGCCCGCGCGATTCGCTTGCCCCGATCGTGTTGAAATGGGAAGTCGAGATTTCCCCGCCGTCGGCGCCGTTGAAGCTGCCGGTCGTTTTGCACGCCGAGGCGAACGAGACGATGGCCGCGGTATCGGCTCAGGAGGCATGGCAGATAGCGCATCGCGGCCTGGCCCATCTTGACGCCGTGTCGCCGCTGCTCCGCGAACCGCTGTTCGCCGACGAACAGTACTTGCCTTCGCTGTGCCGTGTGGCCGGGGAAACGCTGGCTTTGACGCCGACGGTTTCGCGCCCGGCGAACGATCAATCGGGCGTGCTGCGCGTCGAACATCTGCTGGAGCCGTCAGACGAAGCCGACTGGCTGGGGCAGACCGATTTGCTCCCGTCGCCGAACGCCGACGCTGTCGAAATTCACTGGCCGGAGGGACTGGATGTTCGCAGCATCTTCGCCGACGGAACCGCGCTAACGCTGGATGAGGCGAGCCGCGCCGCACGCAGCTGGCGCGTCACACAGGCGGGACGCATTCGGCGACTATCGATCCGCTGGACGGCTCGAACATCGCCGCGCGGATTCGCGTGGGCGGGACAACGGACCGTTCCGTTGCCGTTCTGCATGCAAGCCTCTTCGCCGGCAACTTGCGTCTATTTGTCGGATCAGAATCGCCAGTGGATTCTTTGGCCCCGCGATTGGCGCCCCCGCACGCGCTGGGAATCCGCTGTGGATCGGTTGGAACTCGAGCTCCAGCAACAACACGAGGCGGCCCAGTCCTCCGCCGACGCCGATCGCCGGCTGTGGAAGCTCTACCGTCAGGCCGAACAGATTCTGGCGGCGCCGTCGACCATGGAACGGCTGACGCGAGAAGACCGTCTCCGCTGGGCCGCCATCGTGGCGGAAATGAACCAGATCGAAACCTCCCCGGACACGATGGCGGAGTCGACTTGGGATCTGAGCGATCTAGCCGTCACGCGGGACATGGTTGCGGGAGGCTTGGACGGGGATGTGTCGCGGTTACAGTGCTGGATTGTCCGCCGCGATCTGGTCGCCTGGCTGGCGGCTGCCGCGTCGTTCGTGCTCCTGGCCCGCATTCTGCCGCTTTTCGCCGGCGGGCTGCTGCATCGCTGGTGGGAGGACCGCCCGCATTGGGCGTGGCTATTGTTTGGCGTCGTCTGGTGGGCCTGCTGGACACCGAAGATTCTCGGCGTCGCGATGATCGCCTGGGCCGCCTTTGAATGGTGGCGCCGCCGCCCCGCTCTGCTGCCCGCGGTATCGTAAGAGTCTCGCGGCTCTACTTCAGAAGTATCTGCCACGCGAGCGTGCTCAAGCCGACGACGAGGCAATAGTACGCGAACCATCGCAGACGTCCCTGCACGACGGCGATCATCAACAGCCGCAAGGCGAGAATCCCGACTACAAACGAGACGACGCCGCCGAGCAACAGCGGGCCGGGCGAATACGCCAGCGGTTCGCCGTCGAGAACCAGATCCTTCAATTCCAGCAGCGCCGCGCCGCCGATGGCGACCACGGCCATCAAGAACGAGAACGTCGTCGCCGAGGCGCGCTGCATCTGCATCAACAACCCGCCGGCGATCGTACTGCCCGACCGCGAGATGCCCGGCACGATGGCGACCATCTGGAAGCAGCCGATGACAAACGCCGACCTCCAGGGCAGATCGTGCTCCGTGTACTTTTCCTGATGCAACCGCTCGCCGAGGCGCAGAAACGCCGCTGTCACCAACAGGCCCGCTCCCGCGACAATCGGCGATTCAAACAGCGGCTCGAGCTGCTTCTTAAACAAAATGCCGGCCACCCCCGCAGGGATCGACGCGAGGATGATCCGCAGACACAGCGCCCAGTCGCGGCGCAGGTTCCACAGGTTCTTGAAGTAGACGACGAAGATCGACCCCAGCGTGCCGACGTGCAATGCGACTTCCAGTTGCATGCCGCCCGACGTGCTGACCGCGTCCGGCCACCACGATTGCAGGAGCGCCTTGCCGATCACCAAATGCCCGGACGAACTGATCGGCAAAAACTCGGCGATCCCCTGCAGCACCGCGAGAATAAGGATATATACGGTCTCGTTCATGCACGGTCCGATGCGAAGTTTCGCCGCGTTTCCAGTCGGCGAGAACTCTAGCAGGGAAAGCCGCTTGCCGAAAGCCGTAAGGACGAAACTGGTTTTAATCGGAGACCATTGCCGCTCCGCACTCATCGGACTTGAACCCCCTCCTTCAATCCTTCATCCTGAATCCATGACCGCTCCCGCATCGCAGCCCGCTGATTCCTCCCAACCGCCGACCGGGACGGTCTATCTCGTCGGCGCCGGGCCGGGTGATCCGGGGCTGATCACGGTGCGCGGCTGGGAATGTCTGCGGCGGGCCGACCTCGTGTTGTACGACGGCCTGGTGAATCCCGACCTGTTGCGTCACACGAAAGCCGAGGCGCAGCGGACGTGCCGCGCGGAAAGCGCCGACGGTCGCCGCGTGCCGCAAGAAGAAATCAACCGGCGCTTGATCGCAGCGGCGAAATCGGGCCTGAACGTCGTCCGGCTCAAGGGAGGCGACCCGTTCATCTTCGGCCGCGGCAGCGAGGAGGCCGCGGCGCTCGCCGCGGCGGGCGTTCCATTTGAAGTGGTACCGGGCATCACCGCCGCGACCGCCGCCGCCGTGTTCACAGGGCTGTCGCTGACGCATCGCGAACTGTCGTCGGCCGTCGCATTCATCACGGGTCACGAAGCCCAGCCGTCCTCGCGACTCGACTACGCGGCCCTTGCCGCGTTCCCCGGCACGCTCGTCTTCTACATGGGGCTGGATCGCTTGGAGCAGATCGCCGCCGTGTTGATCGCGGCGGGAAAACCAGCCGCCACGCCGACGCTCGTCGTGAGCAAGGCGACGACTCCCTTTCAGAAAACGGTCACCGCGCCGCTCGGCGAGATCTCTTCCGCGGTCCGAGACGCCGAACTGCACGCGCCGTCTTTGCTCATCATCGGCGACGTCGTCCGCGTTCGCGAACAGGCCGCGTGGTTCGAACAACGCTCGCTGTTCGGCCAGGTGATCGGCATCACCCGCCCCGAGGATCAGGCCGACGAAGCGATCGGTCTGGCCTATCAACTCGGCGCACAGCCCGTCTCGTTGCCGACGATCGAAATTCGTCCGCCGGAATCGTGGTCCGACGTCGATCGAGCGTTGGGTCGCTTGTCGGACTACGACTGGATCGTTTTCACCAGCGCCAACGGCGTGCGAGGTCTCCTCGGCCGTTTGTGGGACACCGGTGGCGACGTGCGCCGCTTGGGCACCGCAAAACTCGCGGCGATCGGACCGAGCACGGCCCAATCGTTGTCGCAGTTCGGCTTGCGGGCCGATATCGTTCCCGGCGAGTATCGCGCCGAAGCGCTCGCCGCCGCGCTGCGGCCGCACGTTTCCGGTCATCGCGTCCTCTGGGCGCGCGCCAGCCGCGGCCGCGACGTCTTGCCGCGGGAGTTGACTCAAGCCGGCGCCCGCGTGGAGGAAGTCGTCGTCTATCAAAATCTCGATCTCGACACGTTTCCGCCGGCCGAACTGCAGCGCCTGGAGCGCGGCGAGCTGGATTGGATCGGCCTGTCGAGCCCGTCGATTGCCCGCAACTTGCCGCGGCTGCTGACATCGGAAGCAAAACGGCATCTCGGCAGCCGCACGAAACTGGCGAGCATCAGCCCGGTAACGACCGCCGCCGCGAAAGAAGCCGGTCTGCCGATCTCCGCCGAAGCGACCGACTTCACCTGGCCCGGCATCTTTCAAGCAATCATTTCCGCGCAGTCACCTCGAGTTGGAATTCCATGATGTCCCGCCCACTGTGGTCTTTCCTCTTATTGTTCTCCGCCGTTCCTCTGCACGCCGAGGAGCGAAAGTACGAACTCGGGCCCGACTCCCGGAGGCACGAAAGCGTACCGGTCGGCGCGGTGACCAAGCATCGCTTCGCGGACAGTATGGTCTTCGAAGAAACCGTGCGCGACTATTGGATCTATGTCCCCGAGTTGCCGGCCAACATCGCTGCCCCCGAACGCTGGCCGGTGATGGTGTTTCAGGACGGGCACGCCTATGTGAATGAGACGGGCGAGTTCCGGGCACCGGTTGTGCTCGACAATCTCATCCATCAGGGAAAAATTCCGCCGCTCGTAGCGGTCTTCGTCAACCCCGGCCATCGCGGCGAACCGCTGCCCGAACCGGCGTGGAAGGCCAACAATCGCAGCTTCGAATACGACACCTTGAGCGAAGACTACGCCCGCTTCCTGCTGGAAGAACTGCTCCCCGATGTCGAACAGCAGGCGAATCTGAAACTCACCGACGACCCCGACCAGCGGGCGATCTGCGGCATCTCGTCCGGCGGTATCTGCGCCTGGACCGTCGCCTGGACGCGCCCCGATGAGTTCCACAAAGTCTTGAGCCACGTCGGCAGCTTTACTAATATCCGCGGCGGGCACGTTTATCCGGCCCTCATCCGCAAGACCGAACGCAAACCGATTCGCGTCTTCCTGCAGGCCGGCGAATACGACCTCGACAACGAACACGGCAACTGGTGGCTCGCCAACAAGCAGATGGAAGCCGCCCTCAAGTTCATGCAGTACGACTATCGTTTTGAAGGCGGCCAGGGCGCGCACAACGGCAATCACGGCGGCGCCATCCTGCCGGAGTCGCTTGTCTGGTTGTGGAGAGAGTGAGCCGCTGCGAATCCCGGTCTCGGCGGCCTCAGCGTTCTCTGCGGTTGATTGCTTCTACGCCTCTACTAAGTGCCGTGTGCGCGATGTCTCGGCTTGCGGGCACATCCCCTTTCGCAGGATAATAGCGCACGCTCCCTTGTTCCCGCGTGAGGACATCCGATGGCTGCTGCCCTGACCGACGAACTTTCCCGCCGCGGACTGTTCCAACGCTTCGGCGCGGGCGTCGCCGGCGCGGCGTTGGCGACACTGCTCGAACGTGATGCCGCCGCGGGGCCGCGGATTTTCGATCTCACGCCGAAGCAGCCGCATTTCGCGCCGCAGGCACAGGCCGTCATTCATCTCTTCATGAACGGCGGGCCGAGCCAGATGGACTTGTTCGATCCGAAGCCGGAGCTCGACAAACATCACGGCGAATCGTACTTCGACAAGATCGCCGGCGAAGTCGAGTTCCCCGACGCCGCCGGCCAATTAATGCGGAGCCCGTTCAAATTCGCGCAGCACGGCGACAGCGGGATGTGGGTCTCCGACGCGCTGCCCCACTTCGCGAACTGCGTCGACGACGTGGCGATGCTCCGCGGCGTCCACACCACGAATCTCACGCATGAGCTCGCGTTGTGGCAGATTCACAGTGGCCACACGCTGCCCGGCTATCCGTCGCTCGGTTCGTGGGTGACGTACGGGCTCGGCAGCGAGAACCAGAACTTGCCGGCGTACGTCGTGCTCGACGATCCGGGCGGCATGCCGATCAACCGCACGCAGAACTGGCAGCCGGGCTTCTTGCCCCCCGTGTATCAGGGAACGCGGTTCCGCGCGACGGGCGAGCCGCTGTTGAATCTCAAGCGGGAGTACGCAGAGCCGGACGCCGTGACGGCGTCCGAACGAAGTTTCTTAGGCACATTGGATCGACGTCACAGAGACCAACGGCCGCTGCAGGCGCAATTGGACGCCCGCATCGCCAGCTACGAGCTTGCCGCGCGGCTGCAACTGACGGCGTCCGACGCTTTGGATTTCTCGCAGGAGACTGCGGAGACGATCCAGAACTACGGCATCGGCGAACCGAAGACCGATTCCTACGGCCGCCGGTGCCTCATCGCGCGGCGGCTCGTCGAGCGGGGCGTGCGGTTCGTTCAGCTCTTCATCGAAGCTCAGATCTGGGACACGCACGGCGACATCGCGTCATCGCTTAAATCCGCCTGCGATAAGACCGACAAGCCTATCGCGGCGCTGCTCAAAGATTTAAAGCAGCGCGGCTTGTTTGAATCGGTCCTTGTATTGTGGGGCGGCGAGATGGGCCGCCTGCCGATCGCCCAATTGCCCCCCGACAAGGACGAACGCAAGGCTGGCCGCGATCACAACAAGAACGCGATGATCCAATGGATGGCCGGGGCGGGCGTGAAGGGGGGCCTCACGTTCGGCGAAACCGACGAAGTGGGCATGGCCGCTGTGAAGGACAAAGTCAGCGTCACCGATTTCCACGCCACGATGCTGCACCTGCTCGGCCTCGATTATCACAAGCTCGCATTCCCTCGCAACGGCCTGGACGAAAAACTCACCGGCGTGAGTGAAGCCCGCGTCGTGACGGAGGTGCTGGCGTGAGGCGCGGGTTGTGGGTTGGAGATTGTCGGTTGGAGGTGGGAGCACGCCTCGGCAAACCCGACTTCGTCCCATTGCGCCTCTTGGCGGCTTGGTGTCTTTGCGAGATGTGTCCATAAGATGCCGCCATCCAACTCCCAACCGACAACCTACCCCCCCCCCCCCATGCGCTGGTCCGACGCACGCGGCACCGGCCGGCATTACAGCCTCGCCGAGTTGTGGGCCTATCGTGAACTGGTCCTCGCATTCGTCATCCGCGATCTACACGTCCGCTACCGGCAGACGGTGCTTGGGGTCGCGTGGGTCATCCTGCAGCCGGTGGCTTACACACTGGTCTTCTCCGGGTTCTTCTCATTACTGAAGGCCCAAACCGTCGATGAGAATGTCCCAGTCATCCTGCTCATTTTGAGCGGGGCGATCGTCTGGCAAGCGTTCGCTCAGGGCGTGCAGCAATCGACGCTGTGCCTGGCGAACAATCGGCAGCTCATCACAAAGACCTATTTTCCCCGGCTGCTATTGCCGATTGCCGCAGTCTCGACGCCGCTGATCGACTTCGGCATCGGCTGGTTGGTGCTGCTGGTCGTCTCGTTCTGTTACGGCATGCTGCCGTCGCCGTGGTTTCTACTAACGCCACTGCTCGCGATTCCCCTGACCGCCGCGTCGTTCACGATCGGCGTGTGGGTCAGCATGCTGAATGCGCTCTATCGCGACGTCTCCAGCCTGGTGCCGGTGGCGCTGAATCTGGGGCTGCTGCTCAGCCCGATCGGCTGGCAGACGTCGACGGTGATTCCGGAACGCTATCGTTTGCTGGCCGCGATCAATCCGCTGGTGACGATTATCGACCTGTTCCGCGCTGCGTGGTTCGGGCAGACGCCGCCATCGCTCGGCATGATCACCGTGAGCCTCGCGACGACGTTGATGGTGCTGTCCATCGGCCTGCGTTACTTCGCAAATACGGAAGACATCGTGGCGGATCGGGTGTGAAGCGACGGGCGATGACCCGCTAAGCGCAAGCGAGAATCATTTTCTCAACCCGCCACCCACTACTCACAACCCTCCAACTCCATGAACGTTATCCATCTTGAAAACGTCTGCAAGCGCTACTGGCTGCGGCATCGCCAGCCGGATCGCCGCTTGATGGAGGTGCTGCACGACGGCGGCCGCGCGCTGGCCGGGCTGCTGACCGGAAAGCGATTGCCGAAAACGGAAACCAGCGAAGAATTCTGGGCGCTGCGGGACGTTTCACTCGAAATCCAAGCCGGCGAAGTCGTCGGTTTGATCGGCCGCAATGGCGCGGGCAAGAGTACGTTGCTCAAGCTTATCTCCTGGATCATGGCGCCGACGACGGGCCGCGTCGGCGTGCGCGGCCGCATGGGCTGCCTGCTCGAAGTCGGATCGGGCTTTCATCCGGAATTGACGGGCCGTGAGAACGTCTACCTCAACGGTACGATTCTCGGCATGAGCCTCCGCGAAATCCGCCGGAAGTTCGACCAGATCGTGGACTTTGCCGAAGTCGAAGCGTTCCTCGATACGCCGGTCAAGCACTATTCGAGCGGCATGTTCGTGCGGCTGGCGTTCGCCGTCGCCGTGCAACTCGACCCGGAGATTCTGATCGTCGACGAAGTCCTCTCGGTCGGCGACGCGAACTTCCAGAAGAAGTCGCTGAATGCGATTCAGGAGGCCGTGCGGCGCGGAACGACGTGCCTGATGGTGTCGCACCATTTGCCGTCGATCACGCACCTGTGCCAGCGGGCGATTCTGTTGCAAGCGGGTCGCCTGATCGCCGACGGCCCGGCGGAAGACGTCGTGCGGCAGTATCTGACGACGGCCCGCCGCGGCGGCGGCGAAGTGATTTGGCAGGATCGCAATTCCGCGCCGGGGAACGATCAGGTGCGGCTGAAATCAGTCCGCATCGTGCAGCCGCCCGATCGTCAAGCGACCGCGGATGTCGAGATCGCCACGCCGATCCATGTCGAAATTGACTACGAGCGGCTCGTTCCAGGAGACGAACTGACGGCGACGCTGCTCCTCAAAGACGCCTCCGGCGCCACCGTGCTGATGTCGTCCTCCGCGACAACCCTGCGGACCGAGTCGCGCGAACAGGCCGCGGGAACGCAGCGGGCCGTGTGCGTCCTGCCGGCCGATCTGCTCAACGAAGGCCGCTACTCCGTGACGCTGCACATCGGCCGCGGCATCAATCAGCCGTATGCCACGACGGACGACGTGCTGACGTTCGACGTCCACGACACCGGCGAACAGCGCGGTTTATACGCCGGCAGCTGGCCGGGCGTCGTGCGCCCGAAGCTCACCTGGTCTCAGGAAGCGATCCTCTGACGCTTGCGAGTTCGCGCTCACCCGAGCGCCGGCAACTCGTACGGACTCCGATAAGCTTTCGTCAGCAACTCGTTCGCCTTGTCGTGGTCGACGAAGCGTTCCGTCTTCGTATCGAAGTCGATCCGTCCGGTCGTGAGTTGTGCGATCTCGCCGAGATGGACCAGGGCGCAGCTGCGATGCGCGACAACGGGGTTCGCTTTCACCGGCGTGCGCTGGCGGACGGCGTTCAGAAAATCGGCCATGTGCTCGGGGTAGCCAGTCTGGCCGCGGATCTCCTTGCCTTCCGTCGGGCCGGGTTTGCTCTTCGGGCCGAGGAACACGCTGAACGAACCGCGGCGGGAAAAGATCATGTAGCCTTCCGTGCCGTAGAAGACGTTGCCATTGTCGTAGCCGTGCAGGCCGTACGCCGTGAAGGGATAGTTTTCGTAGAGCAGAATGCGGCCGTCGGGGTATTCGTAGGTGACGGTCATGTTGTCTGGGTAGTCGCTGACGTGGTTCGGCAGCATCATGCGGCCGCCGCGCGCGGTGATCTGCTTCGGCAGCGTGTCGATGCCGAGGCCCCACGTCGCCATGTCGAGGTCGTGGATGCCGTCGTCGCCGATCTCGCCGTTGCCGTAATCACGAAACAGCCGCCACGTCTGATGGAAGCGGTACTTGTTGAACGGCCGTTGCGGCGCGGGGCCGAGCCAGCGATCGTAGTCGACGCCGTCGGGCGGATCGGAATCGGGCACGGCGGCGATCTCGTCGCGCGTCTCAGCGGTCCACGCGCGGGCGACCTTCACCTCGCCGATGATGCCGTCTTTCAGCAGCTTTTCCGCCTTCGCCGTGACGGGACTGCTCCGCATTTGGCTGCCCTGCTGTACGACGCGGCCGTACTTTTTCGCCGCCGCGATGATCAGCGGCCCCTCGGCGAAGACGTGCGAGATCGGCTTTTCGAGGTAGACGTCTTTGCCGGCCTGCATCGCGGCGATCGCCATCGGCGCGTGCCAGTGATGCGGCGTGGCAATGATACAGGCATCGACGCCGGCGTCCTGGATCACGTCTTCAAACTTGGTCGTTCGCTGGGCCGGCTTCGATTGGAAGCCATCCATGTGTCCGGCCATCTTGTCGATCTGCCGCGGGTCAACGTCGCAGAGCCAGGCGATCTCGACGTTCTCCTTGCGGCCGACGAGTCCTTTGACGTGATGCGTCATGATGCTGCCGCAGCCGATGATGCCGAGGCGAACGCGATCCGATTTCTCGTCCGCCCAGGCGTGCACGCCGCCGAGAGCCGAGACGGCGGCCAGGAGCGGGAGCGATTCGGCGGATTGCTGCAGAAATTCGCGGCGGGTGGGAGAGTTCATGCGCGGCCTTTACGTCTGGAAGGAGAATGGCGGGACGCAACGCGATCAACGTAGCATTCGGTTCTCTAAAAGGCGAGCGGCGCGGCGTCAGCTCGCCGTGGGTTTTGGAACTCGACATGCACCGTAAAACACGGCGGGCTTACGCCGTGCCGCTCGCCTTTGCTACAATCTCCGCCCAAGGAGTGCCGATGCTACGGAGTGCAGCCATGCCGCGAGGGACGACCGTTCGAGTCCGGTGGCTGGTTGCGCTGGGGATGATGATCGCTTCCTCGGCAGTCGCGCAAGAGGAATCGGAACTTGCGCCGCGCCGCCGGCGCGGCGCAGACGCCTCATCCCGCCGCGTGCCGATCTCGATGGACGGCGGCGCTTCGGTCAATCCCGCGGTGCTGACGAACATCGTCGACAACACCGTCGGACTAACGCCCGACGATCGCGAGGCTTATTTCCGCATCCTGAAGCTGACGGAAAAGCTCGGCGACGCCGAGGTGCGCGCCTTG
>CAZDGB010000109.1:0-6134 GCA_964504645.1 uncultured Planctomycetaceae bacterium | reverse complement strand
AACGCCGGGCCGCGTCGCCTCGTTCACGTCGCCAGGCCACGGAGAAACTCCCGCTCTTTGTGGACGTGTTCCAGCATCCCGAGGAATGCCGCGGTCGCCCGGTGACGTTACAGGGACGCTTACGCCGGCTCGTCTCGTACGAGGCCGGCAACAACGAGCAGGGTTTTGAGGAATTATACGAAGGCTGGCTCTATCCGGATGAAGGGCAGAGCCATCCCGCCGTCGTCATCTTCACCAAGAAACCGAAGGGCTTGCCGCTCGGCGGCGATATCACGGAAGAGGTTTCCGTCAGCGGCTATTTCCTGAAAATGTACGGTTACGAGGCTCACGACACGGCCCGCAAGGCTCCGCTCCTTCTCGCCGAGACCGTGCGGTGGAATCCGCAGACAGTCTCCGCGGCATGGAGGCCGTCGTCCGGAACCTACATCGTCGTCACGTTCGCGATCGTCATCGCCGGGTTGCTGTGGGCCGCCGGCGCACGACAATCGCGCCGGGAGTACGAAGAGGCCGCGGCCAGTCGCTGGGCGCGCTACGACAATTTCGTTCTTCCTGAAGAACTCGACCACACGCGGCCGGCAATCCCCAGTCGCAATGGCTCGACCCTCGAAGCACATCATTGAGTGAGTTCCAATTTCCCATAATTAAGTTCCCAACAAGCTCCAAATTCCAATGGAACAAACGCGTGCTTGTATGATTGTTGATTTGAGATTTCAAATTTGAGATTTGTGATCTGGAACTTGGGTATTTGGAATTTGGAGCTTCCATCGTGCGTCCCGTTCGACTCGTGGTTCTGATTTCCGGCGGCGGCACGACGCTGGTGAATCTGGTCGAGAAAATTCGGACCGGATCGCTCCGCGCCGAGATTCCGCTGGTTCTCGCCAGCCGGCCTGATTGCGGCGGGATCGAAAAGGCTCAGCGGCTGAAGATTCCCTGTGAAGTCGTCGCACGGAAGACATTCGCCTCCGTCGACGCCTTCAGCGAAGCGATCTTCGAGCGCTGCCGCGCGGCTCAAGCCGACTTGGTGATCTGCGGCGGGTTTCTCTCGCTCCTCAAGATCCCCGCCGATTTCCAGCACCGGATTTTGAATATCCATCCAGCGTTGCTGCCAGCGTTCGGCGGCAAAGGCTTTCATGGCCATAAAGTCCACGAGGCGGTGCTGGAACGAGGGTGCAAGGTCTCCGGCTGCACAGTCCACTTTGTGGATGCCGAGTACGACCACGGCCCCATCATCGTCCAGCGGACGGTTCCCGTTCTCGATGACGACACGCCCGACACGCTCGCCGCCCGCATCTTTGCCGCGGAGTGCGAAGCCTATCCCGAAGCCATTCAAAAGGTTGCGTCCGGCCGCCTGATTGTGGTCGGTTCGGCGACACGGCTGGCTCCCGAGTGAGTTAAACCGGGGTGACTGCGGGGCTTGTAAGTTCGGTCGGACTTGTTCCCCGGCGAAGCATTCCATTCGCTGCGGCGACGGCCAATACCCGATAAGGATTTAGAACGTCCCGACGTTGTTCGTGACGGTCTGAATGACTGAATTTGACTGAATATGGTTGAAATCAGTCGATCATGCGGTAGAATTTGATGACGCATGGAGGATTCGCATTCGCTTTCGAGGCCATTCACGCCGGAAGGAAAGACGCCCCGGATGGTCATGCTGCTTGATCAACGCCGAGACGAAATCTTGCAACTCATTGAAAAACAAGGTTTTGTGTCGCTGCATGAACTGGTGGATCGGCTGGGGGCCAGCGAATCCACCGTGCGGCGGGATTTGGAATATCTGCACGAAATCGGTCAAGTCCGTCGCACTCGCGGCGGGGCCGCTTACACCGGCGAGCACATCGCGACATTTGAAGATCGCACTCAGAAAAACCTGGGAGAGAAGCAGCGGATCGCACGCGTTGTCGCGGAGGAAATTCAACCGGGCGAAGCCGTGCTGCTCGACGGCGGCACCACGACGTTGGAAGTCGCGCGGTGTCTCATTGGTAAGCCGCTGCAAGTGGTGACAAACTCGCTACCGATTGCGAATTTGTTGGTGAATCAACCGGAGACAGAGCTGATTTTCATTGGCGGATATTTGTATCCGCGCACGGGCGTGGCGTTGGGGCCGCTGGCTTCTGCCGCGCTGAAGGAATTGAATCTGGCCCGTGTGATCCTGAGTTCCGGCGGCATCACCGAGAAGGGACTGTTCAACAGCAACACGCTGCTCGTCGATTGCGAACGGCAGATGCTCGCCGCGGCGACGGAAGTGTGGGCCGTGTCCGACAGCAGCAAGTTCGGCAAGTCGGCCTTAGCGCATCTGTGTCCGCTGTCGTCGGTCTCGCGGATGTTCGTCGACAGCGGCTTGACGGATCGCTGGCGGAAAATCGTGTCTGACGCCGGCGTGGAACTGACGGTCGTCGACTAAATGAAGAAGCCCAGGGATAGCAATCCCTGGGCGTCCGATGGAGAAACCTCTATGACGCAACTTGCAGGCGGATATTCGCGGGCCGACATCGAACGCGTGGTGCGCACCGTGCTGTCGCAGCGGTTGGGCAAAGCCGCCGCGCCGGCGCCGCAGCGCAATCCGCTCGTGGTCAACATCTCGGCCCGGCATGTCCATCTGACGGACGAACACGTCGAAATTCTCTTCGGCAAAGGAGCGAAGCTCGAACCGGAGAAGTGGCTCTACCAGGACGGCTACTACGCGGCGAAGCAAACGGTCGCGGTGATCGGCCCGCGACGGCGCATTCTGCCGGAAGTCCGCGTCCTCGGCCCGACGCGGCCCGATTCGCAAGTCGAACTCGCCTTCACCGACGGCATCTCGCTCGGCATCCAATTGCCGGTGCGGATCAGCGGCGACATCAAGGGGACGCCCGGTTGCTTGCTGATGGGCCCGAAGGGTGTCGTCGAACTCCAGCAAGGCGTCATCCGCGCGATGCGCCACGTTCACATGGGCCCTGCCGATTGCGCCCACTACGGCGTCAAGAACGGCGACAAATTGCATCTCCGCGTGGTTTCGGGCGCCTGCACGACGACGTTGGAAGACGTCGCCGTCCGTGCTGATCCGACCGTGAAATTAGAAGTTCATCTCGACACTGACGAAGGCAATGCGATCGATCTCGAACATGCAACCAGCGTGGAACTTGTCGTTCCACACGACTGCGCGTGCAAGAAACATTAGTCAAAGCTCTTGACTAACGACTCACCCTTTAACGTGGAGCAATTCGAAATGGCTGAACCGATGAAAGCTTTGGGAATGTTGGAGACGAAAGGCCTCGTCTGCATGATCGAAGGCACGGATGCGATGCTCAAGGCCGCCAACGTGCAGATGGTCGGCTGGGAAAAAGTCGGCAGCGGGCTCGTGACGACGTTCGTCGTCGGAGACGTTGCCGCGGTGAAGGCCGCCATCGACGCCGGCGCCTCCGCCGCCAGCAAGATCGGCGAAGTCGTCAGCGTACAGGTGATTCCCCGCCCACACGAGGACCTGGCCGCCATCCTGCCGAAAGCCAAGGCCGCGAAATAAGTTTTCGTGGGTTGTGGGTGGCGAGTTGTTGGTTGGGAAATCCAATCAACAGGATCTCTGCCTTTTCCCAACCCAACACACAACCCCCAACGATCCAGACCCCGACTCACCACACCTCACAGCCTCCATCGGACCCCCCCATGAACGAAGCCATTGGCCTTCTCGAAACGCGCGGCTTGGTCGCGCAGATTGAAGCCGCCGACGCGATGCTCAAAGCGGCGAACGTCACGCTCGTCAAGCAAGTGCAGATCGGCGGCGCGTATGTGACGACGATCATCCGCGGCGACGTCGGCTCTGTCCGCGCTGCCGTCGACGCCGGCTCGTCCGCCGCCTCGCAGGTCGGTGAACTGGTCAGCGCCCACATCATCGCGCGGCCCGAAAAAACGCTGCTCGATCAATTCCTGTAATGGTGGGTTGTGGGTGGTGAGTTGTCAGTTGGCAAAAGCACATCGGTCTTTCCAACCCCCGACAAACAACCACAAAAATCCGTCATCGGCGAACCTACTTCCCATAGCGTCTCACCATGCTTGTCCTCGTCGCCAATCTCGGCTCTACCAGCTTCAAGTACCGGTTGTTCGATCTTACGGACGAACGGCAGCTGGCGCGCGGCGGCATCGATCGCATCGGGCAGCCGCAGAGTGCGTGCTTTGTCGAGATCAGCGCGCATCGGGCGGAGGAAACCCGGGCGATCCCCGATCATGCGGCGGCGGTGAAGTTGTGCCTCGAACAACTGATGAACCCCGAGTTCGGCTGCCTGAAATCGGCGGACGAAGTCGTCGGCATCGGATTCAAGGCCGTCTTCGCGGGTAAGTTGAGCGGGATTCGGATCGTCGACGAGGAATTGCTGACGGCGATGGAATCGCTGTCGGACATCGCGCCGGCTCACAATCCGCCGTATGCGAAAGCGATGCGGCAATTGCGGCAGGCGTTTCCGCAGATTCCCCTCGTCGCCGCGCTGGAAACGGCGTTCCACGAGACGATTCCGCCGGATATCCGCAGCTACGCGATCCCATATCAATGGCAGGAAGAGTACGGCGTGCAGCGCTGGGGCTTTCACGGCGCGAGCCACCGCTACATCGGCGGACGGATTGCCCAGTTGATGAAACGCGACGATCTCAAGGTCATCTCGTGCCATCTCGGTGGCAGCAATTCGCTGTGCGCGTTGAAAGCCGGCGTCTCGCAGGCGAACACGCTTGGCATGAGTCCGCAATCGGGTTTGCCGCACAATAACCGCGTGGGCGATTTCGATCCGTTCGCGTTGCCCGTGCTGATGCGGGCCACCGGCAAAACATTGCCGCAGTTGTTGGAAGACCTCGCGAACAAAAGCGGTTTGCTCGGCCTCAGCGGATTGTCCAGCGACGTCCGCGATCTGGAAGAAGCCGCGGCGAAGGGCAACGAGCGGGCCGATCTGGCGCTGAAAGTCTTCACGCAGTCGATCCGGCAATACCTGGGAGCGTATCTCACCGTACTGAACGGAGCCGACGCCATCGTCTTCACCGGCGGCATCGGCGAGAACAGCACCCGCGTGCGGCGGGATGTCTGCACGAACATGGAGTGGGCCGGCATCGAACTGGACACGGCCAAGAATGAGTGCGTGAAACGCGGTAGCGAAACGTGCATTTCGACGGCAGCAAGCAAAACGCAGATTTGGGTCGTGCCGACGAACGAGGAAATCGTTGTCGCGCGGCAAACGGCGGAAGCAATCAAGAAATCCGAGCGGGGGGCGTAAGCCCCTGGTTCGACGGTCAATGAACTAAGGACGCACATTCAGGGGGCTAACGCCCCCCGCTCGGAAAGCGAAAATCATGTTCCTGGCCCGCATCACCGGTAGCGTTGTCTCGACTTCGAAAGTCGAGGTAATGGTCGGACAGAAGTTGCTCGTCGTCGAGCCGTTGCGGGTCAACGAAAAGGATCAGGCGGGCCTCGTTGGCACCGGGCGGACGTTTATCGCCGTCGATACCGTTGGGGCGGGCGAAGGGGAAGTGGTGCTGATCGTGCAGGGCTCGAGCGCCCGCTTCACGCCGGAGACAAAGCCGCTGCCGGTCGATTGCGCGATCATCGGCATCGTCGATACGGTGCACCTCGGCGCGACGGCGATTTTCGACTCCAAGCACGACGCAGCGAAGGGAGGCGGACAATCATGACCGCCGCTCCGCAGCAGCCGATCGATCCCGACAAAGTCGGTCGAATCACGCAGATCATTGTCGGCGCACTGATCCAGGGTCAGATCATTTTCGCCGCGATCGTTCTCTTCACGCGCCGGGATCAGAACGGCCAGATGGGATTGTTGACCTACATGGGAGCGGGATTCGCGGCGTTGCTCATTCTGGCGGCGTTGGTCGTTCCCGGCCAGATCACGGCGAGTTCGATTCGCCGCCTGGAGTCGGAACGTCCCGCGGATTGGCGCACGCCGCTCGCAGCGCTCTATCAAACGAAGCAGATTATCGAGAAAGCATTTTTGGAAGGCGCCGGTTTTTTTAATGGCGTGGCTTATCTGATCGAAGGCCAGCGGTTGACGCTCGTCGTCTGGGGAATGCTGGTCGCCCTGATGGCGCTCACGTTCCCCTCGCAATCCAAGTTTGAGAGCTGGGCCGAGCAGGTCCAACGCGATCATTCGTAATCAACACGCTTCTGC
>CAZDGB010000108.1:6875-20396 GCA_964504645.1 uncultured Planctomycetaceae bacterium | reverse complement strand
GCCGATCTCGTCGAGGAACAGCGTGCCGCCGTGGGCCAGCTCGAACTTGCCGATGCGCTTCGTCGCCGCGCCGGTGTAAGCCCCGGCTTCGTGGCCGAAGAGCTCGCTTTCGAGAATGCTTTCGGGCAGGGCGGAGATGTTGAGCGGCACGAACGGCTTGCTTTTGCGGTCGCTGTTCTGATGGATAGCCCGCGCGACGATTTCCTTGCCAGTGCCGTTTTCGCCGAGGATGAGGACCGTGCTGTCGGTGGGGGCGACGCTGCGGAGCTTGTCGATCACCTTGTGCATCGCCGGGCTGTTACCGATCACGCCTTCGAAGCCGAACTTCTCGTCGAGCCGGCGGCTGAGTTCGAGATTTTTCTTGAGAAGCCGGACTTTGGTGGACGCCTTGTCGACGGCGAGCCGCAACTCTTTGATGTCGACCGGCTTTGTCAGGATGTTGTGCGCCCCTTGCTGCCCGGCGGCGAGGGCCGATTTCACCGAGGCGTGCCCCGTGAGCAGAATCACTTCGGCGTCCGGCAGCTCCTCCTTCGTCTTGCGGAGAATCTCCATCCCATCGACATTGTCCATGACCAAGTCGGTGACGACGACGTCGAAGTTCTCGCTTTCGATCAGCGACGACGCCCGTTCGCCCGACGTCGCCACGGTGCATTCGTAACCGACGCGTTCGAGACTTTCCGCCACTGCCTGCGCATGGGCCTCGTCGTCGTCCACGATGAGGACACGCACGGAAATCCCGGAAAGATCAGTCGGTTCTTTGGCGGACATGTGGGCCAGTGTAATCGACGGCGGAGCGGTTTTCATCGGTGCGTGAAGAACGCTCTGCCCCGCAAAGCCTCCGCATCGCGGCGAACCGGTTCGCCTCGACGTGGAGGGTTTCCGAGCGGAGCGTGCCCGTTGACGTTGCCGTCCGGCCAACCTATTGTGTTGATGGATAACGCATCACCGAACTCTTGAATGTTCCTTCGATGTTACGAATCTCACTCTTCGTACTGATCGCAGCGTTCAGTCTGGCAGTCTATGGCCAGGGCTATTCCCCCGCCGAAGCCGTCGCGAAGATGACGGTGCCGGACGATCTAAAACTCAAGCTCGTCGCCGCGGAGCCGATGGTGCGGCAGCCGGTGTGCATCGAAGTCGATGACCGCGGGCGGTTGTGGGTGATTCAGTATCTGCAATACCCGAACCCGGCGGGGCTGGAGCGGGCGAAGGTCGACCGGTTTTCGCGGACGACGTACGACCGCGTGCCCGACCCGCCGCCGCGCGGGCCGCGCGGGGCGGACAAAATCACGATTCTCGAGGACACCGACGGCGACGGCGTTGCGGACAAAAGCCGCGACTTTCTCGACGGGCTGAATCTCGCCACGGGATTGGCGTTCGGGCACGGCGGCGTGTTCGTGATGCAGGTGCCGTACCTGTTGTTCTACCCGGACAAAAATCAGGACGACGTTCCCGACGGCGATCCCGAAGTTCTTGTCCAAGGCTTCGGCATGGACGACGCACATTCGGTCGCAAACTCGCTGACGTGGGGACCGGATGGCTGGCTCTACGGCTGCCAGGGGAGCACCGTGACGGCCCGCATCGATGGCATCGAATTCCAGCAGGGAGTGTGGCGCTACCATCCGCTGAAGAAGGAATTCGAGCTCTTCTGCGAAGGGGGTGGCAACTCGTGGGGACTCGACTTCGACCGCCACGGGCGATTGCTCTATGGGACGAATCACGGCGGCTTTCGCATGCTGCACGCGGTACCCGGCGCGTACTACTGGAAATCGTTCGGCAAGCACGGCCCGCTGCACAATCCGTTCGCCTACGGCTACTTCGATCACGTGCCGCACACCGATTTCAAAGGCGGCCACGTCACAGTCGGCGGTATCATCTATCAGGGAGACGGCTTGCCGGAGAAGTACCGCGACAAGTATCTGCTCGCCGACACGCTCGGACATCAACTCTTCTGTGATCGCATCGAGCCGCGCGGCTCCACGGTGAAATCTGCGTACGGCGGCGAACTGGCCGTCGGCAACGACACGTGGTTCGCCCCGTGCGATGTGACGACCGGCCCGGATGGCTCCGTCTACTTCTGCGACTGGCACGACGCCCGCATGGCCCACCCCGATCCCGACGCCGACTGGGACCGCCGCAACGGGCGGATTTATCGTCTCCATAGTCGCTCCATGACAAAGCCCGGCGATGGCATCGCTGGGATCCCGCCGTCGCCGACGGCGGGCTTTGAGCAACTTCTCAAACTTCACGCACACCCGAATAACTGGATTGTTCGCCGCGCTCGCCGGATTCTTACAGAACGCTGCGATCCCGCCGCCCTCGCACCGCTGCAAACACTCGCGCTGAAATCGGACGACGATCAACTCGCGCTGGAATGCTTCTGGACCTTTGCCAGTTGCGGCGGACTGACGGACGAGACCGCGCCGGAGTTCCTCTCGCACCGGAATCCGCACATCCGCCGCTGGGCCGTGCAGTTCCTCGGCGACGACGGCCGGCTGCCGAAGCTGATTCACGCGCATCTGGTCCGCATGGCGAACGAAGAAGACAACGCCGAAGTCCGCACACTGCTGGCGTGCACGGCTCGCCGTCTGCCGAGCGACCAGGCATTGCCGATTCTGCAACGACTGCTGCTGCGCGACGAAGACGCAGGCGATCCGTATCAGCCACTCCTCTTGTGGTGGGGCATTGAGCAGCACAGTCTGCCGGCGCGACAGGAAATTGTCGATTGGATGGCGTCGCCGTCCGCGGCGAAATCGAACCTCGTCGCGGAGATCGTTCTGCCGCGGCTCATCCGCCGCTATGCCGCGGAGGGGACGCAGGCCGGACTGGAATCCGCCGCCGAGTTGCTCGCCGCGGCATCCGCCGCAGAGCAGGGGAGGCTGCTGGCGAGCTTGGATCAGGGCCTCGGCGAACGGGCGGAGAAAGACGCCGAGCAGTCTCTGCCGGATAAGTTGCGGATGGTCCTCAACGCGGCTTGGAAAGGCGACACGACAAATTCGACGCTGCTGCGTTTGGGCCTGAGGTTTGAGTCTACCGCCGCGAAGCAGCGAACATGGGAACTGATCGCATCGGATAACACGCCCGCCGATGTACGCCTGCAAGCGATGCGCAATCTTGCGGAGTTGTCGGGCGATGCCGCTGTCGAACCATTGCTCGCGGTATTGCTCGACGAACAGAACGCCGATGCGCTGCGCCTGGCGGCTATCGACAGCCTGCAGCGCTTCCGCGACGATCGCATTCGCGATGCGTGGTTGAAACTCTATCCCGACGCCACGGGACCGTTTCAGCAGCGTTTGGGGCAGGGGCTGCTCGCCCGGCCGGATTGGGCCGCGGCGTTTCTGCGGGAGTTTCTCGCCGAACGGTTGCCGAAGAAGAATCTCAAGGCGGAAGACTGGCAGAACGTCATTGCCGACATGGAGGAAGCCGACCGCGATCTGGTGGTGAACACGTGGGGCAGCGTCGCCCCGCCGACGCCGGAGGAACGTCTCGCGGAAATTCGCCGTTTGAACAACGATCTGCGCGCGAGCGGCGGCAGCGTCTCCGAAGGCAAGCGCCTCTTCGTCCAGCACTGCGCGATTTGTCACAAACTGCACGGCGAAGGCTTCAACGTCGGCCCCGATCTCACGCATGCCAATCGCAAAGACCGCGATTACTTGCTGCTGCAGATGGTCGACCCGAACGCCATCATCCGCAAAGAATTCCTAGCTTACTCCGTCGCGACCAACGATGGCCGCGTGCTGACCGGCCTGCTCGTGAAGCAGAATGCCGCTGAACTCACACTGATGGCGGCGAAGGAACAAAAAACGATGGTACCGCTCGCCGACGTCGAGGAATTGAAGGAATCCAAGGCGTCGCTGATGCCGGAAAACGTCTTGAAGCAACTCAAACCGCAGGAGCTGCGGGATTTGTTCGCGTTTTTGCAGCAACCCTAACAACGCTTCGCCGAAGCATAGTCCCCATCGGAGCGAACCATGATCAGATCTTTTACGATCGCGACAACGGCCTTGCTTTTCGCTGTGTTCACTTTCGCCGACGATCCGCCGGCGCGCGTCTACCAAAACCGCCTGAAGAAACTTGAAGCCCCCGCGCCGATTCTCGCCGATCATCCGGAGTACATCGAGCCGATCGAAGAAGAAGCCCGCTTCGAAGCACCGCTGCTCGTCAAAGACGACGGGGCCGATCTCAGCGTGCGGGCCTGGCGGTTTTCGTACAACGCCCGCGGGATCATCGAGATGCCTAACCGGCTGAAGGCGTCCGAGACGGCGATCATCATGGTGCACCCATGGGGCATCGACGACGAGAACGGCTGGCTCACGCCGCAACCGGCCGGCTGCGCCGATTTCTGCACGCCGCGGAAGAATCTGCTAGCCGCGGGCCATACGAAAAAAGTCATCGATCCCTTTATCGCTTCGCTGCGCGACGAAGTCGCCTATGTAATGTACAGCCTGCCGGGGAACGAAGACCCGATCCGCAAGAAGGCGTATCGCTCGCTCCGCGCGAAGCCGAGCGAAACAGACCGAGTTGCCGGTTTGAAGGAACTCAAGGAGAAACTGCATAGTTTCGAATACAAGGGGGAGCCGCTGCCGAAAGAGTTGAAGCTCTCGCAAAAGACGCCCGTGATCGACTACTTCAAGCAGTTTCCGGGGCTGGACGCCGGCGCGAAGTACAACAACGCGGGCTTCTGGGACTTGCCAATTCCGGTCTGCACGTCGGTGAACGTCGATCCGGACGATATCATCATCTACGACAGCGAGGGCTACGAGCCGCTGCGAGATTTTCTGTTGGAACACGGTGTGCGGCACGTTTTGCTCACCGGCTACTGTACCGACATGTGCTTCAAGGCGACGACCGCCGGATACGAGAATCTGAAGAAGGACTTCAACGTCTTCCTTGTCGGCGACGCGACGCTGGCGACCTTCCCGTCGAACACCACGCCGCGCTTCGCCACCAACGCGTCGATTTCCTTCGCCGCGCTGCAAAACCTCGTCACGCAGATTTCGTGGATCGAACATGACAAAAGCAAGTGACGGATTTCGTAGGGTGGGTCGAGGCTCTGCGAGGCCCACCGATTGCAAGCCGATGGTGGGCCTCGCAGACTCGACCCACCCTACGTCTCGCCGTTCATTTCTCGCTGCGTCGGCGTCGCTCGCCGCGGGGTTGTGGGCTGCGCCGCGATTGTTCGCCGAGGACGACGAGCAGCCGGCGCTGATCGCCATCACGCTCGATTTGGAAATGAGCCGGCAATACCCCACCAAGGACCAGACGCACTGGGACTATCAGAAGGGGAACCTCAATCTCGAGACAAAGCAGTATTCCGTCGAAGCGGCCCAGCGCGTTAAAGAACGCGGCGGCGTACTCCACTTTTTCGCCGTCGGGCAGGTCTTCGAACAGGAAAGCGTCGAGTGGATGAAGGAAATCGCCGCGGACGGCCATCCGATCGGCAATCACACCTACGACCATGTCAATGTGCTGGCCACGCGGCCAGGCGATATCCAGTTCCGCTTCAACCGGGCGCCGTGGCTCATCGAAGGAAAAACTCCGGCCGAAGTCATCGACGAAAACATCCGGATGTGCACCACGGCCATGCGGACTCGCATCAATAAATATCCTGACGGCTTTCGCACGCCCGGCGGCTTCAACGATGGACTGAGACAGCGCGACGATTTGCAGGACATGCTGCTCGACCAGGGTTTCGAGTGGGTCAGCAGTCTTTACCCGGCTCACCGCAACGAATTCCAGGATGGAAAAGTTTCCGAAGAAGTCTTCGAGAGCATCGTCGCCGCGCAAAAACTTGCGCAGCCGTTCGTCTACCCGACGGGACTCGTGGAAGTGCCGATGAGCCCCATCAGCGACGTCGGGGCGTTCCGTTCCGGGGGCTGGGACCGGCCGTCGTTCCTCGAGGCGATCCGCCGCGGCGTGACATGGGCCATCGAGAACCGGGCCGTCTTCGATTTCCTCGGCCACCCGTCGTGCCTGTACGTCACCGACCCGAAGTTCGAAACGATCGAACTCATCTGCGATCTGGTTGAGAAAGCAGGCGACCGGGCGAAGATTGTCGACCTCGGCACCATCGCGAAGCGGGCCGCGAAGGACGCTTCTGCGAAGCGTCGCTAAGGAACGCGACCAACTGTCATTTCGTTGTCGTACGTTCGATCGACGTCAGCCGCAGTTCGCTGCGATGACCCCGTTCGACCGTTTGTTGGCGGACAAGCCAGCCGGCGGCGTCGAACCACAGCTCGGCCTCGACGTCTCCTTCGACGACCCATTTGCGGCAGCGGATGGCTCGGTCTTTGACGCGCCATTCCGATTCTTCCGCGGGCTTCCAGGTCGTGGCGATTTCCTCGCCGTCGTCGAGTTTCAGCAGCCGCAATTGCTGCGTCTCATCGACGCCGGGCGGCAGCCGCGAATACGACGTCGTCTGATGCGGCGGCTTGATTTCCGCCAGGCGATCCTGAAACAGCAGCACGCTGTTATCGCTGTCGCGCTTCCACTGCACGCGGACTTTCTTGCCGTTGTCGTTCGTCACTGCATGGAACGACGTCAGCCGGTTGTTGTCCCACTGTTCTTTCGCGTGGAAGTGATACCGGTAGCGATAGAAGAGCACCTTCACTTCGACGTCGGATGTCAGCGTGACGGCGAAGCGATCGCCTTGGTCGCGAATCTGCATGATGTGGGTGCCGACGGGCTTGTCGTCGACGAGGATCTCGAATTCGCGGACTTCGGCCGGTTCAGGCTTGTCCGCCGTCCAACCGGACGCCGGCGCAGCCCACATCGTCGCCGCGCACAAAATCCCTCGCCAAAACATGACGGACCATCCCCGGAAACCCGGAACTCAGGGGCGGGGATGATAGTCGAAGCGGCAAAATGCGGATAGAGGAGACTTGAGTCCTGAGGCGCGAGGCTTGAGGGAGAGAAATCAAGCCGCAATCGCTGCTGTTGTCTCGTTTTCTACCCTCACGCCTCGGGGCTCAAGCCTCAAGCCTAATCCCGCAGCCATTTCGCGAATTTGCTGCGGAATTTGGCGACTTTCGGCGAGATGACGGCCTGGCAATAGCCCTGTTGCGGGTGCGTCTGATAGTAGCCCTGATGATACGCCTCCGCCGGGTAAAACCGGTCGAGCGGCTCGATCTGGGTGACAATCGGCCGGTCCCAAATCTGAGCGGCGTTCAGTTCGTCCACTTTGGCTCGGGCCGCGGCGAGTTGCGCGTCGTCGTGCGTGAAAATCGCTGAACGGTACTGCGTGCCGACGTCGGCTCCCTGGCGATTGAGAGTCGTCGGATCGTGAATGGCGAAGAAAATGTCGAGCATGTCGCCATACGAAATGACGCTCGGATCGAACGTCACCTGCACGACCTCCGCGTGGCCGGTGTTTCCCTCGCAAACCTGTTCGTACGTCGGATTGACGATCCGGCCGTTCGCATAGCCAGAGACGACCTTTTCGACGCCGATTGCTTGCTCAAACACGGCCTCAAGGCACCAGAAGCACCCGCCGGCGAGCGTTGCGGTTTCGGTTTTTGGTTCCATGACGAATTTCTCCTCGCGAAAGTTCGGCTTGAATCGGAAGCCCGGCTTTGATCTGAGTTCCGTTGAGTCTTCTTTGCATTCCCGCGATGATACAGGAAACCGCCGGCTCATACTCCAGAGAACTCCCATGACCGCCGCCACGACGATTCCGCCGATCGCCCCCGAGGAAGAGATCGGCTTCATGAACCTCGACCGTACCGATTTCGCCTCGTTCACGCGGGCGCAGCAGATACGGCATCTCGAAGTCGAAGGTTACGTCGTCTTTCCAGGCATCTTGCCGAAGGATGTCATCGCCCGCGTCAAGCAAGAAATGTCCGACGCCGACATGGGGCACACAAGCTACAGCACGCAGCAGTCTCGCTCCGTCGAGCAGCCCCAGTGGACGAGCCGGGCGGTGTGCGAATTGATCGGCTTTCCGCCAATGATCGAGTTCCTCACCGAACTGATGGGGCCGGACATCGTCTTCACCCGCGGATTTTTTCAGCGGACGTGGCCCGGCTGTCCGGGGATTTCGATGCACACCGACGGCCAGCCGCACGGCTCGAATCTCTTCGGCTACGAGGGAAGTTGTCCGCGGCTGTTGCGGGTGCTGTATTACCTCGACGAACTGACGCCGCTGCGGGCGCCGTTCCGCTTGATTCCACGTTCGCATCTGTCGTTTCACGCCCAAGCGAGTCCGTACGTCCGTTACAAATCGCATCCGGAAGAAATCTCGCTTGTGATGCCGGCAGGCTCGGCGGTCGTCATTCCGTCACTCCTCTTTCACGGCAGCCATCCGAACAGGGATTCGCAGCCGCGCGAACTCGTACAGCTCGGTTATCGTCCCGCCTGGGCCGGACCGATCCAACCGGTCGCCGAGTGGGACCCGCAACTCGTGGCCAGCGCACCGGACATCGCGAAACCCTTCCTGAAAAGCCTGAACACGACCGGCTTCGTCTTTGAACAACAGCACAAACCGTCCGGCATGGCAACAGCGGCGCCAGGGATCAATCCGAGCCGGTGGAAGGACTGAATCGACCATGACCTTCGGCAAAATCATCGTGTGGCTGATCATCGGCGCGTTCGCCGGCACGCTGGCGAGCCGGATTGTCACGCTGCGCCGCGACGGCTTCGGACGCTGGATCAACCTCGCCATCGGCATTCTCGGAGCGATGGTTGGCGGGGGCCTTTTTTGGCTGTTTCGCATCGACCTCGGCTGGGGCGAACTGAAGATCTCGTTTGAGGATTTGATTTCGGCCTTCGTCGGCTCGCTCTTGTGCATCGCCGCGTGGTGGATCATCCGCAAGATCATTGCCCGACGGAATGCCACGCGAGGGTGAACGAGGTAGTCTTTCGATCAACTCTTGCGGGTTCGCAGCACTAGGAAGCCGGGCTTCTTCAGGCGATCTGCACGAAGTCCTGATTCTTCTGCGCACTGCCCAGGCCGGTAGTCTTACCGGTCAGATGGAATACGATGCGGTGCCGGCCGGTCAGCTTCCATTTTTCCAACGCCGGGCCGACGACCAGCAACATCAGCAGCGTGAACGTGACGCCTGTAGCGGCGATCGGCGTCTCCGCCCAGCGCGGCAGCACGAGGCCGCCGAGAACCGCGATCGGCCAGCCCAGCGCGGCACAGAGTGTGAGCAGCAATGTCACACTCCCCAGCGCCACCACGCCCAACGGAGCGAGGAAGATGTGATCGAAGCCGAATTGCCAGGGCCGCAGCGTCGCGAACCGCCCCAAAAAGCTGATCGGCGGGCGATGATTGGCGAGGTAGGGAGTCAGTCGAATGATGACGGCAATACACACGAGGTGAAAGCCCATGGCCGCCATGGCGCGCAACTCGGTGGCCAGTTGATAGTAGACGGCGAGAAACCACCATCCGAGGAGCAGGCTGACGGCGACGCCGTCGAACGCCGGAATCCAGGCGTGCGGAACTTTCGGCGCAAAGACGTCGAACGGCCAGCCCCATTGATTCTGCTTGCGCTCTTCCGCCATTTGTTGCCAGGAACGGCCGTTCGCAAACCAAGGCAGCTCCCACGGAAACGCCGCCAGCGACCCGCGAATGGCGAACGGCGTCAGCAGCGTTGCGCCGCAGGCGGCGATCAGCGCGCCGGCCGGATTCTGCACAGCGACGATCACCAGCCCCAACGCCGCGCCCAGCGTGTAGGCCATTAGTTTCTGTCCCGTGGCCCAGACGACGGTAGCCAACGAGAAACAGTAGGCAAAGAGAAACGCCACCGGAATGTACAAGACCCGCGCGTCGACGATTCGCGTCAATATCATTGAAGCCAGAATCACCACCACGTCCTGCAGCACCAGATGCACCGGCCCCATCGGCAGCGGCCTGCGCGGCATCCAGGGCGTCCGTTCGAGCCACTTGAAGTAGTCCGCATCGCACGCAGGATGAAACGTGGCCACGCGATGTCCGCCGTAGAGCAGCGCCGCGAACACCTGAATGAACAGCCGCATCACCGCAAACGCTTCCTCGTCTCCCGGCCCCCACCACCGCGAATACAGGTACATCACTTCGACCGCCAAATCGACGATCACCGCGATGGCGACAATCGTATCCCGCGGCAGAACCTGGCGCATCCACCTGAGAAACCACTTCATACGCCGCGTTCCTCCGCAAAGTAGCGTTCGAGATTTTCCAACGTCTTGGGATGAATTAGCCGGGCCATCACCTCGTCCAGTCCCGCCTGGCATTGGCTCATCCGCCGCAGCCCCTCCGCCGTGTCGAAAGCGACGATCTCGCCGTTGCGAATGATGGCGATGCGGTCGGCGAGCTCTTCCAGAATTTCGGGGACGGGGGTCGTCATCACGACCGTCGCCTCCTCGCGGTCGACCAGCCGCCGCAGGATATGCTTCAGCGCGAGAATGCCGGACGGATCGAGTCCGCCAGAGAAGGGCTCGTCGAGCAGCAAGATCGGCGATTTGGTCACCAACGCGGCCGACAGGGCGATCTTCTTCTGCTGCCCGGCGGAGTAGCTGCGAATCGGCCAGTCACCTTCTTTCACGAGTTCGAACACAGTGAGCAGGCGCTCGACGTGATCCATGAGTTCCTCGCCGGGAATGGCGTACAACTGGCCGACGGCCATCAGATACTCGCGGCCGGTGCGGTTTTTCGGCAGCCAGGGACGATCGGGGAGATAGACGGTCTGACAGCGGATGCGCAGCTCCGCCTCCACCGACGACTTTCGTTCCAGACCATTGATGAGCACACGCCCGTGCTGCGGACTAAGCGCGCCAGCCATTACGCTCAGTAGCGTCGATTTGCCCATGCCGTTCGGTCCTACGAGCGCCACCAGTTCGCCCGACTCGACTCGGAGGTCAATTTTCTTCAGGACGGGGCGCAAGCCGTAGTGCTGCGTGACATCGGTGAGTTCGATCATGACCGTCCCGCGAGTACGAAGTCGAAGTGGGCGGCGCATTATCGCCCGCCATTCCCGCAGAACGCGAGCGAGCCGGGCGCGGATCACGAATTCACGTAGAAGGTAGCTCGTCTGCGCTGAGGCGGCGATACGCTGCGCGGTATTGCCGGTGCATATCCGGTTCGGAAAAAAGCTGTTCGGCTCGTTGGCGGCCCGCCTGCCCGTAGCGGACGCGCAGCTCGGGTTCGGACAGCAACCGTCGGATCTGGGCGGCGAGTTGATCGGGGTTCCCCGACCGCGCTAACAGACCGGTCGTTCCCTGTTCAACAACCTCCGCGACGCCGCCGACGTCGGTCGCCACAATCGGCAAGCCAGCCGCCATTCCTTCGATCAACGTCAACGGAATGCCTTCGCTCGTGCTCGTGAGCAGCAGAACGTCGGCTGCTTGGAGCAGGCGAGGAATGTCTTTCCGCTGACCAAGCCATTGAACGGAATCTCCCAGTTGCAGCTCGGCGTGCTGCTGTTCGATCTTGGATCGTTCCGGTCCGTCGCCGACGATCAACAGCTTCAACGGCAACCCGGCGGACCTCAGCAACGAGACCGTTCTCAACGCCGTGCCGTGATCTTTGAGATAATCCAGCCGTGCGACCTGAATCAGCACGAAATCGTCGGCCGCCAGCCGCAGTTCCTGACGAACGGAATCGCGCAATGGCGCGAAGGGATCGAATCTCGTCAAATCGACGCCGTTATAGATCACGCTCACTCGATCCGGCGGCAATCCTTCGTTCTGCAGGAGCGCCTGCCGCACCGCTTCCCCAACGGCGATCGCCCGATCATTCCGTCCCAGGAAAAACTTGTTCGCCCAGATACGCTTGGGCCGCGGATAATCGGGCTGATGCCGGCCGTGCTCGGTGAAGACAATATGCGGCCGCGTGGAGAATCCGCGGGCCATCGCGCAATAGGCGAACGGCGCGTATTGATGAGCGTGCAGAATCTCCACCCGTTGATCGCGAAACAATTGCGACAGTTGCCGCAGGAGCCGCCAGTCGAAGCCGGGGCGGCGTTGGAAAACGTGGATGGGAAAGCCGTCGGCGGCAAGTTGCTCGGCAAGCGTTCCCGCGGAATCGAGGCAGATAAAGTGAAAGCGGAATTCGTCGCGCAGTTGCCGGCCCAGGCGTGCGGCGAGAATCTCCGCGCCGCCGACGTCGAGGGTGTGCAGCACCTGGCAGATGACCGGCAGAGATTCGGCGGGCGAAGTCATGCGGTGGGTAGAACCGGAGAAGCGGGAGCGTCCGCCGCGCAGGTCGTCGTCTCGGGCTGGTTACGGTAACGAAGAATGTGCGCGGGGCTGCCGGCGACGATGGCGTAATCGGGAACCGGCCGCGTCACGACGGCTCCGGCCGCGACGACGCAATGCCGGCCTACGTCGGCCATGATCACGGCGTGGTCGCCGATCCAACTATCCGCGCCGATCGTGACGAGCGGCCACTCGCCCGGTTGTTCGCGGACCGGGAGATCGAGACGTTCGGTGCCGTGCTGGCGGCTGCCGTTCATGATCGAGACGAACGAGCCAATGAGCACGTCGCGTTCGATCGTGACGCGTCCAAGGATGGTGTAGCCGCCGACGTACGTCATCGGACCGATGCGTGAATCGGGATCGTTCATCAGCACGCCGAAACTCAGCCAGACATCGTCGCCGAATTCCGGCAGCAACCGGCGATAGGCGGCGTGCCGCTGATACACGCCGACGATGCCGGGAATCAGGCTGAGGAGCTGCGAAATATCGGCAAAGGCGCGTTGTGGTCCTGCCAGCCAGGCGTAGAAGCGATAGAGCAACAGCACGGGCAATACGCTGATCAGGCACACCGTGCGGGCCAAAGATTTCAGCGACGATTTCATGGGGCGACAGGACGCTCGGCGACAGAGGCAACACTCGTCGACAAGTTTACCGTCGAAGACGCCGCTGCGGTATCGGCGGCGGCCGGGCCGGGCTGAGATTCGCCCCACTCGATCTCTCGCAGCAGATCGGAGACGGCGCCAAACTGAAAATCCGAGAGCAGGCGTTCGAGGCGGCGCTCTGTGGCTCCCAGGTTCATACGATGCCGCACGCGCCGCAACCACGATCCCGGCATCATCGGCTGGTCGGGATCGAGTTCCCAAGGATGAATGTAGAACATGAACGGCGCGTCGGCGCGGCGCAGCAGATGCGACGACACGCCGTACGGATAGATGCGGAAATACCCGCCGCCGCCGACCGGAATCCGCATGCCGGCGACGAGGCTCACTGTTCCCGGAAATTCCCAGATCGTGTCCGCGCAGCTCGGCAGTTCCAACCGATGCGGGCCGATTTGCGCATCGGGGATGCCGTAGCGGTCATGGCGAATTGGATAGATGCTGGCGTCGTAACGGAAACCTTCCTGAGCCAGAATGTCGAGCGCCCAGAGCGACTTCCGCACGATGGAAAAACTGGGAGCGCGATAACCGGCGACGGGTTCGCCGATGATGTCTTCGATCACCGTCCTCGACCGCCGCAAATCATCGCGGAACTGGTCCGGCGTCAAGTCGTAGACCAATTGGTGCGCGTAGCTGTGGCTGGCGATTTCGAGGCCGGCCGATACGGCGAGCTCGGTGTTGGGATGAGCCCCAA
>CAZDGB010000108.1:0-6865 GCA_964504645.1 uncultured Planctomycetaceae bacterium | reverse complement strand
CCGGGAAGCAGAGCGTGGTCGCTGCTGTGATTGGCGATTTCGTGGCCGGCCGCCTGAATGCGGCGCACGAGTTGTGGATTGCGTTCGGCGACCCAGCCCAGCACGAAGAACGTCGCCCGCACCTGAAAGCGTTCGAGCAGCGACAGAATCCGGTTCGTGCCAATCTCGACGCGCTGTTCCTGGCGATCCCAGTCGTCCTGCGCAATGCGATCGGCAAAAGCGGAGACGTGAAAGTAGTCTTCGACATCAATCGTGAAAGCGTGCATCATGTAGCTTTGTCGAAGACGGCGCCGCTCAATCTGGCCTGGCTGGTGTTCCGTACCGCGTCGTTCATGTTGCTGGAGCCGACGTGGCGATCGAGTGGTCGCTCCGCTTGACGAGGACGGGCTCCAGGTGGCGGACTGGCTCCACGGTGGCGGCCTCCGCAGGGATCGCCGTCTTTTTCTTGTACCGTCGCAACTCGGCAGCGACCTCTTCCTGCGACGGCAGCCTGAGCGGCTTGGGAATCATCGACTGGACGATGGCCGTCGTGAAGTTGGCCGCGGTCGTCACCATAGCAATCGCGTCGAGGAGGGGATTGAGATGCCGCACATAGTACTGATCGAATTCCAGCTTTCCCCGAACACTGTTGAGGTCGGTGTCCGCCGGCAAGCGGAGCTGCGCCAGTCCCGTGATGCCCGGCCGCACCGACAACCGAGTCGCGTAGCCATCGATCTGCAGTTCGAACTTGTGAACAAACTCGGGACGCTCCGGGCGCGGCCCGACGAGGCTCATGTCGCCCAGGACCACATTGATCAACTGCGGGAACTCATCCAGATGGGTTGCGCGCAATATCTTGCCGAGAGGGGTCACGCGGTCATCCTCTTCCCGGCACCAGACGGCGCCGGTTTTCGCTTCGGCATCCTGTCGCATCGAACGCAGTTTGATGATGCGGAAGAGCCGGCCGTCTTTGCCGACTCGCGTCTGCAAATAGAACGCCGGACCTTTCGACGTCAGACGCACGAGCAGCGCCGAAACCAGAATGATGGGCAAGAAAAGCAGCAGCAACGTCAAGCCGAGAACGAAATCGAGCAAGGCCTTGACCGGCAAGTACCAGGCATGCCGAGGCCGAATCGTCGTATCCGAAAGACGCCGCTGAGACATGGGGTTCTTCATCTCCGTATTTCTCCGTCTCGGCCAGCTAACGAGGGGAACCTGCCCGCCTCACGCTCAGGCACGACATCCTGTGCTGGTTGAGGGCGGACGAAGTGAAAACTGGCGGAAGTTTTGTCGCTCTCCAGAGCGGCATCTCGCAGAGTGGAAGGTTCCGCCAGCAGTTTCTGCAATTCGGGTAGCAGTTGATTCATGAATGCCAGGCAATCGTCAACATCCTGCCGACCCTGTTCCGGCCGCAGAAAACGAGAGACGTAGAGTTTGTAAACGCGCGGATACCGTGCGAACGTCAGCCGCGGGTTGGACGGGGTGCTCCAATTGCCGTCGCGAGACCAAGCCCAGAACAACTGCACGCGTTGGTCGCCTTCGGACGGCGGCGAGCGAAAGATCGTCATGGCGAAACGATGATCGCCGCCCAACGGAGTCGATACTCGCACCGGCGTAATAACCGATTCCGCCTGATAGCCGCGGCCGGCAAAACAGACATCCGGGGGGTGAACGGAAATCGGGCCGCCGGGGCCGGAGAGCACGAGCACCGACAGAACCTCTCCCGTCTCCTCGTGTTCGTAGGTTCGGGCCAGATATCGATCCACGCCGGCCGTTTCCAGTTGCTCGGGTTCCAGCGTTAGGTCGTCACCCGCAGTCCAGGCGTCCAATTCCGCCGGAATGGCCGCCAGATCGACCACGGGGGCGTTCGGCAAAGGCTCCCAGCGGCCGATGAGGCGGCCCTGGCAGTAGCTGCCGGCGACCAGCAGCACTAGTCCGGACGCAACAATCAACTCTCGCACAAACCAATTCCACATCTGGAAATTCACTTTACAAGCCGAGTGTCAGCCGCTCGATCGAAAATCGACGCGTTACCGGGGACGCTTCTCGGCGTAATACTTGGAATACCCCTGGTAATAGTTCGAGCCGTAGCCGTGGGCGTCGCTTTCGAGCCCGATGGCAACCGTGCCCAGCACCGGCACTTCCAGGGCCTGCAGCCGAGTCACCATGGCTTTCACGTTCGGCTGGCGCGAGACATTCTTTCGGACGGCGACCATCGCCGCGTCGACATGGCGCGCGACGATCAGCGTTTCGTGCACGATCAGCAAAGGGGACGTGTCGACGATCACGAATTCGAACCGCTCGCGCAGTGCGCGAAATACTTGATCGGCTTCCTCCATGCCCAGCAAGGGGGTGACGGACGGCGTCAGATGACCTGCCGTCAGCAACGCCGGGCCGCCGGGCACGCCCGGTTGAATCGTCTCATCGAGTTCCGCTTTGCCCAACAGGATTTCGCAGAAGCCGATCTTGTTTTCCACACCGAAGACACGGTGCACGTTCGGACGGCGAAAGTCGCAATCGACCAGCACCACCTTGCGGCCCGCACGCGCCAAACTGCCCGCAATATGACAGGAGAGCGTCGTTTTCCCTTCGGAAGGCATGCCGCTGGTCACCATGATGACGCGGAGATCCTCCTGCTCGGCATCGTGGACCAACAGGGTCCGCGCTGCGTCGACCGATTCGGTGAGCATGTCGTGCCAGAAGCGACCCTTCTTGGATTTCGCCGCCCGGTTCGACTTGGTGATCCACGCGGGAATCATCGGCACGTGTCCCATGACGCGCAGCGTCGGCGCCACGTCCTGGACCGACATCACGCGGCGCAGCCGGGCTTCCGCTAAAGCAATCAGGAAGCAGACCATCGCGAAGCCTCCCACGCCTCCGCCCAGCGTCGCCATCATGCGTTTCTTTGTATCGCGCTGCGTCGGCGGCTCGGCATCCTGTAACAGCGACACCCGCGGCGGCGCGCTCAACTCCACCTTTACCGCGTTGATCTCACTGGTGAGTGCATTGGCGATTTTGTCGAGCGACGCGATCTCATCTTTTTTGTCTTCGACCTCGAACGAAGTGCTGCCGAGCTTTTTCGCCTCTTTCTGCAAGAGTTCGAATTCCTCTCGTAATCGCTCCTCCTCCTGTGACGCCAAATCCACGCGGAACCGCCGCCCCTGCAGGGTGGTTTCGCTCTTGGCGAGGAAATCCTCGCGGATTTTCTGTTCGACGCGCGGCCGCACACGCTCCCGGGTTTCCGACAGATTCCTGCTCAACACGCCAATCTGCTTGCGGATGTCGATCAGCGCGGGATGATCCTTCTTACTGAGGCTCTTCTCCGTATCGACCAGCAGTTGCTGCTTCGCGGCCAATTGATCTTCCAGCCGCTCCACTTCGGGCTGGGACGACACCATCGAGTTCAGCACCGCCTCCGGCAAGAGCAAGTTCTTGCCGTGAGGATCCTCTTCCATCGATTTAAGCAGCGCCTCCTCGCGCATCAGTTCGAAACGCTTATTCATCCATTGGGTGCGCGTAGCACTCATCATGTCCAGCAGGTTCTTGTAGGCGACCGAATTGGCCTCGGAATCAACCGAGCCGATCACGTCTGAAATCTTCTTAAGCGTGTTCCGCTTGGTGCGGATATCCTCTTCCTTCTCGAGGAGGATCCGCTCGAGTTCGGTGAGACGATGAACGCGGCGGTTCCGCTCCACGTTGACGATCTCATCGAAATAGGACGCCGTGATCGCATTGATCACGGTGGCGATGCCGCGGGGATCCTCGCCGCTCATCCGCACCTCCATGATCTCCGGCGAGGCGACGACGGCCCGCAGTTTGCGGCGCACATAGGTCGCCGGATGCTCAACCCCTTTGAACAAATCCACGTCGGCGACGCCCGGCCGGGCCAGAGCCTTCTTGATCACGATATCGCTCTTGACGAGCTGAATCTGATTGCTGATGTAGTGCGGATCCCAGCGGCCGCTGTCGCCCGTATTGAACAACAGCTTCGGCGCTTCCGGCTTGACCTGCAGCAACGCCTTGGCGTCGTACGGAGCGGGGATGAACAGCCACGCCGCGGCGGCGCCAGCGCTGCCGACCATCGTACCGAGCACAATCGCCGCCATCAGGTGCTGCCAGAGGCCGCGAAGCAGCGACTTCGGATGCAAAAGCGGCTGTTCGTCGGGCGAACCGGCGCCCGGCGCAACCGGCATGCGGGTCAGTGCGCGGGGCGGAAGGACTTGCGGCGGCGCAGCGTCTCGCGATCGGGGCCGGCGAGACAAGGCATTCGAAGGTAGCTCATTGGGCATTCTGGTCCTCGCGCCTGAATCCATTCGTATTTACTCCAAGCGGTGTCCGCTTTGTCGAAAGCTGCCGGCCGGTTGCCGTCTCGCAACCCCGCCCGGCAACCGCGTTGACGATTTACCTCATCACAGGGAGTTGGTCCCGCCTCGCAACGCCGAGATCGGCTGGAAACCGGATCGACTCCCAAACTATGCAACTGTCATGCCTCCCTCGCAGCGGGAGATGGCTCTCTATTTATTTATTAGGCCGACGCGGGCTGATGGAAAAACATCGACTCGCGACCGTCCTCTTCCGTTTCCGACAAGTCGTAGACCCAATACAGAATCAGATACTCGATTCCCAGCAGCGCCAGCGCCAGGGGCATCATCAGGAAGCCCAGAGCGTCGTGCACGTATTCATCGGCGAAGTCGCTGCCGTAAGCCTCCGCGGCGACGCCCATAACGCAAATGCGGACGAGATTGACGACCAAGGCGATCGGCAGGCCAGATAGCAGGACGATGATTCGCAGCGAAACCGGGGCCGGCGAGAGAATCGCAATCAGGGCCGCGAGCGCCGTGCACACGATGCTCATCCGCATGCCGCTGCACGCTTCGACCACTCCCAGGTGCGTATGGGGCAAGTGAATGATGTTGCCTTCGGCGAAGGCCGCGTATCCCATCGTCTGCAGCAGATAGGTGCTTACCGCTGTGGCAATTTGCAGCAACGTCTGCTGCAAGATGGTCTCCAACCGAAACGGCAGCGGAAGCATGAACAGCAGCAACAATCCGGCGGGCCACGACCAAGCCCAGGCGGGCCATCCACCGGCGAGAACCGCTACGCCCCACAGCAGTGGGACCAGCGCGAAGTCGTCGACGTAGTCATAGAAAAAGACGGTCCCGGCGATCTTCAACGCCACACCGGCTCCAATCAGCGCCACACCCCACGGGTTGGGCGACGGGGAGAGCAGTTCACTCCGGCGAAACCACAGCACGATGACGGCGAACACCGGAATCAAATATCCGTGCGAATACTGCGGCAAATGCCGCCAGCTCGCTTGCATCCGCTCAATCGACGGCCAGCACGTCCACAATACGACGCACAAGCCAAGGATGACGTGTGCCAGGAATAACGCCCAGGACGCGCGCGACGGCGACGTATCGGATTCGAGCGGTTCGGTAACGTGAGTCCACATCGCGTTTGACCTGACGACCAGCCCGCTTCAGAGATCCGGCGCCAGAATCAGCCGAGAACCTAAGCGCAGACGATGGCTCGCCGGGTGGTGTCCCTGACGTGACGCGTGCTGCGCTGGCTCAACAATCCGTTCTTGGCTTACGTTTCGCGGCCCGGCATCTCGAATCGGACAGACAAACACACGAGTCAGGCACGGAGGGGTCCGTTCACCGCGGAGACTCCCCTCGGCATATCCACTCCCTCTGGAGTAGGATGGCCCGCCGAGGATTGCCCTTGCTTAGGCAGACACGATGGTAACAGACGCGGACGGCGAATCAACACTTGGCCGTTGCGATTCACCTATTTTTCGCAGATACCAAGCCGTGTTTATGCGAACAGATCTCCGACCACTTCACCGTGAACGTCCGTCAGGCGAAAATCACGCCCCGCATGCCGATAGGTCAGTTTCGTATGATCAATGCCCAAGAGATGGAGCATGGTGGCATGCAAATCGTGCACATGAATTTTGTTCTCGATCGCGTAGTAACCGTAGTCGTCCGTCTTGCCATACGTCAGGCCCGCTTTGACGCCTCCGCCAGCCAGCCACATCGAATACCCTTGCGGATTGTGGTCGCGACCATCGTCGCCGCCTTGTACCACAGGCGTCCGTCCAAACTCGCCGCCCCACAACACCAGTGTCCGGTCGAGTAGTCCGCGCGACTTCAAATCGTGGAGCAGGGCGGCAATCGGCTGGTCGACTTCCAGCGCATTTCGCGCAAGATCCACCTTCAGGTTGCCGTGCTGGTCCCACTTGTAACTATGCGTACACTGAACGAATCGCACGCCTTGCTCGATGAATCGCCGGGCCATCAAACATTGTCGGCCGAAATTTCGCGTCGCGGGACCGTCCAGCCCGTACAACTGCTGCGTGGCAGCCGATTCCTGCGAGATGTCCTGCAGTTGCGGTGCGGTCGCCTGCAATCGGAACGCCAGTTCAAAGGAGTTGATCCGCGATTCCAGCGCTTCATCACTTCCGGAACGGCGATTCAGATCCCGCAGCAAATCCAACTCGCGACGTTGTCGATCGCGTGGCACATTCTCGGCGTTCTCGATGAACGGAATCTTGGCCTGGTCCGACGGCACGCTGGCGTTGCCGAGCGGCGTGCCCTGGTAATCCGCCGGCAGGAAGGCCGAGCCGTAGGCGTTCACGCCTCCATGTGTCAGGGTGGGGCACATCGTGATGAAGCCGGGCAGGTCGCGGTTCTCCGTGCCGAGCCCGTAGGTGATCCACGATCCCATGCTGGGCCGGACGAATGTGTCACTGCCGGTGTGGAGTTCGAGCAGCGCTCCGCCGTGCCGCGAATTCGAGCAGTGCATCGAGTTGATCAGGCACAAATCGTCGACGCGCTGTGCGATGTGGGGAAACACTTCGCTGACCCACATGCCGCACTCG
>CAZDGB010000107.1:0-20553 GCA_964504645.1 uncultured Planctomycetaceae bacterium | reverse complement strand
AAGTAGACCATCGGCAATCGGGCCGATATCGAACGCGTCCCCGTCGAAAATTTGCGGCGGTTCTACCAGAAGTACTATCAGCCCGATAACGCCATGCTGGTCGTCGCGGGCAAGTTCAACGAAGACAAAGCACTGGAGTTCATCGGCAAGCACTTCGGCTCGATTCCGAAGCCGGAACGCGAACTCGAAAACACCTACACCGAGGAGCCGGCCCAGGACGGCGAGCGGATGGTGACTCTCCGCCGCGTGGGCGACGTCGCCGTGGTGGGCGTCGTGTACCACATTCCCGCCGGCGCGCATCCCGATTACGCGGCCATCGATGTGCTGGAAACGGTGATGACGCAGCAGCCTTCCGGCCGCCTTTACAAGGCGCTGGTGGAGCAGAAGAAGGCCGCCGATATCTCCGGCGCGGCGTTCGCGCTGCACGATCCCGGCGTGCTCCGGCTGATGGCCGAAGTCGCCTCCGGCAACGCTCCGGAAACCGTGCTCGACAACATGCTCGACGCGATTCAGGCGATCGTCGATCAGGGCGTGACGACAGAAGAAGTCGAACGGGCCAAGCAGCGGTTGCTCAAGCAGCGCGAACTGCACGCCGCCGACAGCGCGGAAATCGCCATCGAACTGAGCGAATGGGCTGCTCAGGGTGATTGGCGGCTCTACTTCCTGTACCGCGACCGCCTGGAACAGGTGACGGCGAAAGACGTCGATCGCGTGGCTCGCGCCTACTTGCAGCCGACGAACCGCACCGTCGGCCTGTACATTCCGACCGAACAGACGCAGCGCACGACGATTCCCCAAATCGAAGACCTGGCGGGCGTCATCGGCGAATACCAGGGTCGCGAGACCGCTGCTGTCGGCGAGGAATTCGACGTGTCACCGGAAAAAATCGAGGAACGCACGAAGCGTATCTCCATCGAAGGCGTGAACGTCGCGCTCTTGCCGAAGAAGACGCGCGGCTCCACCGTCGTCCTGCGGATGACGCTGCGTTACGGCACGGAAAGCTCGCTGAAGAATCAATCCAAGACCGCCGAGTTCTTGCCGATCATGATGACCCGCGGCACGAAGCAGCTCACGCGGCAACAGTTGCAGGATCAGCTCGATCAGAACCTGGCGACCCTCAGCTCGAGCGGCTCGGCCGGCGAAGCGACGTTCGTCATTCAGACGAAACGCGACAAACTCCCCGTCGTGCTCGACTTGCTGCGGCAAGTGCTGCGCGAGCCGATTTTCCCGGCGGCGGAACTCGACGTCCTCAAGCAGGCCCATCGGGCCGACCTGGAACAGGCTCTCTCCGACCCGCAGCAACTCGCCGTGCGGAAAGTGCGGCAAAAGCTGAATCCGTATCCGGCCGGCGACGTGCGAGCGTATCCGTCGGTCGAAGAAGAATTGAAGATGACGCAGGACCTCGATCTGGCGTCGGTCCGCCGGCTGTATGCCGATTTCCTCGGCGCTCAGGCGGGACAGCTCGCCGTCGTCGGCGACTTCGACGAGGACGCAACGTTCAAAACCCTGCAAGACATGCTGAAAGGCTGGAAATCGAAGCAGGCTTATAAGCGAATCGAGCGGAACCTGATTCCCGAAGTGAAGGCCGAGACCGTCAAAATTTTGACGCCCGACAAGGCCAACGCCTTTTATTTCTCCGGCGAAGTCTTCCCGCTTCGCGACGACAATCCCGATTACCCGGCGCTCATCATTGGCGACTACATCTTCGGCGCCGGCGCTCTGTCCTCCCGTTTGGGAGATCGCATACGCCAGCAGGAAGGTCTGTCCTACGGTGTCGGTTCGAACTTCGGCGCGAGCGCCCTCGACGAACGGGCCTCGCTGGTGATCTACGCGATCTGCAATCCGGACAACATCGGCAAGGTAGACACCGGCATTCAGGAAGAACTGAAGAAGCTCCTCGCCGACGGTGTGACGGAGGAGGAATTGGAGTCGGCTCGCGTCGGCTATCTGCAAAGCCGCGAAGTGGCCCGTACCGAAGACGCCAAGTTGGCCGTGATGCTGCAGGACACGCTCTATACCGGCCGCACGATGGAATACTACAGCACGCTGGAACAACGCATCCGCTCTCTCACGCAGCAGGACGTCGCCGAGGCGTGGAACAAGTACGTCAGCCCGAAGCGTTTCTTCACGGCGATCGCGGGGGACTTCAAGACCGGCGAAACGGGTGGAGACGACTCCAAGTAGCGCAGTCGCTCCGCGAATGCAAATCGCTGGTATCGAATAACCAAGCCCGGCTTTCGCGTTGAAAGCCGGGCATTTCGTTGCGCAATTCGCGACTTTACAGAATCTCCAGCGTCGGCATCGACGGCGACTCGACGAGCGACTTGGCGATCTGTAGCGCGACTTGCCGGCAGACGTGCAGCAGATGCGGTTTCGCCGGCGAGTCGTCGGCGAACAAGCTGGCGATGCGGCCGTCGTCGCCGCGGATGCGGATCTGGGCCTCGATCGGAATCTCACCCAAAAACGGGATGCCGAGTTCGTTCGCTTTCTGTTGCGCCCCGCCGCGGCCAAAGATATCACCGGTCATGTTCTCGACGATGCCGAGCACCGGGATCTTCACCTGGCGGAACATGCTGATCGCCTTCACCGCGTCGAGCAGCGCCACCTGCTGCGGCGTGCAGACGACAACGGCTCCCGCCAGTCCGAGCAATTGCGACAGCGTGAGTGAGACGTCGCCGGTTCCGGGCGGCAAGTCGATAATCAGGTAATCAAGCTCGCCCCAATCGGTGTCGGACAGAAACTGCGTAATGGCGCGATGCAGAAGCGGCCCGCGCCAGATCACGGCTTGGTCCGGCTTCACGAAGTAGGCCATCGACATGACTTTTACGCCGTCCGCATCGACCGGTTGGATGCGGTCGACCGTCTGGCCGTCGGCCGTCGGGACTTTGAACACGGCCGGCGCGCCGTGCGACCCGACCATGTGCGGAATGCTCGGGCCGTAGACGTCGGCGTCCATCAGACCGACCTGGCAGCCGAGCGTCTTGAGTCCGTAGGCCAGCGTCGCGGCGACGGTGCTCTTGCCGACGCCTCCCTTGCCGCTGCCGACGGCGAAGACGTTTTTGACCTTTAGTCCGATCGCGCCGCCGGTGTTCTTCCCTTTGACGACCGCCGAATAGTCGACGTTCACCGTCCGGAACTCCGGCCAGCGAGCCTGCAGCGCCGAACGGACCGACTGTGCGAGTGAATCCTGGTCTGGAAACGCGGGGGTTGGCAACTCGACGCGCACCGTGGCGGCGTCGCCGGCGATCGCCGCGCCGCGCAGCATGTCGAGTTCGCCCAGGGAACGTCCAAAGCCCGGGACGGGGAGACTGCGCAGCGATTCCTGAAGCTGAAACTCGGTCGGCATGATGCGTTTTACCAAAGCCGCGGATGGCCACCGCGGGTTTTCTTCATGAGTGTCGTTCAGAAAACCTCGGTTGCCAACCGCGGCTTTCGCGAGTACGGAATTCCGCGAGATTTGTAGCACTCGCCGCAGCGAATCACAACGTTACGCCGCCGAGTTTCCCGGATTCAAGATTCGCCGGCAACAGCGGGCCAGTTCCTCGCCCGTGGGCCACGTGGCGAAAAACGCCGAGGCTCCCGCCTCCCGCAAGACCCATTCAAACTCACTCCACCGCGCCGAGGCCAGCACGATCAGCGGCGGGCGTTCTGTCCGGGGAACATCGCGCCCCATCCCGGCGAGCAACTCCGCCGTCCGGTGTTCCAGATCGACGATTCGCAACGAGCGGGCTGGGGGGGAATCCGCGCCGGCCATCTCGGTCCAGCGACCGCAGCCGCGCACGGTCACGTTCGTATCGAGAAACTGACGCTGCAGTTCCGGCGTCCAGAACGGTTTGGCTTCGCAGACGAGAATGGTCGAGGGAAAGACAAAGTCTGGCATCAAACCCTTAACTGAACACTTATGCCAGCATTTCCGTAATGACGCGGCTGCCATCCGGGAGCAACGGGATCGGGCGACCCGATTTGTCCGGCAGGAACTGGTGCGGCTCGATGCCTAACAGATGGTACATTGTCGCCAGCACGTCGCGCGGCGAGACCGGGACGCTGGTGACGTCGCTGGCGATCTTATCAGTCGCCCCGACGACGCGGCCGCGGGCAATGCCGCCGCCGGCAAACAGCGCCGAGTAAGCCCGCGACCAGTGATCGCGCCCGCCCCCTTGAGCGGCATTAATCTTCGGCGTGCGGCCGTGCTCGCTGATGCACACGACCAAAGTGTCGTCGAGCATCCCGCGCTGATCGAGATCGTTGATCAACCCGGCATAGCCGTGGTCCCAACTCGGCAAGAGTTGATCGGTCATGCGGGGATAGTGATTCCAGTGGGTGTCCCAGGCGTCTCCGGCGAGACCGAACTCGTCCCAGAACACGCTGACGATGCGCGTGCCGGCTTCGATCATTCGCCGCGCCCCAAGGCACGCCTGTCCCCACAGCGACATGCCGTACGATTCTCGCACCGCCATCGGTTCGCTGCGGATGTCGAGGGCTTGCGCGACGGCGGACGAATGGAGCAGCGAGTAGGCCATCTGTTGGAACTTGTCGACCGCCGGGCCGCGGCCATGCCCGTCGAACTCCCGCCGCACATCATTAAATTGCGAGAGGAGTGACCGCCGGCGATCGAGCCGATCAAGCGTCAAATCGCCCGGCAGCGACGTCGAGGCGAGCCGGAAATGGCAGTCCGGCTTGCAGCTGACATACGGATCCCAGCAATCGATTTTCTTGTCGCCCAACGTCTTGTAGACCGCGCGGGTCGCTTCGCCATGCCACTCGGTCCAGACGGGGTTGTACGTCGAGCCGAGAAACGCCGCGTACGGCCCGGCCCGATGCACTTCGCCGACTCGCTGAGTGCTGAACGCCCACGGCAGCGCGATGTTCTGCGGGACGGTGGGAGCCGTTGTTTGATGCTTGGCGTCGATGTATTCGACGGCGCTCGCGAAATACGGATGGTGCCGCGGATCGTTCGGGCTGAGCTCCATCGTCACGTCGATGGCCGGCACGCCCGTCATCGCGTTCGCCACGCCGTGCAGCGGGTATTCGTGATTGAGCGACCGCAGCACCGTCACCTTGTCCATCATGCGGGACATGTGCGGCATGTACTCGCAGACGTCGAGCCCCGGCACCGTCGAAGGAATCGATTTCAGCGTGCCGCGAATTTCCAGCGGCGCCTCGGGCTTGAAGTCGACTGTTTCCAGTTGGCTCGGTGAACCGTACAGAAACAGGATGATGCACTGTTTGGCCGAACCGAAGCCGCCCGCTTTCGCGGCCTTCGCAGCCGCCGCCGTTTGATCTGCCTGCAACAATTGCGGCAAGCCGACACCCAGCAGACTGGTGCCGCCGACTTCCAGCAACTCGCGCCGGGATACGCCATTGCAAAGCGTGCGCGGCGAACTCAAGACCTTGAGCATGACGGACCCTCTTTCCGGCCGATTGAATCAAGGATAGCTTATATTATCGGAGAGCGGAGAGGCAAGGGAATAGCGGATATTGAATCGAACGACTTCTGCTGAACAAGACATGAAACTGCCGCTCGACTTAACCGATCATCCGCCCGATCCGCGGAGCGAAGCCATCCGCCTTGGGACTTCCGACCGTCGATACGTTTATGTCCAAGACGAACACGAAACGATTTGGATCGTTCCGGACGATGTGCCGCACTTGCATCCGAAAGTTCTGGGCCACAAACGCCCCGCGAAATATGCCGGTGACTTGACCGTCAAAGATGGTAAGATTGTCGATGTCACGAATTGTTCCGGCACGTTTCAATTCGATGACGCCGCAGGGTTGCGGCGCATCGCGGAATTGCTGCGGTAACAAGGCTGGGATGTGGAAACGGGCGGCGTAAGACTCTTCTCGCATACCGTTGCCGCGCGGCCCGTCATCCTGGAATGAGTTCAACGGAGATCCTCATGGACGATCGCGGAGAAATCGTCATTCTGGAAGACAATCTCGACCGGCAAGCCGCTATGCTCGCTCGCCTGCAAGATCGCTTTCCGCAATATCCGGTGTGGTTCTTTCATGAGCCGCAGAAGTTCATCGACCACGTGCAAGCCTCCCTCTCGCGCACGCTCGCGATTTCCCTCGATCACGATCTGGATCTCATTCCGCGGACAGACGGCACGCTCTTTGACCCCGGCAGCGGTATGACGGTGGTGGACTGGTTCGTCGCACAGCCGCCGGTCTGTCCAGTCGTGATTCATAGCACGAACGTCCCGGCGGCCAAAACGATGAAACGCCGCTTGCAGGCGTCTGGCTGGTCCGCACGGCGCATCACACCATATGATGATCTCGCGTGGATTGATGCGGACTGGTTCGACTGTCTGAGAGACATTCTGGTTGAGTCTGTAAACCAGCCGTCTGCTCCAGTCGCGGGGCACGTTTATTAACGTGCCGGAAATGCTCGAAGCGATTTTTATTAGGATAACTCACACGTTGAAAACGTGTGCCACGGAAGACCATGACCGTCACGCATCGACTCGTTTGTCCGCACGATTGCCCCGACACCTGTTCGATGCTGGTCGACGTCGAAGACGGACGCGCCAAGAATCTGCGCGGCAATCCGGAGCATCCCTTTACGCAGGGATTTCTCTGCCACAAGGTCTCGCGGTATTTGGAGCGGGTTTATCACGCCGACCGGTTGCGGACGCCACTGCGTCGCATCGGACCGAAAGGCGCCGGTGAGTTCGTCGCGATTTCCTGGGACGAAGCGCTCGATGAAATCACCCGACGGTTTGAAGTGATCCGGCAGAGCGCCGACGGGCCGCAGGCGATTCTGCCCTACAGCTACGCCGGCACGATGGGGAAAATTCAGGGAGAAAGTCTCGACCGCAGATTCTTCCATCGGCTCGGTGCGTCGCTGTTGGATCGCACGATCTGCGCCACGGCGGGGGGTGTCGGTTACGTCTATACGATCGGGGCAAAAGAGGGAACGACCCCCGAAGCCTTCGCCGACAGCCGGTACATCATCAACTGGGGCTCGAACACCGCGGTGACGAATTCTCACCTTTGGGTGCATATGGTCGCCGCTCGCAAGTCCGGCGCGAAGATCGTCACCATCGATCCCTATCGCTCTCGCACCGCCGAGCGCAGCGACTGGCATCTGGCCCCGCACGTCGGCACCGACGCGGCGTTGGCGCTCGGCCTCATGCACGTCCTGTTTCGCGACAATCTGATCGATCAGGACTACCTCGAAAGATATTGCCTTGGAACCGAACTGCTGCGGAAGCGCGTCGCCGCGGAATACTCGGTGCCTCGCGTCGCCCGCATCACCGGGTTGACGGAGGCCGACATCGAAACGCTGGCCCATGAGTACGCGGCCACGAAACCCGCCGCCATCCGCGTCAACTACGGATTGCAGCGGCACTACGGCGGCGGCATGGCGGTCCGCACGATCGCCTGTCTGCCGGCGCTCATCGGCGCGTGGCGCGATCCCGCTGGCGGCATTCTGCTGTCCACCAGCAGCTCGTTTCCGCTCAACAACCGCCGGTTGCAGCGGCCCGACTTGATTCCCTCCGGCACGCGGACCATCAACATGGTGCAGCTCGCCGAGGCGCTTCACGGTGAACTCCCCGGCCCACCGGTGCGGGCGCTCTACGTTTACAACAGCAATCCGGCGGCGGTGGCGCCGGATCAAAACCGCGTCTTGTCGGGCCTGAGACGGGACGACCTCTTCACCGTCGTCCACGAGCAGTTCCTCACCGACACCGCCGACTACGCCGACATTGTGCTGCCGGCGACCACGCAGCCGGAACACTTCGATCTGCACACGACTTACGGGCATCACTACATTCAGGTCAACGAGCCGTGCATCGCGCCGCTCGCCGAGGCCAAATCGAACACCGACGTCTTTCGTCTGCTGGCCCGCCGCTGGAATTTCGAGCCGGAACTGTTCGAGGTCTCCGACGAAGATCTCGCGCGGGAAGCGTTGTGGGGAAAAGACGATCACGTGCCCGCGGCATTGCAGGGAATCACGCTGGAGCGTTTGAAACGCGACGGCCCGCTGCGGCTGAATTTTCCGGAGAAGTACGCGCCGTTCGCCGAGGGAAACTTCCCCACGCCGAGCGGCCAGTGTGAATTCTTCAGCCAGAAGATGGCGGACGCCGGGTTGGACCCGTTGCCGGCGTATTCGCCGCCGGCGGACGGCGACGGCTATCCGCTGCAATTGCTGTCGCCGCCGTCGCCCCATTTTTTGAATTCGAGCTTTGTGAACGTCGATTCGTTGCGGCATGGCGCCGGGCAGCCGGAACTGGAGATGCATCCCGACGACGCCGCGCCGCGCGGCATTCAACCGGGCGATTCGGTGCGGATTCACAACGAGCGCGGCGAGTTCGAGGCCGTCGCCGCTGTGGGACCAACCGTTCGGCCCGGCGTGGTCGTCGCACCGGGCATCTGGTGGCATAAGCTGACCGGCGGCCGCGGCAACGCAAATCTGACGACGTCGACGCGGCTCTCCGATTTCGGCGGTGGCGCAACGTTCTTCGACAACCGGGTCGAAGTCACGCGGTGCCAGCCATGACCGCGCCACATGCCGCGAACAACGCCGCGCAAAACGGCCTGCGCGGCAGCGTGTTGTTGTTGCTCGGGCTCACGCTGCTGGTGCTGCGCGGTTTGGAATCGATGCGAGCCCTCACGGCGTTTCCTCGCTTCTGGCACATGAACGATGCGCTGTGGTGGGGCCTGGGACTCGGCTTGTCGGCGGGGGGATTGTGGTGGCTCACACAGTCGAGCGAGGAAGAGACGTCGCGGGGATGGCGGCCGGCAAAATCGGGACGCCGGTTTCGGAATTTGATCCTCTACACCCGTGCCGGTTGCCACTTATGCGAAGAGGCCCGCGACATTCTGGCGCAGCATGCCCGCTGGTTGCCGGAGATCACGGAAGTCGACATCGATCACGATCCGCGGCTGAGGGAGCGTTTCAACACCTGCGTGCCGGTTATTTCCTTCGACGGCAAGGTCCGCTTCCGCGGCAAGGTTTCGCCGGCACTCTTGCGGCGCTTGATCGAAGCAACGCCCGCGGCGGAACTGTAAAAAAAGAATCCGGCGCTTCATCCTGAAGGTCGCCGGACATCTGGATTTAACGAACGCTCACGTCGTCGAGTCGTTATTCATAGAACGGGCTGGCCGGAGCGCGCCGGGCGGGAGCGCCGCGATAGTTTGAGTTCCAGGTGCTCGGCGCGGGTTGATAGTTCGGAGCGTAGACTGGCGCCGGTCGATTGTACGTCGGCCCGCGATAGACTGGCGTGCAGACTCCGTTATTGCAGTTGCCACCGTAAGCCGGCCGGCACACGCCGCCCGGGCACGCCGCCAGGTTGCCGCGATAAGCCGGAGAAGAATATGTGTAAGTCGGCCGCGGCGCGAACCACGTGCCGGGATTCCACCAGTCCGCCGCCGAAGCCGAAGTCGCACCGACCGTCAGCCCGGCACACACCACCATCGCCGTCGTCATGAGTTTCACCGACATGGCTCAGTTCCTTTCCTGAGATCGTCCTGACAATCGCTCTTAGCCCGTCGTCACAAGACGAGCCGCACTGGCCGCTGCGAATATGCAACAGCTGTGCCACGGTGAACTCAACACGATTTCCTTTTGCGGCCACCTCAGAAAAAACTGGTTCTTGACGAAACTGTAAAGGTATGGTTCAGCAGAAACTACCAATCGACTCTGTGTTCATTCTGATTTCACAGATGTATCCCGGCTCGGAGAAAAATGTCCTCAGAATGTAACATCGATAGTCCGCGATTGTAGGTTCCGGCCTGACGGAGTTCCGCAAGGGGGATTTTGGTAAGAGTTACAACCGGTTTGCTAGCCGTTTTCATCTGTGTCAAGACCAAAATCGCTTCTTTGCGATCTGGCACGGCGCGTGCATCTCGTCTGGGGCATGGCGCGAGGGATTCAGCAAGGTTTCGCTGAGTCGCGCCAGACGGAAAAGTTTCACAATGCATCGCGAAAGGATACCATGCTCATTCTGACTCGCAAAAAAGGAACGTCCATCAAAATTGGCCAGGACATCGTGCTCCATGTGATTCAGACCGGACGGTCCACGGTCAAAATCGGCATCGAAGCACCGTCCGACGTCCGCATCATTCGCGGCGAACTCCCCACCTTCCCGGATCGCTTTGAGCACGACAGCATTCCCGAGGAATCGCTGCTGCTGCAACACTGAGAGCGGACGAGTTCGACCACGAATACTTTCACCATTCAGACGGAACGAGATATGTCACTGCGAGCTCAGGACAATCCGACGAACAAGACGATGCTTCGGCTCGTAGCGCTAGGACTGGCGCTTTGGCTGACGATCGCCCCGGCCCACGGAGGAGAAGCCGGACGGCGCGCGGCCCGCACCAATCAGGACTTTGGTGCGTCGCCCGACGAGTTTTCCGCCAACGTCATCACGCGGCCCCAGCGTCGCGTGCCTCTCGAAGATTTGATCGAACACAAACCGTCCCGGTCTCAGAAGCCGGGAACGATTCCGCTCGAACTGCCGCGCACGCCGGTCGAACCGGCTCAAAAGCTGGACGACGTCACGCTCGATCAGAAGCTGACGCGGCGCTATCAAGACCCGCGCGTCATTCGCGTGCTGACGGAGATGACGAGCCAATCGGGCGAGGCGTTCTTTCGCGAAATTTCGCAAATGATCGACAACCGGCACATCGAGCCGTCGTCGTACGCGGTCCGCGTCAACAACGCCTTCGAACATCTGCATCATGCCATCGCCAATCCGGCGTTTCAGACCGCCACCGGGTTGCGCGTCCAAATGGCCGATATCCGCGACTACCAGCGCTCGCTGTCCGCCCTGCAACAAGAATCCCGCGTGCGGAGCCAGGCCGACGCGGTCAACGTCATTCGCCAAGTGGGCCGCATGTCGCAGCAGTCGATCGGCTTGAACCCCGGCGCCGTGTACTTCGAGTTCGTGTACGCCTCGCTCGACACCCTCGACAAGTTCTCGATGCTCTTGCCGCCGGAGAAAACAGGGCAGGTGAACGTGGGCTTGAATGAAAGCCTCGTGGGCATCGGCGTGGAAGTGGAAGCCGACACCGCGGGCTTGAAGATCCTCAAGGCGTTTCCCGGCGGACCGGCGGCCCAGGCAACGCTCCGCAAAGGTGATTTCATCACCGCCGTCGACGGGCAGTCCCTCGCGGGAATGGATTTGAGTTCCGCCGTCGATCTCATCACGGGCCGCGCCGGCACGCCGGTGAAGCTCGGCCTGCAGCGCGAAGCGATGGTGGCGGAAATCACGCTCGTCCGCCGCCAGGTCGAGGTGAGCAGCGTCAGCGAGGTCCGCATGCTCGACGATAGCGCTCGCGTGGGCTACATCAAGCTTGACCAGTTCGCGGAGTCGTCAGCGAAAGAACTGGACGCCGCCTTGTGGAAACTCCACAACGCGGGCATGGAGTCGCTGGTTCTCGATCTGCGCGGAAATCCCGGCGGCTACCTGACGACGGCGATTGAAATCTCCGACCGCTTTTTGCCGTCTGGGACGATCGTCTCCACCCGCGGCCGCACGCGGGACGACAACACGCAGGAATCGGCGACGCTGCCGAACACCTGGAAAGTGCCGCTCGTCGTGCTGGTCGATCATGGCAGCGCCAGCGCCAGCGAGATTCTCGCGGCGGCAATCCAGGAGAACGGCCGCGGCATGATCGTCGGAGAGACATCGTACGGCAAAGGCACGGTGCAAACGCTGTTTCCGCTCCGCAGCGTCTCGGTCGGACTGCGGCTGACGACGGCGAAATTCTATTCGCCCGACGGCCGCGAGATGGCCGGCGAAGGGGTCTCGCCCGATATCGCCGTCCGCACCGGCTCCCGCGACGACGACGCCCGCATGCTGAGCGCGGCCCTCGAAGCGGCGCAAGACCCGAACCTGCAAGCGATGGCCGAACGCATGGGCCGCCCGAATCGCACCGGCCTGCGGACGTTTGAAGTCGCCGGCCGCAAGTAAGGTTCAATAAGGCGGCAAGAGACGACGGAACCCGTGCATCAAGACGACGCACAAAAAGACGAGATTCCGAGGCAACGCACAAAGACTGGGATACCTCGGAATTCTTTCTCCCGCTGCATCGAGCCGAAATCGGCCGTGCAATTCTGACGCGAGTCGCCGCAGCCAGACGACCGACAACGGCCAATCGGCAATTCCTGCAATCCATTCGCTGGGAATGCCCACCTCACCGGCCGTAGTTCCCGCCAGTCCCCCGACGATTGCTCCCACGGTATCGGTGTCGCCTCCCAAGACGATCGCCTGTTCCAAAGCCCGTCGGAAGTCGTTTGGCGCACAGAGCCAGCAATAGAGCGCAATCGGTACGGTTTCATAGACGTAGCCGCGCACGCCGTGTTTGACGCCTAAAGTCTCCGCCAACTCGGCCGGCGCGGTTTCATGAATCAAACCTCGCTGCATCACGTCGAGCCTGCGCCGCCATTCGGGATCATCGCCCAAACCCTGTAATTCTTGCAGCAGTTGGATGGCGGCGGCGGCGCCCGTCACCGTTTGCCGTGCGGCAAAGTGGGCCGACCATGCCACCGCCAGCGCGCCGATCTCCGCTTTCGGATCGGTATGCGTGAGTCGCGTCGAGGCGCGGACGAAGCGTTTCATCCGGTCGGGATCGTCGAGGCATAGCCCTAGAATTCCCGAACGCATCGCCGGGCCGTTTCCGGCGGAATAGACGCCGCTTCTTTCCGGAGACCATCCCAGCCACAGCCGCAGAATCGAACGGGCCGTGGCCATGCCGACGCCCGCGGGCAGCCGCAGCAGCCAATAGCGGAGCTGTCTGGCCAAATGCCGGGCGAAGCGGGACTCGTCGCTGTTTTCACGCAGAAGGGCGAGCGCCGTGATAACCAGATGCTCGGTATCGTCGCTGAACATTCCGCGGCGAAAGATTAAGTCGTGCCGCAATGGCGGCTCGCCGAAAATTCGCCGCGCTCGGTGAGCGGAAAGGCCTTCCCGCGACAGCCCCAACGCATCGCCAACGGCGGCGCCGAGAATGAAACCCGTCATCCGGTCGACGGTGTCCGTCATGGCTTCCGCACGGACTGCGCAAAATGCAACGCCAGATACACTTTCACGTCGATCAGCTTTCCCGCGGCGATTTGCCTTGAAAGCCACGGTTTGATCGTCTTGAGGGACGGCGTGTGGACGTCGATGGCTTCGTGGTCCACTCCGCCGCCGTCGCCAACCTTGGTGGCGTTCTTCGCGAAATAGTAGGAGATGACTTCGGACGTCAGCCCCGGCGATGACGGGCAGCGGGCGACGGGCTTCAGCTTCTTCGCCGTGTAGCCGGTCTCTTCTTCCAGTTCCCGCAACGCGGAGACCGCTTGGTCTTCGTCTTCCAGTCCCGCGACGTCGCCCGACAAACCGGCAGGCAGGTCGATCACCCGCTGCTTCACCGCGGGACGATACTGCTCGGTGAGGACGAGTTTTCCGTCCTTCGTCACGGCAATCACGGCGACCGCGCCGATCGAGTTCGTCCGCTCGGCGATTTCCCAGCGGCCTTCACGCACCAATTGCAGGAACTTTCCCTGGCCCAGGATTTCCCGTCGCGATTTCGCCATGCTGACTCCACTGGTTCCCCGGTTAGCCGCGTCGCGGCTAACCGTTGTATTGATGCATTCCCCTCGAGCGACGGCTATCATCGGCAAACGGTCCCGCGCGGAACAGTCCGACGCCGCGCGATTTCTTCGAATTCCGGAGAGCCACGCCATGCGATTTCTGTTCGCCTTCGTCTTCTGCTGCGTCGCGGTGCCATGCCTGGCGGATGACAAGCCGGCCAAACCGGTCAAGACGCTGTTTCTGACGCAGAGCGCCGGGTTTCGGCACGGTTCGGTGACACGGCCGGAAGGAAAGTTGTCGCCGGCCGAAATTGCGATGATCCAATTCGGAGAGCAAACGGGCCTGATCGACGTGGACTGCACGCAGGACGCCGCGGCCGATTTCACGAAGGAGAACCTCGCGAAGTACGATCTCGTCATGTTCTACACGACGCTCGACTTGCCGATCGCTGAGGCGGACAAGGAGTATTTCTACAAGGAATGGCTGCCGCAGAAGGGACACGCCTTCGTCGGGTTTCATTCGGCGACCGACACGTTCCACAAGGATGAACGGTACTGGGACATGATCGGCGGCACGTTTAGCGGCCATCCGTGGAACTCGGGCGATACCGTGATGATCTGCGTCCACGACACGGCGCATCCCGCGATGAAACCGTTCGGCGACGAATTCGAGTTCAACGACGAGATCTACCAGTACACGAACTGGCAGCCGGCGAAAGTCCGCGTGCTGATGAGCCTCGACATGGCGAAGACGAAAACGAAAAAGCCGTACCTCGTCCCGGTGTCGTGGGTCAAAGAGTACGGCGACGGCCGCGTCTTCTACACGAACCTCGGCCACAACGAAAAAACGTGGACCGACAAGAAGTTCCTGGCCCATGTCGAAGGGGGCCTCCGCTGGGCGCTGCGCCTCGCCGAAGGAGACGCCACGCCGAATCCGGAGTTGCAGCAGCAACTCCAGGAGAAGGCGGCGAAGGACGCCGAGGGGAATTGAAGGTTACGCCAGTTCGCGGATGATCTCCCGCTCGTCGGCCAGGTATTGGGGGCGGCCGTTCGGGTCGGAAATCGTGACGGTGTTGGCGTCGATGCCCAGCCAGTGGTACGCGGTGTGGAAGACGTGCTGGATGTGGATCGGGCGTTCCACCGGGTATTCGCCGTTGCGATTCGTGGAGCCGATCATCTGGCCGTGCTTCATCCCGCCGCCGGCTAGGAAGAACGACATCGTCGCCGGCCAATGGTCGCGACCCGCGCCGCCGTTGACGCGCGGCGTGCGGCCGAATTCGCCCGACATCAGGATCAGCGTGCTGTCGAGCAGGCCGTGCGCGTCGAGGTCTTCGATCAGGGAGGCGAGCGCCCGGTCGAGCATCGGCAACTGCATCCGCAGGTGGCCGAAGTTGTTGCCGTGCGTATCCCATCCGCCCCACGAGAGTCCGACGCAGCGCACGCCTGACTGAATTAAGCGACGCGCCAGGACGAAATTCTGTAAGGAGCCGTACACGCGGTCCGGCAGTCCGTAACGGTCCAGCGTGCGGGGGTCTTCCTGCTGCAGATCGAGGGCCTGGGCCATCTTGCCGGACGTCACGATGTCGACGGCCCGCTGCGTGAAGCTGTCCATCGCGGTCATCATGCCGCGGCCGTCGATCTCCCGGCGCAGGCGATCTAACCCGCCGAGCAGCGATTGCCGATCGGAGAGCCGTCCGTTCGATACGGCGGAATTCAACGAGAGATTCGCGCGGCCTTCGCTATCGGGCCGGAACCCCGAATTGATCTGCCCCAAAAAACCGGGCCGCATCCACCCGGTGAGATCGACAAACGTCGGGCACGCGCCGTGCGGCGTCGCCTGCTGCGGTCCCCACAACTTCGACATCACCGACCCGAGGCTCGGCCGGCCTCCCATCTCCCGCAGCGAATTGAACGACCACCCCGACGCGGAGTAGCTGGGATCGTGCTCTTCGAATACGCGAGTGATCGAGCGAATGACCGAGAACTTGTCGGCGACTTTCGCCAGCGCTGGCATGTGCTCGCAGATTTCCATGCCGGGGACGTTGGTGTCGATCGGGGAGAACTCGCCGCGAAACTCGCGCGGGGCGAGCGGCTTCAGGTCGAACATGTCCATGTGCGACGGGCCGCCGGGCAGATAGATGTTGATGATCGATTTTTTGGAGGGCGACCCCGCCAGCGACTCGGCACGCAGCAACTGGGGGAGAGTCAGTCCGCCGAGGCCCAGCGCTCCGATCTGGAGAAAATTCCGCCGGGAGACGCCGTCACAGAACCGCTGCATCGAGCCGGAGATCGTCAGCATGGCGAGGCCCTTTCCGTGGTGCTGAGGAGGGACGACGCCTTGCAGTGTAACTGCGGGACGGGATAAATCAACAACTTTTTATGTTTTGGCGGGGAGTGCGGCTGCGAAGCGACGAGACGGACGCATGGGGGCGAGGTCTCGCATGGGTCCCGGGCTAAGTTCTGACGCCCGGACGGGCTCAATCGCTCCGTCGCAAGACTCGACAATTGCGACATCGGTCCCCGTGGTCGATCGCTATGCGTTGCTGTAGAATCAAATCAGCGAGGGGGGATGGATTTCCCGGCCGATCTTTGTTGGGGGAGACGCACAAGTGTCCAAGAAGCCCATCGACTTCGACGCCCGGGTCACGGCGATCGTGCAAGTCGATCCGAAGCAGTTGCCGCCCGTGCCGCCGATGCCATTGAATCCGGCCGAAGTCAAAGAGGATTCCGTCACCGGCGTGACCAACGTCAGCCCGAAGAAGGCGGCGGCGAAGAAGTCGGCCAAGGCGAGCGCGAAGAAGCGGACCGGGAAGAAGCCATGAACACGAATCAGATCGTTGGCCTATTCTCGATTTTGTTTGCTGCGGGCCTCACCTATGCCGCATCCGGCAACATCATTCAAATATGGGGCCATCCGCCACCAGACTCGCCCAAAGCAGCCCTGGTCTTGTGTATGATCGCATTCCAGATTTTGGCGGCGATTTTTTTCGCGGTCATTGGCGTCAAAATGATTCGTACGTCGCCAAAGTAGTTAAAGCCCCGGTTGATCGTCGGACCGCTGCTGTCGCCGTGGGTTTGCGAAGTATCATTCCGGCCCAGGTGAGTGGAAAAGCGGACCGGGAAGAAGCCATGAGCCTGCGCCAACGACTCTTGTTACCGTGGAGGTGGCGCTGGTGGGTCTGGGCGATTCTGGCGTATGTCGCCGTTGAAACCTTGTACCGCGACGCTTACGCCGTCTCGTGGGTTGCGGGAATGGTGACACAACATCTGGAAGCAAATAACGAGGAATGGCCCCGCTGCTGGGAAGACCTGCGCGATGATTACGAAGTTGCCGCCCTCGCATCCGGTCGTCCGTGGTCCTTCGAGGAATTAACCTGGCGCGTCAATGTGGATTGGCGGGCCGATACAGAACAGTTGACGAACGTTCTCTCTCGCGGCGAGCGCTTGCGGGTGATTTGGTTGCGCGACGGGCTCATCGCCTATTGGGGGCGCGAGGAGCCGAACCAGATCATCGGTGAATACCTGCGAGAGAGACTGCAACATCGGCCCGCTGATGCGTTACAACCAATGTGAGATCGCAACGGTCTTCACCGTGGTTTGTCACATAAATCCTTCCTGAACCGCCCGGAAGAAGACGGCGGGGAAGAAATCAACCAAGGTGAGTGGAAAGAAGGCCAGCCAGAAGGCGTGACGATGCGCTACGTGGTCGCACTGCTGATCGCCGCAGTGATTGTCATCGCCCTGGTGGCCTACCAGCGGCATGTCTTCGTAAAATTCGAGCGCATAATTCGCCAGTCACTTCGTGACGCCAAGGCAGCGGGGGATCCGAATCTGGCGGGCATCGACCCTGATACGGCCGAACTCACCGACTTTGGAACCGAACTTCCGCGCAGCCTCATCACGGAAATCCAAGTCGCGGATTTGCTCGCCAGCTTTTGAATGGTGTGGGTGCCGCTGGTTGTCGCCGGCTGCCTGTGTGCTGCGTACTGGATTCCCGCCGCTCATAAGCCCGTTTGAAAGGCGTTATTCGTTCAGTCCGAGTTTTTTTTCGACCTCTTCCAACGTGAACGTTTGCCCCTCGCGTGATCGTTCATCCAAGAGTGCCATTAATTCGGCATTTTGCCGCGTGCGGGCAATCTCCAAGTCAAAATCGTCGACGGCGCGAATCAGAAATTCGGTGCCGTCAGCGGCGCGAGCCAGCAATTCCTCTTCTCGGGCATCGTCCAGAAAAGAATTGATCTCTTTCGATTGAGCGGGAACATCGATTGTTTTCATATTTCGTATTTCTCGCCACGGAGTATAAGTTCGTCGCCTCGCTTGTGCCCTACCGCTTTAATCCTAACGATCCTCGCAGTCTCATCAACGTCAAAAAACACTCGAAGATTGCCCACGCGAAGTTCCCGTTCGGACAGTCGATTCGGCCTCAATTTCTTGCGATTCCGTGTTTCCAAATGGGGGCTATGCACCAATTGAGATTTAATCGTCTCCAGCAGTTTTTTCTGCTCAGCCTTACGGTAGCTTTCGAGATCGCTCAATGCTTCAGCGGTGAATTCCAATTGAAATTGGGTCTGAGGCGGGGACGTTGGAGTCTTTGAGCCGGATTCAACATTTATCGCCCAATACCCACCGCGGGTGTGATCGAAGGCGATCTCTCGTCCGAGCACCGTGTCGTCCACCTTGCCGTCGGCGAACACGGTGCGGCCCAGGACCCAGGTGCGGACGGGCCAGCCGGTGAGGGTGACGCCGTGCCAGGGGGACCATTTCGATTTGGTTAACTGGTCTTCGTCGCGGATCGTTGCCGGCTTCTGCAGATCGACGAGCACTAAATCCGCATCGTAGCCTTCAGCGATGCGGCCTTTGCCGGCCAGATCCCACACGCGGGCCGGGGCGTCGCACATCCAACTCACCACCTGCGACAGCGTGCAGCGGCCGCGATAGACCTGGTCGAGCAACAGGGCCAGTGAATTTTCCACGGCCGGTAAGCCCGACGGCGATTTGGGATAGGGCTGCGACTTCTCTTCCAGCGTGTGCGGCGCGTGGTCGGTGGCGATCACCTGGATCGTGCCGTCGAGGAGCGCTTGCCACAGGCCGGCGTTGTCAGCGGCGGTTTTGATCGACGGGTTCATCTGCACGCGGGAGCCGAGTCGGGCGTAATCGTCGACATGGAAGAACAGATGATGCGGGCAGGCCTCCGCGGTGATCAGGCCGCGATGGTCCTTCAGCAGCGGCACTTCCGCCGCCGTGGAGACGTGCAGCACGTGGAACCGGTGTTTGTGCCGAAACGCAAGATCGAGGGACCGCTTCGTCGCGATCACCGCGGCGGCTTCGTCGCGGATGCGGGAATGATCGGCGAGCTCGCGGCCCCCGTCGAGTTTCGCCGCGTTGGCCCGGACCGTCGTCTCATCCTCGCAGTGGGCGCAGATCGGCAGCGTCGTCTCGGCGAAGATCCGTTCCAACGCCGCTTGCTGGTCGACGAGCAAGTCGCCCGTGCTGGAGCCGATGAAAATCTTGATCCCCGGCGTGCGGGTTGCCCGTTGCAGCTCGGCGACATTGTCCGGCGTCGCGCCGATGTAGAAACCGTAATTCACATGGCACTTCGTCGCCGCCAGCGCCAGCTTTTCATGCAGCCGGTCGACGGTGGTCGTCGTGGGCTTCGTGTTCGGCATTTCGAGGAACGACGTCACGCCCCCTTTGGCGCAGGCCCGCGTCGCCGTGTGCAGGTCTTCCTTGTGCGTGAGGCCCGGCTCGCGGAAATGGACCTGGTCGTCGACGACGCCCGGCAATAGATGGAGCCCGCCCGCATGCACGGTCTCGTCGATGTGCGTGCGCAGCCCAGCCGGCGGATCGACGGCGAGAATTTTTCCGTCTTCGATCAGCACATCGACGTTGGCTTCGCCCGTGGGCAAAACGCATGTTGCGCCGGTGATGAGGGTTCGTTGGGGCATGATTCTTCGCGACGCTTCGTAGAAGCGTTCCCGGCGACGCTGTCGCCGGGCTTTGTCAGTTGGACGATTTCCAATACTCGTCGAGTTTCGCGAGCAGCGGGTCGATCGTGTACTTCTGGATGTGGTGCGGCGGACGCCACATCCACCATTCGTAGCCGGTGTGTTCCGTCAGTTTGACGGGATAGTCCTGCTCGATCCAGCCGAGAAAAATGATGAGCGTCTTTTCGACTTTCTCCGGTCCGAACCGCGGCTCGACGGGGTAGTAGACTTCCTCGAAGCGAAAAGCCGGATCGAGCCGCACGGCATCCTTCGCGATCCCGGTCTCCTCCCACATCTCCCGCAGCGCGCACTCCTCATCCGTCTCTCCCGCCTCGACGTGCCCCTTCGGCAAGTCGAACCGGTGCGGATGCTTCATCAGCAAGAATTTGCGATGCGGCTTTTCCTTAAACAGGATGATGCCGCAGGAACGGGTTTGAAGCACGGGGAAGGTACCTTTTTGGCGTAGAGCAGGCGGCTCGCCTGCTCGCTTCTTCATTCCCAAGACAAGCAGGCGAGCCGCCTGCTCTACGATTCGCCGCTACTTCCCCAACTGTTCAACCAGCTGCACCATGCCGGCGGCGATGTCTTTCTCGACGCTGTCGCCCCATTTCAGGCAGGGCATGCCGTAGACCCACATCGAACTCTGCCCTTCGTAGCCTCCTTCGAGCAGCACGCGGTGCGACGGGATGTAGGCCATCACGTCGTTGCAGTAACCGAAGACCCACGTCTGATCGCCGAAGTCGGCCTTGAATCGGTGCGAATAGTCGACGACGACTTCGCCCCCCATCGTCAGCAGCAACTGCTCGCCGCCGAGCCGCCACGCCTGGATCGGATACGGGTACGTCTCCGGGAACGGCTTGCCTGGCGCCCCGACCGGCCCGGTGGAAGGCTGATTCGGGTCGATGGGCGATGACGTGAAGGGCTTGCCGCCAGGCACCCCTACGGGTCCGGTGCTCGGCTGGTTCGGGTCCAGCGCGAGGCTGCGGCGCAGTGCGGTCCACAGCAAGCAGAATCTCCACCTCGTCGTTGTCGGTGGCGGAG
>CAZDGB010000106.1:3191-20569 GCA_964504645.1 uncultured Planctomycetaceae bacterium | reverse complement strand
ACGCTCGCCTTATGTCACGATTCGATCACCGTCTTCGGCAACGCGGCTTGCAGACGCTGTTTGCCGTCCGCCGTGATCTTCGTGCCGGCGAGGTTCAGCCTCCGCAGGCGTTTCATCTGGCCGAGCGCATCGACCGACGCGTCGGTCACCTTGCCGGAATTCAGCGTCAATTCTTCCAGCGTGTTCATATCGGACAATTGCTTCACGCCCTCGTCGTCGAACACGCCGAGGATGAGCATCAGCTTGCGGAGCTTGGGCAACTGGACGATCTGTCCAATCGTCTGGTTGCTCGCCGCTTTGTCATAGACGTCGAGTTCGTACAACTCCTTCAATTGCGACAGGAACGGCAGCGCCGCCTCGGTCGTTTCCGGACCGTGGATGTGCAACTGCTGCAGGTTCGTCAACCCGGCGAGGTGCTTGAGTCCGACGTCGGTGACGTTCGTATGCACGATCTCCAGCCGCTTGAGGCTCGTGAGTTGGCCGATCGCCTCCAGCCCGGCGTCGCTGGCCGGCGCGGAATGCAGGTTGATCGATTCAAGCTGTTTCATGCCGCCCAGGTGTTGGAACCCGCTGCCGGTGATCTTCGAGGCGCAGATCGTCATCCGCTTCATCTTCGTCAGCCCGGCGAGATGCTCGAAGCCCGCGTCGTCGACCGCCGTGAGACAGAGATTCAGCCGTTCGAGATTCGTCAGGTCCTTGAGATGAACCAACCCGGCGCTCGTGATCGCCGTACCGGAGAGTTCGAGCCGGCGCAGCTGTTTCAGGCCCCGGAGTACGTACAGCACGTCGTCGGTGACGCGGTCTTTCAACTCTCGTTTTTCCGGCTCCTGGTGGCCGTCGGTCCGCTCGTTGAGGTCCAGTTCGGTGATCCGCGACATCACGGCGAGGTGCTCATCCCCGGCGATCGCCCGCAACCAATCCGGTGCGAAGACCTCAAATATCGGTTTGCCTTTGACATGCTGAATCGCCGGCAGGATTTTCTTGTCGTTCTCATGTCGGATTGCCGCGACTTTGATTTCTTTCAGCAAAGCATTCATCTTCATCCGCAGCTCGGGATCGGTGAGCGATTCGATAAGTTCAAGCGTCTTGACGTTGAACATGGAAGCAGACGGCTCGTCCCCAATCGCCTTGACAATCTCCCGCACGCGGTCCGCATCGGGGTGCGCGATCATCGGCACCACGTTTAGCGCACGGACAAGCGGATATTCTTTCCCCGGATGCCCCTGGAATCCTTTCACGCCGACTCTGGCGTGGAAGACGCCGGGCGGTTCGCCGGTTGTGCAGAAGATTTCGTCGTGGTTCGGCCCGCCGAATGCGATGTTGCTGACGACTTTCGCCGGGACGTCGAGACGGGCGAGCGGCTTGGCGTCGGGACTCAACACCGTGATGCGGCCTTGGCCGGTTTCGGGGCGATGGAAATCGGCGACCCACAAGTTGCCGTCGGCATCGAACGCGCACCCGTCGCCGCCGGAGCCGCCGAGATCGTAGAACAGTTCCGGTTTGCCGAGCAGTTCGTCGTCGGCCGGCAACAGGTAACGGAGAATCTTCTTCGACTGCGATTCGATCACGTACAAAAACTTGCTCGCCGGGTCGACGTCGAGTCCGTTGGGAAACGCGAGGCCGGTCGTCAGCTTTTCGACGCGGCCGTCGGGACGCAGCCGGAAGATGTTGCCGACCGGTTTGTCGAGCGACGAGCCTTCGGGATCGGTCCAGTAGATGTTGCCGCGGGCATCGACGGTCAGATCGTTAAGGCCGCGGAGCGGCTCGATCTCGAAGCGGTCGGCGAGAACAGTCGCCTTGCCGTCCGGCGACAGATCGAGCACCGCTTTCGATTTGTTATCGGCGATCAACAGATGCCCGTTGCCGAGCAGCACCGTCCCGGCGGGGTTGATGTCGAGATACTTGTGCACGTTCTGCTGCGCATCGACCTTCAGCAAGGCCCCGCTGCAGAAGAACACATCCCCGCCGCGCCACGTCGGCCCTTCCGAATACCCCGGCGCCGGAGCGTAATGGTCGAACGCGACCCCTTTGAGCCGCCCGGCCAGATCCTCGGCGAACACCGGCCCAGTCGTTATGACCAGCAACAACCAGAACGCAGCGCGTCGCATAATGTGTCCCCTTTTGACAAGGCGAGCGTCGAGGCGTCAGCCCGACGTGTGCTTCTCGCAGTATTTTTATAAATCGCGAAATCCAGGAAAGGCAATTCTCGCGCGGAGACGCAGAGAAAGCGGAAAGAGGGGTAGAGAGTCCGAGGGCTGAATCCGAGCAGGCTTTGCTTTTCGCCCCATCTTTTCTGTTTTCTCTGTGGCCTCTGCGTCTCTGCGCGAGGCCTGTTTTACTGCTTCATCGAAGTTTACGTTGGCGGACGATTCCGGCGGCAGGCCGTCACGATGCGGATTTCCTCGTAGGTCGCGCCTCCGTTCAACGCGTCGAAAACCGGTTTCAAACGGTCGTCGGATTGCGCGGCGAGTACGGCTTCGATCCGTGCGGCTTTCTCCCTGTCGACCCACGGCTGCGGTTCGACGCGGCCCGATTGCCGGATGTACTCCACCAAATACTCAGACGTCGTGCTGAGAGCGCGGTCCACCGCCGCGGCGACCTCGGCGAGCGTGCGGCCTTCCTCGAACAGGTCAAAACTCCGTTTGCGGGCTACTGAAACGCTCTGCGTTTCCGGCGGAGCGACCGGCGGCGGGCGTTCGTTGACCGTCACGTCAGCGACGACTTCGTGCGATTCGCAATACTCGCGAATCGCCGCGGTGAAGCGGGAGCCGTAGTCTTCCGCCTTGCGGGCGCCGACGCCGTAGACTTCGTGGAATTTCTCCAACGACGTCGGCCGCAAGCGGGCCATGTCGCGGAGCGATTCGTCGCCGAAGACGATATACGACGGCACGTTCCGCTCGTCGGCGAGTTCGCGACGCAGTTGCCGCAACGTGTCGAACAAGCCGGTATCGACGCCGTTCCAGGAAACATCGCCGCGGCGGGAGGCGCGCGTCGCCCGCGATTTCTTCGCCAGCGGCTGCAACAGCCGCGGAATCGTATCTCCCTTCAACACGGTCCAGCCGGCGGTCGTGACACGAAGTTGCTGATACTCGCCGTAGCGTTCCAGGAAACCTTGCGCGGTGAGTTGTTCGATCCACATCCGCACGGCGTTCGTGCCGCTGTCGGCGAGCAAGCCGTAGGTGCTGAGCTGGTCGTGCATGTTGTCGAGGATGCGCTGCTCCTTCGAGCCGCACAGCACCTGCGCGACGTATTGCCCGCCGAACATTTCTTTCACGCGGACGACGCACGACAGGATTTTCTGCGCAACGATCTTCGCGTCTGGCGTCAGGTCGAGGTCCGACAGGCAGACGTCGCACGCGCCGCAATCGGCGGATTCGAACGTCTGGCCAAAATACTCGACGAGCGCCCGATGCCGGCAGACGGTCCCCTGGCAATAGTTCTCCACCCCCTGCAGCGTGCGGCGGGCGCTGGGGAGGGCCTCCGGCGGCAAATCCTCCTGCATTTTCCGCCAGAAGACGAAGTCCTTCGTCCCGTAGAACAGGCAGCACTCGGCGTCGAGCCCGTCGCGGCCCGCGCGGCCGCTTTCCTGTTGGTAATGTTCGAGCGACTTCGGCGACCCGGTGTGGATCACGAAGCGGACGTTCGACTTGTCGATTCCCATGCCGAACGCCACCGTCGCCACGACGATATCAACGTCTTCCTTCTGAAATCGGTCCTGAGCCGATGACCGCGCGGCTTCCGACAATCCCGCGTGATAGCAGGTCGCCCGGTGCCCCTGCTGCTGGAGCAGCGCGGCGATCTCCTCGGTCTCCTTGCGGGTAATGCAGTAGATGATGCCCGACTGCTGCGGATGCCGGCCGAGGACTTCGATCACTTGTTCGAAGAGATCGCCGCGGCGCTGGACGCGGTAGAGGAGATTCGGCCGGTCGAACGAGCCGACATGAAATAATGGCTCGGCCAATTCCAGCTGCGCCGCGATATCTTGCCGCACGGCGGGCGTCGCCGTCGCCGTGTAAGCGTGGACGGCGGACGCCGGAAATCGCTGCTTGAGGAGCGAGAGCATCCGGTATTCGGGCCGGAAATCGTGTCCCCACTGACTGATGCAATGGGCCTCGTCGATGGCGAAGAAGGAAATCTGGCAGCCTTCGAGAAACGACAGCGTCCGTTCGGTGCAGAGTCGCTCGGGAGAGAGATAGAGCAGCTTCAATCGCCCTGAGCGCAGGCCGTCGGCGACTTCCAGTCGCTCCGACGCCGAATGCGTGCTGTTCGCCGCCGCGGCGGCGACACCGTTCGAGAGGAGCGCATCGACCTGGTCCTTCATCAGCGAGATCAGCGGCGAAACGATGATCGCCGTCCCGTCCATCGCCAGCGCCGGCGCCTGATAGCAGAGCGACTTTCCGCCGCCCGTCGGCAACACGACGACCGAATCTCGCCCGTTAAGGACCGCCTGCATCGCCTCGGCCTGCAACGGCCGAAACTCCTGATAGCCCCAATGCCGCTGCAAATACGGCAGCAACTCGGCAGCAGCGGGCATGGGGAAATTTCCTTTCGCGACTGTGAGTCTTTATCGGTTCTGAAAGTCGGTCAACAGCCGCTTGATCTAAGAAAAGTGGGAACGCGGGGCTGCGCCACGCAGACGACACGGAAGCGCGCGGATCAGAAGAAAAGTCGGTTCAACGGTTTTGTCCGCGTTCCCCCGCGGGTTTCGGGCCAGCGTCTTTCCGCGTTCCGTTTTCTTCCTGGATCGGAGTTTACTGGATTTTGGTTGCGGCTACTCCCGCACGGGTCCCTTTGCGTCCTTACGTCTTTGCGAGAGATGCCTTAAGACGTCGAAACACCACGAGCCCGCGGAGCCGGACAACAATCCTCCGGACAGACATCGTGGCTCGGGCCAAAGCGGCCGATCGCGCGGCGGTTGGTTCCGGACAAGCGTTCCTGAATCAACTCGCGAATCATGGCGATGAAGCGCGGATGCGTGCCGACGGTCGCGGCGCGGAGCATGTTCAGGCCGATCTCACGGGCGATGCGCTGGGCTTCGTCGTCGAGGTCGTAGAGGACTTCGATGTGATCGGAGAGAAAACCGACCGGAGCGACGACAACATCATTAACTCCGGCGGCTTTCAACGACCGCAGATGATCGCCGATGTCGGGTTCGAGCCACGGATCTTGCGGGCGGCCGCTGCGGCTTTGATAGACGAGTTGCCAGCGCTCGGGCGGAACGTGCAGTTGCTCCGCGACGAGCCGGCACGTTTCGGTCAGTTGTTCGACGTAACGCGACGTCTGGGCCATGGACGACGGAATGCTGTGCGCCGTGAACGCAATTCGAGCCGTCGCTTGCCGATTCGTGGGAATTTCCGCCCAGGCCGCCGCGACGCATTCAACCGCCGCCGCGATGAACTCCGGATGATTGTAGAACGCCCGCAGCTTGTCGATTTGCGGCGGCTCACCGAGGGCCGTTTGCGCTTGCTGGATGTTCTCGCGATACTGCCGGCAGCCGGAGTACGAACTATACGCCGATGTGACAAACGCCAGCGCGCGACGGACGCCGGCCTGCGACATTTCCCGCAGCGTATCCGGCAACAGCGGATGCCAGTTGCGATTGCCCCAATAAATGGGCAGCGAAATCCCGGCGGCATCGAGTTCGGCGCGCAACGCCGCGATCAATTCCCGCGTCTGCTGATTGATCGGGCTGACGCCGTCGAAGTGATAGTAGTGTTCCGCCACCTCGAGCAGCCGCTCGCGCGGCACCGGCTTGCCGCGCAGGACGTTTTCCAAAAATGGAATCACATCCTCGCGTTTCTCCGGCCCGCCGAAGGAAACCACGAGGAGCGCGTCGTAGGGGTCAGTCAAGGTTCATCATCCCGCAGATCGTTCAAAATGCGGAGAAGTACTGGTCCGCAGATTTCGCAGATTGGAATCCAGCTGACGGCCGTTTTCCGAATCTGCGTGAATCTGCGAAATCTGCGGACCTTCTGTTCTTCTCTCTTGCTTACGCCCGAGTATGTCCCGCCCAATTCTCCCCGGCAAGTTCTGCCGAAAGCCGTCTTGACCGATTGCCGAAAATCCGCAGAATTCCGCAGTTCCGCAAATCTCGGAATCAGGACGATTTCGAGTCTTGGATCGTTTCACGCCAGGGATGGCCGGATGACCAGCGCTTCGCCACAAGCCGTGCGACCGACTCCGGTCTGCCCCCGGCTGACAACGAACACAGTCCGGTTGCGGACGTTGTTTCCCGCTGCCACGTTCCTCAACGCCGAAGAGATTTCGGTGAGCGACTTCACCGAGCGCAGCCAGGAATGCCGGGCCGGCAGTTTGTTCGCGGCGATTCCCGGCACGAAGACGGACGGGACCGAGTTCATCGGCGACGCGGTTTCCCGCGGTGCGGCGGCGCTCTTGGTGAATCGCCCGATTCCCGAGGCCGCGGTTCCGCAGTGCATCGTCACAGATGTCCGCGATGCGTTCGCCCGGTTGTGCGGCGCGGCTTATGGAAATCCCTCACGAACGTTGAACGTCGCCGGCGTCACCGGCACCAACGGCAAGACAACTGTCGCCTGGATGATCCGGGCCATTCTGCAACACGCCGATCGCCGTTGCGGCTTGCTCGGCACCGTCGACTACGACGATGGCGTGCAAACCGAGCCGTCGCAGCTCACCACGCCCGATTCGAAGTCGTTCGCCGAATGGCTGGCCCGCATGGCGGCGAACGGTGCGACCCACGCAGCCGTTGAACTTTCCAGCCATGCGCTGCATCAGAACCGCGTCGCCGGAACCGAACTCGCCGCGGCCGTCATCACGAACATCACGCAGGACCATTTCGACTACCATCAAAACTTCACCCACTACCAGGTGAGCAAAGCCCGTATCGCCCAGTTGCTGCGGCCCAAAACGCCGCTGGTGCTGAATCTCGACGATCTCGGCTGTTGGAGCGTGCGCGAGTTCCTGCCGGCGAACGTCGAAATCGTCTCGTTCAGCCAGCGCGAACCGGCCGACGTCACGGCCCAGATTATCTCGGAATCCTTAAGCGGGACGAACTTTCGTTTGTCGCTGCACGGAGCCTCCGCCGTCTGCGAGTCGCCGCTCATCGGCCGGCACAACATCGAAAACGGCCTCGCCGCAGCGGCGGCTTGTTCCGTCCTCGGCGTCTCGCTGCCAGACATCATCTCGGCCTTGCACGATTTCCGCGGCGCACCGGGCCGACTGGAACGGATCACTTGCGGCCAGCGATTCGAAGTCTTCGTCGACTACGCCCACACCGACGACGCGTTGCGGCGTTGCCTGCAAAGCCTGCGGAGCGTGACGCCGGGGAGCGTGATCTGCGTCTTCGGCGCGGGGGGCGACCGCGACCGGACGAAGCGGCCGCTGTTAGGCAAGGCGTCGCAGTTGGCCGACGTCCCGATCGTGACGAGCGACAATCCCCGCACGGAAATTCCATCGCGCATCGCGGAGGACATCGTCGCCGGGTTCAGCGTTTCGGGTCCGCCGCCGCGCGTCGAGCTGGACCGGGCGGCGGCGATTCGCCTGGCAATGCGGCTGGCCCGGCCGGGCGACAGCGTGCTGATCGCCGGCAAAGGCCACGAGAACGAGCAAATCTTCCGCGACCATCGCATTCCGTTCGACGACCGCCGCATCGCCCGGTTGGCGTTGTTCGAATTGCTGTCCGATTCCGCCCAAATCCAACGGAGAGGGGCGTGATGTTCCGGAGCCTGTCGGCGAGAGACACTTCCTTCAGCGAGACGCACGATGTGGCCTGGCTCGCTTGAGGAGATGGCCGCCGCGGTTGGCGGCCAACTGCGGGATACCGCCAGCCGGCAACCGGCGACGGGTCGTTTGCGGATTGATTCCCGCGAAGTCGAACCGGGGGACGTCTTCCTCGCGTTACCGGGAGCGAAGCACGACGGCCACGATTTCGCCGCGGATGCGCTGCAGCGCGGAGCCGCGCTTGCGATCGTTCGTGCGGATCGCCATCAATCGCTGACCGGTCCGAAACTCATGGTCGCCGATACCCAGCAAGCCTTGCGCGATCTCGCCGTGTGGCATCGCCGCCGCATGGAGGCGATGGTCATCGGCGTGACGGGGAGCGTCGGCAAGACGACGACCCGCGAGATGATTCACACGGCCCTCAGCGGCCCGCATTTTGGCGTCCGTAGCCGGAAGAACTTTAATAACGAAATCGGCTTACCGCTGAGTCTGCTGGAGATTCAATCCGACCATGAGTTCGCCGTGCTGGAACTCGGCGCGGCCCGCATCGGCGACATCGCCCAACTGGCGGAGGTGGCACAGCCCGAAATCGGCGTCATCACGGCTATCGGTTCGGCTCACCTCGCGACGTTCGGCAGCGTCGAAGGGATCATGCAGGGCAAAGGTGAATTGCTGGAAACGCTACCGCCCGGCGGATTCGCCGTGCTGCCCGGCGATTGCGAAAAACTGCGCTCAATGGCACGGCGTGTAAAACACCGCGTGATTTTCGTCGGCGAACACGCGAAAGACGCCTGGCGGGCGACAGACATCGAACAAACGTCCGACGGCCTGCGATTTCGCTTCGACGGGCAGACGTATCATTTGCAGGTCGTCGGACGCCATCACGTGACGAACGCGCTGTGCGCTTTGGCGATCGGCCGGGAAATCGGCATTCCCGGCACCGTTCTCGCCGAGGGACTGGCAGGCTTCACGCCGATCGCCGGGCGTTCGCAAGTGCGGCACATCGGCCCGTGGTCTGTGATCGACGACACGTACAACGCCAGCCCGCAGGCGTTCGCCGCCGCGCTCGCGACGCTAATGGAAATTCCAACGCCCGCGACTGGAAAGCGAATCGTCGTCGCAGGCGACATGCTGGAGCTCGGTTCCGCGGCGACGTTCGAGCACCATCAACTCGGCGCGCAGATCGGGCGATTGAAGATCGATCGGCTCCTCGTCACCGGCGATCACGCCGACGACGTTGCCGGCGGCGCGATGTCGGCCGGCTTATCATCCCACCACATTGCCGCCGCCGGAGATTGGGACACGTTGCTGTTCCTATTGGAATGCTGGCTCGATCCCGGCGACGTGATCCTCGTCAAAGGCTCCCGCGGCATGCGGATGGAACGAGTCATCGACTGGATGACCGAGATCGCCTGCGGCGTTCCGCGCTTGAAGTGCGCGTGACATCGGCGTTTTTATCCCTCAACCCTAAACCATCAACCCTCTACTTTTCCCCCATGCTCGTCTGGCTGCTGCAACATTTCGCTCCGGTTCTGGAACAGATGCAATTTGCGTCCAGCGGCGATTACCCCGTATTACTCACGGCCCCCGCGGCGTTGGCGGCGGTCACATCGTTTCTGGTCGCGATGATCTTCGGCCCGATCGCCATTCGCTGGCTGAACGGCCGCTTCCGCGAACGGGTCGACAGCGCCTCCAGCCGGCTCAATGAGCTGCATGCCGCGAAGAACGCTACGCCGACGATGGGGGGCGTCTTCATCGTTGCAGCGATTATCATCGCTGCGCTGTTCTGTGCCGATCTGACGAATCGCTACGTCCAACTCGCGTTGCTGATCACTGGCGGGTTCGCCGCGATCGGCATCGCCGATGACTGGATCAAAATCTCCACGTCCCGCCGCGGGTTGACCGTGCGCCAGAAGTTTCTCGCACAGCTCTTCCTCGCCGCGGTCGTCGTGCATCTGCTCGTCATCGAGCAGCGCGACAAGCCGCACGGGTTAGACCTCATCTGGCCGTTTGGCATGCATGGATTATTTCTCGGCGGAGCGTTCGCCATCTGGGGAACGCTGGTGATCGTCGGCAGCTCGAACGGCGTAAATCTCACCGACGGACTCGACGGACTGGCCGGGGGCTGCCTCGTCTTCGCCGGGGCCGCGTTCGTGGCGCTGACCTATGTATCCGGGCACCGTGTAATGGCGGACTACCTTAGCGTGCCGTATTTCACCGGGGCAGGGGAATTGAGCGTCCTATTCGCTGCGCTCGTCGGTTCGATGCTCGGCTTTCTGTGGTACAACTGCTACCCCGCCCAGGTCTTCATGGGAGATTCCGGTTCGCTGCCGACCGGGGCGCTGCTCGGTTTCGGCGCGCTCGTGACACGGCAAGAGGTGCTGCTGCTGATCGTCGGCGGCGTATTCGTCGTTGAGACCGTCAGCGTGATCCTGCAAGTCGCCTGGTTCAAAGCGACCGGCAAACGCCTGATCGCCTGCAGCCCGCTGCACAACCACTTTCTATTTCGCGGCGACCACGAGATCAAAATCGTGGTGCGGTTCTGGATCACGTCGGCGCTTTTGGCGCTGCTGGGAGTGGCGAGTCTCAAGATCCAGTAAGGCGAGCGTCGCGGCGTCAGCCCGACGTGTTCACGCCTGAAAAATTCTTGTTTTTGCGCACAAGACGCCAGCCGCAGCGGCATTCTTTCTTCTTTCTCTGTGAATCTCCCGGCGCAGATCGTGCGCGCACACTCAAGAATTCCTGAAAATTCCTCTGTCCCGACCGGAAATTTTTGAACTTCGTGCAGTGACCTTACGTCTTTATCAGTTTGTAGCTCGCGGACCGTCTTTGTATTCCGAGGTTGTGACGCCGAAAAATTCGAAATCCGTCAGTGGACGGTAGACAACGCAATCGAACTTGCTAATCTCGAATTTCCAGGACGTTTCGTCTCCGCGCTCCCACTTCGTAACCCAACGGATGCACCGGCATGTCGCAGTCTGCTCTGTCGGAGGGTGTCGTTCGTCTCAGTGACAGCGATGTGGAAGCGATCGACCGCTTGCGGGCGATCTACGCCAATCTGAAAACCGAACTCGCCCGCGTCATCGTCGGCCAGCACGACGTCATCGAACGGCTGGCGATCTGCCTCTTCGGCCGCGGCCACGGACTCTTGATGGGCGTGCCGGGTCTCGCCAAGACGCTGCTGGTCAGCAAGCTCGCCGAGACGATGTCGTTGAAGTTCAGCCGCATCCAGTTCACGCCCGACTTGATGCCGATGGACATCACCGGCACCGACATTCTGCAGGACACCGGGAGCGGTAAGCGGGAATTCGAGTTCGTGCACGGCCCGGTCTTCGCGAACATCATCCTCGCCGACGAAATCAACCGCGCCCCGCCGAAAACGCAGGCCGCCATGCTCGAAGCGATGCAGGAGCAGAAGGTGACGGTCGTCGGCAAGATGTTCAAACTGCCGCCGCCGTTTCTCGTGCTCGCGACGCAAAACCCCGTCGAGCAGGAAGGCACCTACCCGCTGCCCGAAGCACAGCTCGATCGCTTCATGTTCCTGATCGAACTCGACTATCCGTCCGAAGCGGAAGAATTGCAGATCGCCCGCACGACGACCGGCGATGCGCTGCCGGAACTGAAGCACCTACTCACAGCGGAGCAAATCCTCGAACATCAGCATCTCGTGCGGCGAGTGCCGGTCCCCGACCATATCTATGCGTTCGCCGTGAAGCTGACGCGAAAGACGCGCCCGCATGGGTCGACCGCGCCGGCGTGGCTCAAGCCGCTCGTCGCGTGGGGCGCCGGTCCGCGGGCCGTGCAGAATCTGATCCTCGCCGCCAAGGCGCGGGCGGCGCTGCTCGGCAGTTACATGGTGCGGCTGGAGGACGTGCACGAAGTCGCCGTGCCGGTGTTGACGCACCGCGTGATCACGACGTTTGCGGCACAGGCGGAAGGAATCGACGCCAAGAAAATCGTGCGGCGCTTGCTGGAAGAAACGCAATCGGAGGCGTAATTCAGAAGAGTTGATCCGCAGATTTCGCAGATTTTAAAGTCAGGAAGATTGGCTTGAATCTGCGTCAATCTGTGAAATCTGCGGATAGAAAAGGTTTCAAAACTCCTGAAGCACGGAAGGTCGACGTCGCATGTTCCCGGATGCCAAGCCGCGGAGTTTTCTCGACGCGCAGGTCCTGTCGCGGTTGGCGGCGGTGCCGCTGCACGCGCGGCGGCCTATGCTCGGGAACGTCTCCGGCCGGCACGCCAGCCCGCATCGCGGGGCGAGCGTCGAATTCGCGGAGTACCGCAAGTACGTCCCCGGCGATGATCTCCGCCGTTTGGATTGGCGGGCCTTCGGCCGCTCCGACCGGTTCTACGTGAAAGAGTTCGAGGCCGACACCAACCTGCGGCTGTGCGCCGTCGTCGACACCAGCGGGTCGATGAACTTTGGCTCGACCGGTATCACCAAGATCGAGTACGCCCGCAAGCTGGCCGGGTCGCTCGGCTATCTCGCCTTGCAGCAGGGTGACGCCGTCGGGCTGTCGTGCGTGGCGAAGGGGATCGTCCGGAATCTGCCGCCGAAGCGGAATCCGGCGCATCTGATGACCTACTTCGATCTCCTCGAACAAGCCGAGCCGCAGGGCGAGACCGGCCTCGCGGATGTGCTGCACGAACTCGCCGAGACGATCCGGCAGCGGGCTTTGATCGTGATTCTCTCGGACCTGTTCGTCGAGCCGGATCAGTTGCGTAGCTGCTTTCAGCACCTGCGGTTCCGCAAACACGACGTCACGGTGCTGCACCTGCTCGATCCGCTGGAAACGAGTTTCACGTTTCGGCGGCCGATGCGATTTCTCGACCTGGAAGGCGGGCCGTCGATCTTCGCCGAGCCGAACGAAATCGCCGACCGGTATCTCAAGGCGCTGCAGATCTATCTCGACGGCTTGAAAGAAGTGATGCTGGAGACGGCGGCGGATTATCATCGCATTTCGATCGACGAAAGTTACGAACAGGTCCTGATGCGCTTGTTAGTCGGAAGAACGCGGACGAAAGCGACGCGATGAGTTTCCTCCAACCCTTGATGCTCGCCGCGCTGCCGCTCATCGCGCTGCCGATCATCATTCATCTCATCAACCAGCGCCGTTACCAGACGATCCCCTGGGCCGCCATGATGTTCCTCCTGGCGGCGAACCGCATGTCGCGGGGGTACGCCCGCATCCGGCAATGGCTGATCCTCGCCATGCGGGTCCTCGCCGTCGCCGGGCTGATCTTCGCCATCAGCCGTCCGCTCGTCAGCGGCTGGCTCGCCCTCACCGGCGGCGCCGACACCACGCTGATTCTGCTCGACCGTTCCCCCAGCCTGCGGCAGCAGGAAGCCGGCACCGTCACCGGCAAGCTCGACAGCGGCCGTCAGCAACTGGCGCGAATGCTCGGACTCGTCGGCTCGTCGCGATGGGTGCTAATTGAAAGCACGGCGCACGCGCCGCGCGACATCGACTCGCCCGAGTCGCTGCTGCATCTGCCGGAGACCGAACCGGCCGACGCGACGGCCGATCTCGCGGCGATGCTGGAGGCGGCGTATCAGTACATTCAGACGAACAAGACGGGCCGCACCGAAATCTGGATCTGCTCCGACCTGCGGAAGAATGATTGGGACGCCGAATCTGGCCGCTGGAAGACACTCCGCGATCAGTTCCTCGAATTGCCGCAGCGGGTGCGGTTCCATCTGCTGGCCTATCCCGACGCCGCGGCGAACAACGTCGCCGTCCGCGTGACGAACGTCCGCCGCCGGCAGACGAGCGATGCCGCCGAACTGCTCGTTTCGTTCCGGTTGACGCAGGAAGGGGACACGGCGGGCAACGTCACCGTCCCCGTGCACTTCGAGATCGACAACGCCCGCTCGGAATTGCCGGTGGACATGACGGGCAAATCGGTCGACATTCAGGATCACCGCATTCCGCTGGAGAAAACGCAGGAACGCGGCTGGGGAAAAATCTCGCTGCCGGCCGACGCCAATCCCGGCGACAACGAATTCTATTTCGTCTTCGACAAGCCGGCGCTGCGGCAGACTTTAATCGTCAGCGACGGCTCGGCGTATGCGCGGCCGCTGGAACTCGCCGCTCAGATTTCGCCCGATCCGATGTTTCAGGACGTGTCGGAAATCGTTGCGCCGGATCAGCTCGCCGTCGTCGATTGGGAGAAGCTGTCGCTCGTCTTATGGACCGCGTCTTTGCCAGACGGCCCGGAGGCGGACGCGTTGCAGGTCTATCTCGACCGCGGCGGCCAGGTGATTTTCTTTCCGCCGCGCGAACCGAACGGAAACGAATTCCTCGGCGTCCGCTGGCAAGGCTGGAGCGACAGCCCGTCGCCGATGATGGTCGAAAGCTGGCGGACCGACGCCGATCTGTTGGCGAATTCGCAGAGCGGCGCATCGCTGCCGGTCGGACGAATGGAGATCTTCAAGCAGTGCGGCTTCGCGGGGGAAGCAACGCCGCTCGCCGTGCTGAAAGACGGTTCGCCGCTGTTGGCCCGCGCAGCGACGCCGCGCGGCGGAGCGTACTACTGCACCACGACGGCGGCGTTCGGCGATTCCTCGTTCGCCGCGGATGGCGTCGTCCTCTATATCCTCATTCAACGGGCGCTGACCGCCGGCGCGGCGGGACTGGGGAACATCCGCGACGTGGTCGCCGGAGAAATCGGGGCCGATCAAACCGTCGAATGGCAACCGCTCGCCGTGGCCGACGCCGCATTATCGACCGATTACGCCTTCCACGCCGGCGTGTACGGCTCGGGTGAGAAACTGTTCGCCGTAAATCGTAGTGCCGCGGAAGATCAGGCCGCCGTGCTCGACGATGCCCGCGTGCGAGAATTGTTCCAGGGACTCGATTTCTCCCGTGTCGACGACCGCGCCGGCAGTTTGCAATCGCTGATCGAAGAAATCTGGCGTGCGTTTCTCTTCATCATGATCGTGGCGCTCATTGTCGAATCGGCATTGTGCCTGCCGCGCAAGGCAAAGGACTCGACCGCATCAGGCCCGTTCGCACGGGGCTTCGAAACGATCCCGGCGCCCGCAGAAACCCATTCCGCGGGAGTCGCGTCGTGACGAGCAGTCATGCCCTCACGTTCCTGTGGACGCCGTGGTCGGTCACCGCCACGGTGCTGGCGATGCTGATCGCCGTCGGTCTGAGCGCTTGGTCATGGCAGCGCAGCGGGTTTCAATTCTCGCAAGGCTGCCTGGAACTGCTGCGGCTGGCGATCATCGGGCTGTGCGCGCTGATGTTCAACCAGCCCGAATGGATCGAGTCGTTCGCGCCGACCGAATACCCCACCGTCGCCGTGCTGATCGACAACTCCGCCAGCATGGAGACGCGCGACGTGCCGGCGAGCGCGTCGTCGAGCGACCTCGTCACCCGCCGCGAATCTCTGGCGGCGCTCTCGAACACCGACACCTGGACCGAAGTGAACGAGAAAATGAACGTCGCCGTGGAAGCCTTCTCGGCACCCGACGCGAACCTCGGCACGAATCTGCAGGAGCCACTGGAACAGTCGCTGGAAAAATTCCGGCATCTGCGGGCCGTGGTCCTGGCCTCCGACGGTGACTGGAATGTTGGAGCACCCCCCGTGCAGGCCGCGACGAAGCTCCGCCTGAAAGACGTGCCGGTCTTCGTGATTCCTACCGGCAGTCCGCGGCGTTTGCCCGATGTGGAATTGTTGAGCCTCGACGCCCCCACGTTCGGCATCGCCGGGAAAGCCGTGCGAATTCCCTTCACGATCGACAGTTCGCTGCCGCGCGATTACGTCACGACCGTCACGCTGAAAATGTCCGACGGGGAGGAAGTCTCCAAGGAAATCCGCATCGCCCCGATGGGCCGCACCTCCGACGCCGTCTATTGGAAACCGAAAACCACCGGCGACTTCACCGCGACGTTGACGATCCCCAAGCACAGCGAGGAACTGCTCCCGGAAAACAACAAGCTGACGGCTCCCATCGCCATCCGCGAGGAGAAGCTGCAGGTTCTCGTCGTCGAATCGTATCCTCGCTGGGAATACCGCTACCTGCGGAACGCGCTGTCGCGTGATCCCGGCGTCAACGTCTCGTGCCTGTTGTTTCATCCCGAACTCGGCAAAGTTGGCGGCGGTAACCAAGACTACATCAAGCAGTTCCCCGCCGGGCTGGACGAACTTTCAAAGTACGATGTCGTCTTCCTCGGCGACGTCGGCGTCGACGGCGGGCAACTGACGACGGAACAATGCCGGTTGCTCAAAGGCCTCGTCGAGCATCAGGCGAGCGGGCTGGTCTTCATGCCGGGCATGTACGGCCGGCAGCAATCGCTCGCCGATACCGAGCTCGAAGAACTCAATCCCGTCGTCGCCGACGATGCCCAGCCGGGCGGCTGGGGGGCGCGCACGCCGGGCCATTTCGAACTGACCGAGCAAGGCCGCCGCAGCCTGTTGACGAAGCTCGCCGATACCGAAGACGAGAATCTCGAAGTGTGGGAGAACCTGCCGGGGTTCCAGTGGTACGCTGGCGTCGTCCGCGCGAAAGCCGGCAGCGAAATCCTGGCGACGCACAAAGACGTCTCCAACGAACACGGCCGCTTGCCGCTGCTCGTCACGCGGACGTACGGCGCCGGCAAGGTTCTGTTCATGGGGACCGACGGGGCGTGGCGGTGGCGAAAAGGGGTCGAAGACAAATACCACTACCGCTTCTGGGGACAGGTCGTCCGCTGGATGGCGTACCAGCGGAACATGGCGAAGGGCGAGTCGATGCGGCTCTACTTCACGCCGGACCAGCCGCAACTCAAGCAGACACTCGCGCTGCATGCCAACGTGATGGATTCCGGCGGCGAGCCGCTCAGCCGCGGCGATGTCTCGGCGAAGATCACCGCCCCGTCCGGCAAAACGGAAACCGCCCGGCTGCTGTCGTCCGGCGAGGAATGGGGCGTCTTCCACGGACAGTTTACCGCGAGCGAAGCCGGCCGGCACGAGGTCGTCCTGACGTGTAAGCAGACCGGCGCAACGCTGGAGACGTCTTTCTATGTGCAAGGCGCCGCCGCGGAACGGATCGGCCGCGCGGCCCGGCCCGACGTGTTGGAGGAAATCGCCCGCGTGACCCGCGGGAAAGTGGTGGCGGCGGATCAAATCGGTCAATTGGTGCGGTCGCTCGCGGAACTGCCCGAGCCGTCCCCGTCGATCCGCCGCGTGCAGTTGTGGTGCCATCCGGCATTCGCCGGATTGATCGTGGCGTTGTTGGGAGTTTTCTGGATCGCCCGGAAAGCCGTGGGGTTGATTTGAAAATCCCGGTTCAGCTTTGTTAACCGGGATTTGCTTTACGCCGAGATGGATAAGCGAATCCCGGTTAGAAGACGAACCGGGATTCTTGACGGCAATTTTGGTGAGCAAATTTTCAGAACCTTGTTAGAATCAGTTTCGTCAAGCGCCCTGTCCATCGTGTCCTCCGAGGAGTCGGTGCCATGAGTGTCGGACTGCCTGTCACGCTGCAGATTCCCGCTTCGCTGCAATCGCAGTTGCTCGACTTTCGCCGCCGGCTCTGGACGGTCAAGCTGATCGAGGCCGCTTGCGGCGCGGTCTGCGGGCTGATGCTCGCCTTTCTGCTGACGTACACGCTGGACCGGCTGTGGGACACCCCGGCCGCCGTAAGGCTGGCGCTGGATGAAGTCCGCGATCCGGGGAACCATGGCACC
>CAZDGB010000106.1:0-3181 GCA_964504645.1 uncultured Planctomycetaceae bacterium | reverse complement strand
TGGGATACGCCCGCCGTCGTCCGGCTGGCGCTGTTCGTTCTCGCCATGACCGGCTGCGCCCTCGTCCCGTGGGCCGTGCACCGCTGGGTCTGGAGCCAGCGGAAGCTCGAACAACTGGCCCGCTTGCTGAGCCGCAAGCATCCGAGCATCGGCGACCAGTTGCTCGGCATCATCGAGCTCTCCCACGACGAAGCCGAACAGGCCCGCTCCCGCACGCTGTGCGCCGCGGCGATCGGCCACGTCGCCGAACAGGCCCGGCAACGCAACTTCCAGGACGCCGTCCCGTCGCCCCGGCATCGCGAATGGGCGATCTTCGCCGGCGCCGTCGCGGCGCTGTCGCTGGCGCTCTTGACCATCTATCCGTCGGCATCGCTCAACGCCTGGCAGCGGATGCTGCTCCCGTGGCAGAGCATTCCGCGCTACACGTTCACAGTGCCGCAGGCGTTGCCCGACCGGCTCGTGATTCCGCACGGCGAAGCGTATGCGTTCGCCGTGCCGCTCGCCGAGACCACCCGCTCCCGCCCGAGCGCGGGCGAGGTTCGTATCGGCGCGCAGCCCGCCGTCGCCGCGAATCTGCAAGACGGCCAATATGTGTTCGAGCTGCCGCCGCAGATCGAGCCGGCGTGGATGACCGTTTCGCTGGGCGATTACACCCGCCGCCTGCGCGTCGAGCCGATGCTGCGACCCGAATTGGCGTCGCTGTCGAGCAAGATTCAACTCCCCGACTATCTCGGCCGGCCCGAGCCGATCGAAAAGGACGTCCGCAGCGGCACGCTGACCCTCGTGCAAGGCAGCACCGCGTGGCTGACGGCGACGATCGGCCGCAATCTGGCCTCGGCGAGCGTGGACGGCGAATCGGTTGCACCGAACGGAGCCGTCATCGCCGCGCCGCCGATCACCGCGGACGAATCGGGCCACGTCGCCTTCGAGTGGAAAGATGAAAATGGCCTGTCGAGCCGCGAGCCGTTCCGCTTGTCGCTCGTCGCCCGCGAGGATGAAGCCCCGACCCTCAGTTGCGAAGACCTGCCGCGGCAGAAAGTCGTCCTCGATTCCGAAACGCTGTCGTTCCAGGTGAACGCCCACGACGACTTCGGCGTGAAGGAAGTCGGCATGGAATGGCGCGGCCTCGAGGAATCCGAAGTCGACGACAAGGTGCAGGGCGAACGCATTCTCGCCGCCGGCGCGACCGACCGCGAAGCGTTGTCGCTGGCTGGAACGTTCTCGGCGTCGAGCCTCGGCATCGCGCCGCAGCCGATCGCCGTGCGCATCTTCGCCGTCGATTACCGCCCCGATCGGGAACGCGTCTACTCGCCGACGTACATCTTTTACGTGATGACCGCCGAGCAGCATGCGATCTGGATCACCGAGCAGTTGAGCAAATGGCATCGGCAGTCGCTGGAAGTCCGCGACCGCGAGCTGGCGCTGTTCGAGACGAACAAGCAGATGCGGGAACTGTCGGAAGAGGAATTGAATCAGCCCGAAAACCGCAAGCGGCTCGACACCCAGTCGGCCGCCGAGCGGACCAACGGTCGCCGGCTCTCCGCGCTGGTCAACAGCGGCGAAGACCTCGTCAAGCAGGCGGCCCGCAATCCGGAAATGGGCGTGGGCCACCTCGAAAAATGGGCCGAGATGCTGCAAATCCTCAAGGACATTTCGTCGAACCGGATGCCGTCGGTCGCCGACCTGCTCAAGGATGCCGCGCAGCAACAGGCGAACGTCGGACCTCCCTCGTCGACCGAGAAAACGCGGCAAGCGGGCGAGAACCGCGACGGCCGTTCGTCGCCCGGCGGCGACAAAAAAGAACCGCAGCCGCCACAGCCGAACGTGCCGAAGATCAGCGACGTTGAATCGTCGCAGCAGCCGAAGAGCAAGGACCAACCCGCCCCGCCGGAGAATAAGAAGCCGTCGACGCCGACGCTGCGCTTGCCGTCGACGATGGTCGCCGGCACCGGCAAGACGCCTCCGAAGAAAGAAACCAAGCAGTCCCAGACGGTCGATGAAGCCGTGAAGCAGCAGGAAGACCTGCTGGCCGAATTCGACAAGATCGCCGACGAGCTTAACCGCGTCCTGGCGAATCTCGAAGGCAGCACGCTGGTCAAGCGGCTTAAAGCCGCCGCCCGCTTGCAGAACCAGATCGCGACGAAGATCGGCGAAAACGTCGGCGGCGCGTTCGGACTCGCCGAGCGGTCGATCGACCAGAAAGCGAAGAAAGTCCTCGGCGATCTCAGCCAGGCTGAAATCAAGGGAGGCAAAGACGTGTCGTTCATCATGGACGACATGCAGGCCTTCTTCGAGCGGCGGCGGTTCGCCAAGTTCCAGACGGTGCTCGACGAGATGCGGAAGGAAGACGTCCTCGGCAGCCTCCGCGGCCTCGCCGACGACATCCCGAAGGAGCACGGCATCTCGCTGGCGATGGCCGAGTTCTGGTCCGACACGCTCGACCGCTGGGCGGAGGACCTCGTCGACCCGGCCTGCAAGGGGAGTTGCCCCGGCTGCAAGTCGAAAGGCTCGCTGCCGCCGTCGATCGTGCTGGAAGTGCTGCAGATTCTCGAGGCCGAAGTGAACCTGCGCGAGGAAACCCGCGTTGCCGAGCAATCGAAGCCGGCCCTAGCGAAAGAAGCGCACGAAAAAGAAGCGAAGAAACTCTCCGAGACGCAGGATCAGCTGCGCGATCGGATCGACAAGGTCGAAGCCCGCATCCGCGAATTGCCCGACGCCGAGAAGGACTTCGGCAAGGAGATCCAGTTGATGCAGGCCGTTTCCGCCGTGATGCGCGACGCGACGCAGATTCTGGGCCGCAACGAAACCGGCTCTCCGGCCATCGCCGCGGAGACCGAAGCGATCGAACTGTTGCTCAAGAGCAAGCGGTTCAATCCGAAGGGGGGCGGCGGAGGCGGCTCGACACCGGGCGGCGGCGGCACCGGCGACACGACCGATTCCGCACTCGCGTTGCTCGGCAAGGGGGTCAACGACAAGGAAGTCCGCGAGGACCGCGGCGTGTCGCAGGCGAGCGGCGACTCCGGCTACAAGCTCCCCGAAGAGTTCCGCGCCGGCCTCGACGAGTACTTCAACCGCCTGGAACGCCCGGCCAAACCGTGATCAAGTTAAGTCCCCTCGCCCCCGCCGCGGGGGAGAGGGGCAGGGGAGAGGGGGCGAGCGCTTCAGGGCGCCTTCATCTTGG